>CAZMRA010000352.1:0-1908 GCA_964568485.1 uncultured Caldilineaceae bacterium | reverse complement strand
CGACAATGTGAATCTCGACAAGGCGCGGCGCCTGCTGTGGCCGATCAAGAAGAAATATGGCCGCAAGATTTCCTGGGCGGATCTTATGATCCTGGCTGGTAATGTCGCCTTAGAATCCATGGGCTTCAAGCCCCTTGGCTTTGCTGGTGGCCGCGAAGATGTGTGGGAGCCCGAAGAGGATATTTACTGGGGTTCCGAAGGCAAGTGGCTGGAGGATCAACGGTATTCTGGTGACCGTGAACTAGAAAACCCGCTGGCCGCTGTGCAGATGGGTTTGATCTATGTCAATCCGGAAGGCCCCAATGGTAACCCAGATCCGCTGGCCGCCGCCCGCGATATCCGCGAGACATTCGCTCGCATGGCAATGAATGACGAAGAGACGGTCGCGTTGATCGCTGGTGGTCACACTTTTGGCAAGACCCATGGCGCAGCTGAGGCGTCTCATGTGGGCCCGGAGCCAGAAGCTGCCCCCATTGAAGAGCAGGGCTTCGGCTGGAAGAATAGCTATGGCACAGGCAAGGGTGCCGACACCATTGGTAGTGGCCTAGAAGTTACTTGGACGACCACCCCCACCAAATGGACCAACAACTTCCTCTGGAACTTGTTCGGCTATGAATGGGAATTGACCAAGAGCCCAGCCGGTGCTCATCAGTGGAAGCCCAAACATGGTATGGGCGCTGGCACTGTGCCCGATGCGCACATCCCAGATAAACGGCATGCTCCGGCCATGCTCACCACCGACTTGGCCTTGCGGGCCGACCCGGCGTATGAGAAGATTGCCCGCCGCTTCCTCGAAAATCCAGATGAATTTGCCGCTGCCTTTGCGCGTGCTTGGTTCAAACTGACCCACCGCGATATGGGTCCACGAGCCCGCTATCTTGGCCCAGAAGTACCTGCTGAAGAATTCGTTTGGCAGGATCCCATCCCGGCGTGCGATCACGAATTGATTGATGAGCACGATATTGCAGCCCTCAAGAAGAAGATCTTAGCTTCGGGGTTAACGATCCCACAATTGGTCTCGACCGCTTGGGCCTCAGCATCCACCTTCCGTGGTTCGGACAAGCGCGGTGGCGCCAATGGTGCGCGCATCCGCCTTGCGCCGCAAAAGGATTGGGAAGTCAATCAACCTGCTCAATTGGCGACTGTGCTCTCCACCCTGGAAGGGATTCAGCAGGAGTTCAACAGCGCCCAGTCGGGTAACAAGCGAGTCTCGCTCGCAGACTTGATTGTGCTCGGTGGTTGTGCTGCGGTTGAGCAAGCCGCTCAGAATGCAGGCTTCAATGTGACTGTGCCCTTCACCCCTGGGCGGATGGACGCTTCGGCCGAACAGACCGATGTCGAATCCTTTGCCGTACTCGAACCGACTGCCGATGGCTTCCGCAACTATCTCAAGACCGAATATACCCTGCCAGCCGAGGAGCTCCTCGTGGATCGGGCACAATTGTTGACTCTGACTGCCCCCGAGATGACTGTGCTGGTTGGTGGCCTGCGCGTCTTGGATGCCAATACTGGTCAGTCCAAGCATGGCGTATTCACTGATCGCCCAGGGACGCTCTCGAACGATTTCTTTGTGAATCTGCTCGATATGAGCACAGAATGGCGGCCATCTGCGGAAGGTCACGGTGTTTACGAAGGCCGCGATCGCGCCACCGGCGAGTTGAAGTGGACTGGTACTCGCGTTGATCTGATCTTCGGTTCCAACTCCCAGTTGCGCGCACTGGCAGAAGTCTATGCCTGTGATGATGCGCAGGAGACATTTGTGAACGAATTCGTGGCCGCGTGGAACAAGGTCATGAATCTGGATCGCTTCGACCTCGTCTAAGCCATCTGAGTAATTGTGATGAAACGGCTCCCTATATTTTAGGGAGCCGTTTTTCTTTTAGCGTGTACTGTCTAGGCGCTTGCCAC
>CAZMRA010000351.1:0-1936 GCA_964568485.1 uncultured Caldilineaceae bacterium | reverse complement strand
CGCGGCGCATGGCTCTTGGGGATACCGGCTGCGGGCCTTTTGCTCGGCCGCTTCGGGCTGCAGACTCGGTTGAGCACAGCATTCCGGCCACGGCTCACCCCAAACTGGCTGATTCTTCCACTGCTGGGGTTACTGGGCGGCAGTCTCGTCCTTGCCTGGTCGCGCCTCACGAACAGCGCCTCATTGATCAATCGCTTGAGCATTTGGAAGAACACACTGCAGCTTTGGGCTGATTTCCCTTGGCTTGGGACTGGACCAAGCGGCTTTTTCTGGCGCTATCCAGCCTACGTACAGCCAGGGGATGAATTCAACTTGCTACATCCCCACAACCTCTGGTTGGAGATTGCCAGCACCTGGGGCGCATTAGGATTACTCTGGTTTTTGGTAGGAGTGCTAGTTGCCAGCAAGTTGATCCGACAGCTTTGGGCGAATATCAACGAACCGGGGTGGTTCGCAGTAGGCTTAGGAGCGGGGCTCTTGGCGGCTTGCGCCCATGCCCAAGTGGATGCCTTTTGGACCTTGCCCGATCTCGCTATGTGGAACTGGATGGCCCTAGCTTTGCTAGTCAACTTAGCCCAAGTGGACAAACAAAAACGGGCCGCTCTGTGAGCGACCCATTCTGCGGCAATCAATCCATCAATTCAAATTCAAACGAATATCTACATCGGCATTGGGCAGTTGCGGGACAATCTGCTGTTGCACAAATTGCGCCACTGCAGGATCAGCCAGTGGTGTGTCGGCCAAGAAAGGCGCGGCCAGTTGCAAAGCTGATTGCAGCGATGGCTCATCCCAGTTGATGGTGAGTGCTGTATTGCCATCCAACAGCAGATCTGCCTTGCCGGCATCGGTGTTCAGTTCTAGTTGCTGGGCCCCCAATTGACCTAGGATCTGGGTCACATTGGCAGGTAAAGCAATTGCACCAATCCCCAAATCATCCAGATCGCCTAAGCCCTCAACACTGGTAATGGCCCCATTTTCCACATTGGCATTCAGGCGCAACACAGCAGCACCCTCACCACTTGGGACGGTCAATGTGCGGTTGATCTCTTCATTCGAAGCAGCAGCCTCACCCACACCGATGTTGGCTTTGATGCCGCCGGTCTCACTAATTAAATCGAGGGCACCGCTGATCATGTCGGGGCTAACTCCAGCAATCGGGGCTACAACGCCAGCCAGAGTCGCAAGCGATTCAGGCGTCCAGGTGATCGTTGGCAGAGTTTGCCCATTGGCTGCCAAGAAGAGACCTTCCTGATTCACATCCACATTCAAGGTTTCTACACCAGCTGCTTGCAACTGTTGCAACAAATCGGCAGGCAACGTCACACCGGGCACAGCCACACCGAATGTCGAGAGCGTGCCATCGTCATTGATCTGCACAGGCACCGCGCCCAACGACATGGAGCCGGCCGGTTCGCCAGTAAAGGAGACAGCTAGATCCAGATCCGCAGCTTGCAGCACCGGCAAGACAGTGTCCAGCGTGGGGCCAAGCGTCGGGGCAAAGGCATCGATCAGCGGGCGTGCTGCTGCTAACGAACCGCTATCATAGGCTAAGCCTGGCAGTGCGCGATCGTTCATCGACAACGCAATCACATTCGGATCCACATTGACCTGCAACTTGTCGATGCCCATCGATGCCAGCAGATTCAGAACATCTGGCGGCAACAATGGACCTGCCAAACCAAGCGCCGAGCCAGGAACCGAACCGATCCGCAGGTTGCCACTATCATCAAAGGCAATCCCACCGAGTTCGAACGGGCCAATCACAGAGGCCGGTGTTTCTGGGGTGAAGTTCGTCTCACCGCTCCAACGGGTCACATTACTCGCTTCGGGAGAGATGTTCAGCGCCACCCCGAGACCAATCGTGCGCAACCAAGGCAACAAATTGGCAATCAACGTGTTGTTCGGGATCGATGGATTTTGGCGCAGTAAATCTTGC
>CAZMRA010000350.1:0-2261 GCA_964568485.1 uncultured Caldilineaceae bacterium | reverse complement strand
CCCTGCAACGTATAATCGTTGATGATCCGCTTCAAGAGCCACTTGCCAATATCCTGTCCGCGCCAGGCTGGGTCTAATTCCAGGTGCATCAACTTGGCCAACCGGTGACCGCCGACCGCTTCTTCGATGTTGAAGGCCACCACGCGCGCGGTGCCTACCCAATCCGCCCGCCGGTACAATTGATAGTTGCGGTCTGATGGCGTGCCGCCATAGACCAAACTCAATTGTGCGTTGGGCATGACCTCTTCCACCGGATCGATCAACGCCCTGGCGAGGCAATAATAGCGGTCGACAAAGCGGTAACCAGCGGCCGTGAGTGCGCGGACCTCATGAACCCAGTCTCCGGGGATACTGCCCAAACCCGCCTGAAACATCGGGTACCCCGTGCTGTAATGGAATGCTTTGATATAGCTGACCCCGGCTGAGCGCCAAAATTCTTCGGCTGCGCTGAGTAAGGCCGCGGCAACTTCGTCGGTTCGCTCGCTACGTTCCACCAGCAGGAAGAAGCGCAATAGCCCAATCTGCGCATAATCGGGGGAATCGATATTGTCGCTATCCAGCCCCACTGCTGCGTCGATGAAGCCCTGCAGCCGTCGCGCTCGCCAAGCCGCTATGCGCTCGAAACGTTCCCACTTCACCGGGTGCAGTGATGGTGGATTGGGCGCATAAAGCTGCTCGTAGATCGCTGCTTGGTCTAGTTGAGTGCAAAACGGGGTTTCGGCCAATACCGTGTTGATTGCATCTCCGATAATTTGTCGTTCGTCGCCTTGCAACGGACGCAGTAAGAGCGAAGGTGCTACCGGTATCATGAAGGAATACTCGTTTGCAATTGTGCGAGGAGTTCGGCTTGCCCGCGCAGCGCGGGTAGGTGTAGACTGGCCACCGTATCGAGCGTGAGCAGACCATCCGCTTGGCGAGGGTAGTAGAGTAGGCTGATCATTTGTAGCAAGCGTCCAGATTCAGCAACCATAATCAGTTGGCGAAATTCGACAATGGTTGGCTTGCGCAGGGGTGTGTACACCGTCAAGCTGGTTGGTGTTACTTCGACGCGGGTGGCAAAGGCCAAGAACCCCCAGACCGCCAGCCCTAAGCTGATGGCCAAAAATGGCAGCGCCCCTAGCGTTGCTCCTAGCCAAAATTCTCGAACTAATAAACCGCTCAAGACTAAGCCCACGGCAATTATGGCGATGTAAACAAAATGAGGACGATATTGTTTAGGCGTGACCGTCATAAGCTTTGTGCTTAACTTGAAATTCTGTGCCGGGCTTGTCTGGTAGCACTAACGTTGGCATTGCTGATTAGATTCTTAGTTATCACTGGCCGGTTTAGCGGCGGTTGGAATATAGTTGGTAATTTTGACATAGCCTGGGGGCGGCGTTAAGACCAGTGGCGCATCGGCAGTCAGTTGTAAGTGATCACGCTGAAACTCGAAAAACCGCCAAGTCAAGCGGCTGATCGCCGCCATGTTGCTGTTGCTCGTGCCCCAATCCATCCACCCGGCACGGTGGAGAAAGATGCTGATCACATAGGGACCAGTTGGTCCCCAGACCAACGCCAGATCGCTGTGCGATTCAAACGCAAAGCCATGTTTATGGATGATCCAGGCATTTTGTACGTCGGGCAGGCCACCCCAGATCAGCTCTTGAAATTGGTCGTGTGTCATGTAAAAGAGAATCTGCCCACACTCTTCCGGCGTGATCTCTTCTGGGTACGTCGCCCGTAGAATGCCGGTGTCTTGCGTGCATTGATAGATCGCAGTCAAGATCTGCCCCATATCATACGGGGTAGATTGCAGATTGGTATCGGGATTGGTGTTCCAATCGTCCCGTTGATTGGCGGGCGTGGGCAATTGGGCTAGCTGTGGCGCATCAAAGCCCGATTGCATAAAGGTATTCACCAATCCCAAACTGCGGGCAAATTCCGTCACATGACGTGCCCCAGCTGTGCTGTCGCCCCCGCCTAAAAAGCTCAAGAGCTGATTGGCCGCAAAGTTATTGCTTTCACCCAGCGCATAATCCAACCACTGCCCGACTTGCACCGCAGTGTCGTCGCCCGCAGCGATGCCATTGGGTAAGCGAGCCATGATGGCAGCAGCAATGACGACTTTAAGCGTCGACATTCCCGAGAAGGCCACTTCATCATCGACCCGTGCGGCTTGGCCAGTTTGCAGATCGTAGATATAGGCCGCGCCAAAGCCCGGAAAGTTGGACAAATGGCTCTCGATCGCCCGCGCCAGATCATCCATGCTGACTGGCGGTGGC
>CAZMRA010000349.1:0-2280 GCA_964568485.1 uncultured Caldilineaceae bacterium | reverse complement strand
ATGCCGTCCGCCAGTCACGGCGAGATAGCTCAACTCTTTTAGTGAAATGTTGCCCACTTGCAAACTAGCGTTCACCACGTCGGCATCTGGTTGATGGCTAAACGAACGCGTCCATACCTGCCACATTCCTTGATTGGCCGCAACAATGTCAGTGTTGCTGATGCCAAAATCAATCGCCGCCCGCACACCAGCGGGTGCTGGATAAGTAAAAATGCTCATGGTTGATAATTCCTATCTGTACGCAGGCCCAGTGAAAAGATCGTCGTCAACAATGGTTATTTGCAAATTAAATTCCTGAAACTGCACGCAAATTATTTAGCTTGGAAAAGGTTGGCGTTCTGCGTACAAATGGCGCAAAAACTATCGCAAGTGCACGATAAAATGTATCTATCTTTAGGCAAATTTGTATTGATTTTGTAACTAAAAACTCTCATAATAAGCAATCAATTTGTTACCTAAATAAAATTAAGGCTCGCAAAATTTGATAAGCTTGCGATCGGCTGATTCAAGCAAACTTACACGGCGCCCGTCTGGCTAGCTCAGGACCAAAACATAGCCCCATGATGAATTATGGTCAGGGCGTTTGTCATTGCTTGAAGTGGTATGTCTGCGGTGATGTTGCTGTATGCAGGAGCATTTCAATGATTTACAAAAGCCCTTCTCCACTGGCTGGTCATGTGCGGATTACTTTTGAGTTACCTTCGTGTTTGTGGGCGGATCGCATCTTTTTAGTAGGTGACTTTAATCACTGGGATAGTCAAGCAACACCGATGCAACAAGATCGAGATGGCGTCTGGCGAGCTGTTATTGATTTGAAACGGGGGGAGCAAGCTCAATTTCGCTATTTGATCGATGGGCAATGGCGCACCGATTATCACGCGGATGGCAGCACGCAAAACACATTTGGCTCCGAAAATAGCATTGTGTACGCAGACTTGCCGGAAGAGATCCCAACAGCCTCAGCCAGCGATAGCGTACAGGAGAGCTACCATGCTCAAACAGCCAATGCGCTGAGGCCAGCAACCGGTTCGCTCATGCGCCGCTTGCGGCCAATGCAGCGTTCTCGGCGGCAACCAAAGAAAGTCGCTGCTTAACCACCCGAGTAACCACGCTCCACCGGGTGCTATCCTACACCCGAAGGGTTTTGAAGCCCTTCGGGTTTTTTATTATAATCCACCGTCTATGTCATCGCACATTCACCGTGGGTTGCTGGTTGCTGTAGGTCTTCTGGCGCTGGGGCTCCGCCTCTGGCGGCTTGAGAGTTTGCCCCCAGGTTTTCACTTTGACGAAGCATTCGAAGGGCTAGAAGCGTGGCGGATCTATCAAGATCCGGCTTACCGGCCCATCTTCTTAACCGGCAATTTTGGTGTTCTCCCTTTAAATTCCTACGCCAATGCCCTCGTTTTTGCGCTGGTGGATCAGTTGGGTTGGGCCGTCACGCCAACGACCATGCGCTTCACATCAGCGCTGAACGGAGCGCTCACGGTAGTGGTAGTCTACGGCTTGGCGTATGAATTAGCTCGTTTGGAACGTCGGTCGCTCCCATCCTCGCGGATTTTTGCCCTCTTGAGTGCTACGGTGTTGGCGCTGATGCAATGGCATCTCCATTTTAGCCGGATGGGCATCGAGCCGATCTGGGTGCCGTTGCTGTGGGCGGGCTCCACGGCCTTGTTGGTGCGCGGCTGGCGCACTGAACAAGCCTGGCCATTTGCGGTGGGTGGCTTCCTGTTGGCCAGCGCCATGTATGCCTACCAAGGTGCGTGGATCATGCCGCTGCTGGCGATTGGCATTGCCCTCAGCTTGCTCATTCAAGCGCAGACCAGCCAGCTAGCGCCCGACCGACCACGTTGGGTACTGAGCGATCCACGGTTCAGGGGCCTCTTGTTGGCGGGCGGTGTGGCTGCCCTTACCTTTGCGCCATTGGGCTGGTATTTCTGGCAACACCCGGATCAATTTTTGCTGCGCCCCGCGCAGATTGCCGTTGTGGGCGACGGAGAAGCCGCAGAAAGCGCCTCAGTCTGGCAGACCAGTTGGGCTACGGTCAAGATGTTCGGTCCTTTTGGCACGCCGGGCGATCAAGATCCGCGGCGCAATTTACCCGGTGCTCCGGCGTTGAATCTCTGGCTAGTCCTGCCCTTTTATCTCGGCGTAGGCTTGGCACTCTGGCGCATCCGTCGCCCTACCTACGTGATCAGCTTGCTCGGGCTGACTGGCTTGGTCTTGCCCGGCGTCTTTAGTGAATATGCGCCCCACTTTCACCGGATTCTGGGTGCGGCCGCG
>CAZMRA010000348.1:0-2418 GCA_964568485.1 uncultured Caldilineaceae bacterium | reverse complement strand
AGCACTACTACTACTGGCTGGAAGAAGTGGGCCTCTTGGGCGATGGCAAGATCCTGGAGCGGACTTCGGTAGCTGGCAGCAATATGCTCTATCTGCCGATCATCAGTAGGTAAGGCGATCGTTACCATCGATTCGGAATCAACCGGTTGCGAATCGATGGTACGTAAAGGGGGATGAGATTCTCAGATAATCCTGATGCTGAGAATTTCATCCCCCTTATGCTTTATGTCAGTTGTAACGAATTAACCCGTTGGTATCGATCGGCTAAGTGATACGTAGTAGAGAAGTCTAACGATCGCTGGATGATAGGATTTTTTGGAGTCTAGTTTGTTGGGCTAGTTCACTGGTGTTGTAAGAACGTAATGTTTTACTTGTGCGCCATGAAACTCAGCCTGTTCGAGCACAGTCCCGTGTTGATCCAGCCATTCATCCATCAAATGGCGTGCATCCCACATTTCAACCTCACTGCGTAAGACCCATAATTCGCTCGCCCCTGCTGTGATCTGGCGCATTTGTCGATCGACCTCGGCTCGGGCTTGGTCATCCGGCGCACCACGATTGGTCCATAAGCCGCCAGCCCACCAGCCCAAACGCTCGTCGCTATTGGCAAAGAGATCCGCCTGGAAGTTGCCCGTATAATAACGGTAACTCCATTCCATGTGGGGTATCTGGAGGATGAGGAGGGTCTCGGGTGCGCGGCGCTGGTGGGTATAGGTCACCGCGCTGCGGAGATCATATTTCATCGGCAATGTTTTTTGTTGCCACCCGGCATAGAGCCAAAAGGTGAGAATATACCCCACCAAGAGGGTTACGAGTGGTATTCTCAAGTGGCCACTAGCATGATAGAGAATAACCGCGCCCATGGCTAACAAGATCATGGCTGCTGGCGCAATCCAGATGATGTACCGATCAGTAAAGACTGGTTGGCGTAAACTGAGTAGATAAATTTCTACTGGCGGAAACAAGAGCCAGGTGACGAGTAGTTGCCAACGCCGCCAAGCCGCGAGCCTTGAATCACCTTCTGCGGCTGCGCTTGACGCCGATAATTCGCCGATCCCCAATCCAAGCCCAATCAGTGCCAGGAAAAAGATCGGTACCAATAATAACATCTCGTCATTGGGTAAAAAGCCACGGCTGTGATTATAGAGCAGCGTGCGTACAATGGTTGACCATGGCGTAAATGAGAAGGCTGTGCGCTGGTCGGTTGCCATCAGGAGATCCCATTGCCACCACACCATGGGCAAATATGGCAAGGTTAGCCCGGCCAGCGCTAGCCCGTAGCCTCGCCAATGCTGGCGACTTTGGGGCCAAGCGATCAGAAACCAGAGCATGTGTAAGGGGATCAGCATGATCATCAGCAAGTGGCAATACATCGCAATGCTGACCACAAACCAGTAGCCTAGCCACGGTCGCCAACCACCCCGCTGGATGCCGCGTAGCCAACACCAGGTCGCTAACAGGGCGAGCGCAGTGATCAGGCTGTACATTTTGCCTTCTTGGCCATACCAGAGTTGATAGGGGTTAAAGGCAAAAAAAGTAGCAGCAAGTAGGCCGATAGCGATTTCGTTCGATTGCGCTGGTGATTGATCCTGCGGGCGTTTGGTAAAGAAGAGACGCGTTACCTGCCAAAGCAGCGGGACACTGAGTGTGCCAAAGGCTGCGGATGGCCAACGTAGGGCATACTCACTCGCCCCCACCAACCAGAACCAAGGACGTAAGGCCACAAAATAAAGTGGGCCATTTTGGCCGACGTCAACAAACATCGAAAGGGTGGCTGAGAGTTCACGCAAGGCAAAGTAGATGGCATCGACCTCGTCACGCCAAAGACTTTGCTGCGTCAAGCCTTGGACTCGCCACGCAAAGGCCAGTAGGGTAAGCGTTAACAGAAACAAACGAACAATAGAACGAAGTGGTAAAACGGAGACGCGGACCATCAATTCATCAAATCCAGAAAACGTAGGTTGACATCAAGGTAAAGAGGCCGGCCAGTGATCATCTTCATCTGCTGCCGTAGTTGGGGGTTGAGCCTTGGGCTTGACGCGTCTGTATGGCCTGGGAGTCGGCAAGGGTGTAAAGTCATCCTCGGCTTCCGGCGCAATCCGCCCTGCTGGGCGTAGGGTGAGACCGGCAACAATGCCCGCCGTGATGAAGAAGGTTAATGAGCCACCAATAAACCAGATCCATCCAGCCGCGGCGGCGGCACTGGCCAGCACTCCTTCCAACAGCTGGAGCCCAGTTGGCTGTTCCCCGGAGGGAGCTTGGCCGACTGGCCGCTGGGTGCTGGTGGGCGATGGGGAAGGAGTCGGCGATGGCGTTTCCGTTGGGGTATGGGTCGGCAATGGCGTCTCTGTAGCCGTTGGCGGGGGTGTAAACGTCTCGGTCGGAGTTAACAACAGCGCCACTGCGGTTTCCGTCACC
>CAZMRA010000347.1:0-2514 GCA_964568485.1 uncultured Caldilineaceae bacterium | reverse complement strand
ACCTTATCTTCAAAGTTTTCCAAGAATGGGCGGATAATCAACTCCGGTGAACTGGCGAAGACAGGAAAACGATAGGTGTCAGGGAAGAGATAGCCTTCCAAGCTGGCCTCAGGTGGCAGCCCTTGTAGGAAATCATAGTTGTCAAAGATACTTAACGTCCGTGGCTGACGGACCGCGGTCAAGAATTGCTCCGCTGACATCACATTGTTTTCAGCTAAGCGGTCGGCAATTTCTTCCAGTCGGAACCCCTCTGGGATCGTGACCAAGACCTCTTCGAAGAGGGCATTCTGCAACGCTTCTGCAATCTCGGGAATGGTCATGTTATCGGCTAACATAAAGTTGCCGGCATTGATGCGTCGATCCAACCCAGTGACCCGCAGATAAAGATTGAAGAGATCGGCATCACTGACGAAACCAGCATTTTGCAGACGTTGCGCCACATAGCGCGCGGGCTCACCCGGTGCGATCACAAAGGGGCGCGGGCGGGGATCATTCCCTACTGGGATCTGGAGCTCGCGCTCGCGCATTTGCAAGCTGAGGGTCAGGATCTGCTTTTCGATATTATCGGGGGTCAGGGCTCCTTGCCCAGCAGTCGGGTCGATCAACCCGGCGGTGGCTTGCGGTGCGCCCAAAAATTGCTCGGTGAGATGTGCTCTGCTCACGACCCATACACCGAACAGCACCCCCAGCACCATCAACAAAAAGCCCAGCCGCATCAGGTTGGTGAGCAAATTGTTGTTCCAGCCCTGAACCGTTGCGTTCGCGGCATTCTGCAAAATATGGTTACGGCGGCTCAGAATCAGCTCGCGTCGTTGTTCGTTGGTCATGATTGGCTTTGTTAATCCTTAGCGGGCAAGAGAATTTGTCCCCATTGTGCGGGTTCCCCTCGCCGCATTGCATCCAAGTAACTCTGTAAAATCACCGCAGCCGCCAGCGCATCCTCAGCGGCTTTCGCCCCAGTCGCTTGAAAATTTTGTGCCTCAAAGGTCGTCAGACGCTCATCCCAAAAGATGATCGGCAATGACCGAGACAACAAAGCCCGCAATGCTTGCGCCAAACGCAACGCCCATTCACGCACAGTAGCGGCTTGTGATCCCTCACTGCCGTCCATGTTGAGCGGTAAGCCACAGATGATGGCGACAATTTCCTCATCGGTGATCAGCCGGGCGATCTCGGCAAAATCATTGCGGCGACTGGTGCGCCGAATGACTGTCAATGGGCGGACACTCAGCCAGAGTGGGTCGCAAGTAGCTACCCCAATGCGAGCCAAACCCACATCCAGCGCTAATAGTTTTCCGCGGTCATTCATGGTAAAGGTGTTGGCAAACCGGCTTCATACTCGACACGCACCTGAATGCGTGAGCCGAAGCGTGGCAAAATACCCAGCCAGTCAGGATCGAGATAGATCTCTGGTGGGCGAGCGATATTCCAGCGTGCTTGCAGAACAGCCGTGGCCTCATCGGGGGGTAACCCAGCGACCGCCGAACGTACCTCGTTGATCGCTACGGGAACAATATAATCTCCACTGACCGCCACCGTGAATTGCACCGAGCGGCCGATCGGTGTTGCCCCGGGCAACCGTTCTATCCGAAATGAATCGGCCACCAGCATCCCTTGGTTGGGGATGGTATCTTCTAGCGCAGCGAGCATGGCTTGGCGGGTGATCTCTTCATCGACCGCTACGCCTTGCAGTAAAGTACGCAAGGTCAAGCTGAGCTCTGGCGTCTCTTCATCATTGAATGCGCTAAAAGCTTGGGCGATGACAAAGGTCTGCAAAGTCTCAGGCGGCAACCACTCACCAGGCTCTAGTCTTTGTTGTAAAGCGCTGAGTGCCAGTTCGTTGGTGCGGGCCTGCAATTGGGCCAATAGATTGTCACGATCGGCTTGCGTTACGGCGGGGGCCATTTGCGCTCCACCGCCATAGGTCCCATCCGGGTTGAGCACCGTGACGCGGAAGCGCATTGCCCCTTCCACTACGCTGATCGAATTAGCGCGGACATTGCCAGTGACGCCAGGGTCAATCGCTTCAATCGGCACCGTGAGCTGTTGCCCAATCCCGCCAGGCAATTCACCGGCTGCAGTTGTGCGGAAGCGCACAGGCGTTCCCGTACCGGTACTGACCACAGTGCCCACAGGAATGCTGACCGGAGCACTGCCCGTATTCACAAAAACTACAGTCCCGCGCGCCAAATCGGTCGCTCGCTGAGTGGACCCGGTCGTGCGGATCGTGCCAGTGACCTCGATGCTCGTTTCGATCAAACGGCCGGGTAATAGATTGATTTCCAGGTCGGGCGCATCAATGTCAGGATTGGCGGTCAACTGCACCGTTGTGTTGACTGGTGCTTTCCCGGGTACGACGGTGATGGTGGCGGCTGGCAAAACATAGATGGTGAAGCCACCCACAAAGAGGATAATCAGCAGGCCGACAAAGCTATAAGCCGCAAGTTGCAGCCATAGGGGCAGCGGTTGCCGATAGCGCTCTTCGCTGCGGATCCGTTGTTGGCGGGCATGATG
>CAZMRA010000346.1:0-2556 GCA_964568485.1 uncultured Caldilineaceae bacterium | reverse complement strand
CCTATTTTTTGTAAACCAATTCAAATAGTCGCCCAGGACTTAGCGGGATCTCTAAAATTTCCACGTTGAAATCGGTGAGGGCATCTTCAAGGGCCTGCGCGAAGAGTGGGCCTACTGGGATCGCCCCGGCTTCGCCTGCGCCTTTGACCCCCAGCGGATTGAGGGGGGACGGCGTCTCAACGTGATCGGTAATGAGCGCGGGCACCGTGTCCGCAGTGGGCAGCAGATAATCCATCAGCGTGGCGTTGAGCAATTGGCCATCGTTGTCGAAGACGAGTTGCTCGTAGAAGGCATTGCCGATGCCCTGGGCGACGCCACCCTGGATCTGCCCACCGAGAATCAGCGGATTGATCACCCGGCCACAGTCATGGACGACCACATACTTTTTGATCTCGACCTGCATGGTCTCTGGGTCGACCTCGAGGATCATGGCGTGAACGCCGCTGGCCGTGGCCCCGCGTTCAGGCCCGAAATAGTCGGTCGCTTCGAGGCCAGGTTCTGCCCCCGGCTGGACAGCCCCGCGCAATGGATTGGCGCGCGCCGCCAGATCGCCCAGCTTGATCGCCTGATCGGGTGAGCCTTTGACGCGCACAACCCCATCGACTAATTCTAAATCCTCTTCGGCGACCTCTAACTCATCGCTCGCTTTTTGCAGGATCTTTTGGCGAACTTTCACGGCTGCGGCATGGATGGCATTGCCCGCCACAACGGCACCGCGACTAGCAAAGGTACCCGCACCCCAATAAAACTCGGCGGTGTCGCCGGTCACCAAGCGAACATTTTCGACCGCTACCCCCAACTGTTCCGCTACCACCTGGGCAAAAACCGTATAATGGCCTTGTCCTTGCGTGCCGATTCCCGTCGCCACGCTGACTCGTCCACTCGTCTCTACGGTGACTTTGGCCCCTTCGTAGGGGCCAATGCCAGTGCCCTCCACATAGGTGACCAAGCCCAAACCAACATGCTTGCCCGCGGCCCGCAAGCGCGGCTGCTCTTCGTGGATGAAGCGCTGATAGTCGATCAACTCGAGTGCGCGGTCGAGCGCTGGTTCATAATTGCCACTGTCGTAGACAAGTGGCGCAAAATCTTGGTAGATGATCTCGTTGTTGTAGGGAAATTTGTCGGGTGGGATCAAATTGCGTCGGCGGATCTCGGCACGATCGATGCCAAGTTCCTTGGCTGCTAGATCAAGCAGGCGCTCCATCACAAAGACGCCATGTTGGCGACCTGCGCCGCGGTAGGGTGTGACAATTGGTTTGGTGGTAAAGAGCGACTTAAATTCGCTGTAATAATGTTCAACGTCATATTGGCCGAGCAGCGTACACTGACTATTGAGGGGCACCGTTAAGCCATAGGGCGCATAGGCACCAGCATCATGCAGGAACAAATCCCACACACCCAAAATTTTGCCCTCACGCGTCAAGGCTATTTCTGCGTCGTGGATCTGCCCGCGCTCTTGTGTGGTCGCGTAAAAATTCTCTTGCCGATCTTCAATCCACTTGATCGGCCGCCCCAAACGCATCGACGCCCAGGGCAGCAGCACTTCTTCGGGATAATACATCATGATCTTGGGGCCAAAACCGCCGCCAATAAAGGGGGCGATCACGCGTACTTGTCGCTCGGAGAGGCCCAACATTGCCGCCAACCCGTTGCGGATGGGAATCGGCGCCTGGGTAGTGTCCCAGATGGTGAGCGATTCACTTTTGGCTTCCCAGTGAGCCACGATGCCACGATTTTCCAGCGCTGCGGCAGTACCGCGATCATAGATAAATCGCCGGCGCAGCACAAGATCGGCCTGCGCTCGGGCACGTTCGTAATCGCCCTTGCGTTGGATGGCGTGGGCGTTGAGGTTCTGGGGCAGATCTTCGTGGATCAGCGGGGCTGTCGGCGAGAGTGCTTGCTCCAGATCCACCACGGCCGGCAGCAGCTCGTATTCGACGACAATCCGTTCGGCAGCATCTTCGGCCAGATAACGACTCTCCGCAATCACCAAAGCGATTGGCTCACCGACATGACGTACTTTGCCCTTCGCCAGCGGCACCTGCGTACGGGGATTGAATACCAGATCAGCAATCGGCGGTGGGGGCACCAAGAGCGGCCCTGCTTGCCAGTAATCACCCAGATCGTCAGCGGTATAGACAGCGATCACACCGGGCATGGCCTGGGCCTCACGGATATCGATGGCACCGAGGCGAGCGTGTGCATGTGGGCTACGCAAAAAGGCAGCGTGCAGCATGCCAGGCAGGTGAACATCATCCACAAAAAGTGCCTGGCCAGTCAGCAGCCGCGGATCTTCATTGCGCTTGATCGACTTACCGAAATAGCGAGTGCTCATCTTTCCCCGTCCCCAGTTTGCCGTTCATCGGCTGTTACCCACTTCACCGCTTCGATAATGTTTTGGTAGCCGGTGCAGCGACAGAGATTGCCGGAAATGGCCTCGCGGATTTGCTCCTCGGTCGGGTGTGGATTTTCGCGTAGAAAGGGGATCAAGGTCATGAGAAAGCCGGGAGTGCAATACCCACATTGCAGCCCATGTTTTTCCCGGAAAGCCACCTG
>CAZMRA010000345.1:0-2694 GCA_964568485.1 uncultured Caldilineaceae bacterium | reverse complement strand
CGGCGGTTGGCTGAGTTGTGCGGTTGCCCTGCTGCTAATTGCGCTACCCTGGCAGCGGGCACTGGCCCACGCCGATGCCGCAACGTCGAAGCCAGCCCCCGGCGCGCTGGTCACGACGCCCCTGGAAACGGTACAGATCACCTTCACGCAGGATCTCTTTCGCCGTGAAGGAATGAACCGCATCGAAGTTTATGATGCGAGCGGCGGACGGGTTGATCTCGACGACCCAATTGTCGACGATGACGACCGGCGCTTGCTCACGGTCTCGTTGCAACCCGAGTTGGCGCAGGGGGAATACACTGTTC
Organism: uncultured Caldilineaceae bacterium; assembly: GCA_964568485.1. Lineage (GTDB taxonomy): Bacteria > Chloroflexota > Anaerolineae > Caldilineales > Caldilineaceae > CFX5. The sequence goes on along the minus strand of CAZMRA010000345.1, from coordinate 2,389 downwards.
GCTGGTACTCGCTTTCGGCGGAAGATGGCCACGAAGGCGAGGGCGAATTTAGCTTCACGGTAGCGGGCACGACATCTACCACGGACACGGAGCGTGAAGCCTCGCTCACGGAGAGCGCAGCGGTCACTGAGACCGAAGAACTCACCAGCAGCGATGAAGCAAACGCCACCGCAGCGCCAACGGCTACGCCTATGGAGCCAGCGACTGCAGCCGCTGAGGAAGAATCGCCAGCGGCGACCCCTTCCAACACGGTATTCGGCTTAAATTGTTTGGGGAGTGCGCCTCTGGGATTGGCCGTTGGGCTTGCCTGGATGGGGCGACGGCGCAGATTCGGTTAGTTAATTTGCGGCAGAAGTCAGACTTCTCATGCTTGCGGGAGTCTGACTTCTGTGAACAAGCTTGCTTAGGCAGCAGAGCGGCCAGCCAAGTCGTGGTTCGGCGTGTGCCGGCGATGGCGCACAATCAAAAGTGTGATCGACACCAGGATCGCCACGGCCGAGAGCAAATGAACCACATTGAATGGTGTGCCCGGAAAGAACCACGAATCGGTGCGAATAAATTCGATAAAGAAGCGGCCCAGCGGATACCAGATGAAGTAGAGCAGGGCTAGATCGCCGGGCAGCAGCCGGTCGGCAAAGCGCCGCGAGATCCAAAATAAAATGCCGAAGCCCAAGAAATTCCACAACGATTCATAGAGAAAGAGCGGATGAAAGCGGGCACTCTCCGGCAGATCTACATAAGCGGGCACGCGATGTTGTGGGTCGATCCGCAAACCCCAGGGTAAGGTAGTCGGTGGACCATACAATTCCTGGTTGATAAAATTCGCCCAGCGCCCAATGGCTTGCCCCAAGGGCATCCCCAGACCAATGCCATCCAAATAGACCAACAACGGCAACTTGTGCAGCCTGGTATAGATCAACAGCGCCAGCGTCCCAAAGATCAGCGCGCCATAGATGTGGATGCCGCCAGTCCAGATCTGCAAGATGGCGATTGGATTCTCCAGATAGTAATTGAGTCCGTTGGGGCCGCGCGGCGATTGGATAAAGACATAATAGAGGCGTGCCCCAATAAACCCGGGAATCATCACCCAAATGAGCATATCCCAGACAGCTTCACCGTCGTAGCCACGGTTGCGCACATAGCGACTCGCCACTGCCGCGGCAATGAGGATACCTAAGACAACCAAAATGCCATACCAGCGCAAAGCCAGCGGGCCAATCTGAAAAATCACCGGATCCACAGGTGGATACATAATTTAATTCCCTTGCTTTTGGTGCTTACTTCGACCAGAGGTCGAACTTTCATCCCTCAAGCCCAAGTCGACAATGTTGATTGCCAGGAAGAGGCTCACTCCAAATAGCCCAGAGCGCGCAACCGGCGCTGCAAGTGCGGATCATTCTGCGTCGCAATGCGTTCAGTCACCGCAGTGGCGGATTCGACTTGGCGCTGGTAATCACGCAATTCGCCTTGTAATTCCTGGATGACTTCGGGGTATTGGGCGGCTAGGTTTTGGGTTTCACCTGGGTCGGCAATCACATCATAGAGTTCAAGCCCATCTTCCCCAGTTTCGATCAGCTTATACGGCGTGCGCCAGACCACGCGCCGAGGTTGATCACATCGTCGCTCGCGCACCAATTCGGGCTTATGTTTGAGCATGAGGTTCAACACATTTTGCGGGGTCGTTGTCTCGGCAAAGACCACACCATGATCGGGATCATTCGTGGGCTCTTGGGCTAAGGTATAGCGCTCTTCTTGGGCCTCGGCCAGGCCAGCGCCAGTCAATACAGTGTGGAAGAGCCGCCGAGTCGAGACAAAGTCATGGCGCTCGCTGCCGCGCGGCAGATTGCCACTAGGGTCACGAATGATCAGCGGCACATGCAATAGCACATCATAGGCCGAAACACTATGTCCCAGGAAATGGTGTTCACCAAGATGGTCACCGTGATCAGCACAAATGACAACCAAGGTCCGATCCAACACGCCGCTCGTCCGCAGTTTTTCGAAGAAGACCCCCAGTTGTTCATCTTGGGTTGCGACTTCGGCATCATAACAGCCGTCTAAGATCGCTTGTTGCTCCGGACTCATATCGTTGACCAGAGGGGCAAACCAGCCAAAGACATCATGATTAAAGCGGCGAATAAAGCGACGGGCATCAGGATCGCGCAACATTTGTGGAGCAAAGCGCTCTAATTGGCGGCGATGCGGGTGAAAGGGCATGTGGGTGCCCATCAAGTTGATAAAGCTGAAGATCGGCTGATCGCGGCGCACACCCTTGCGTTCAACCAGCAGCCGCGCCGCATCATTGAGCGAGCGCCCCGTGTTGCCCTTAAAGCTGAGCGCCGTCTGCCAGATCGGCAACATCAGCGGCGTCATCGCAAATTCGAGCAGG
>CAZMRA010000344.1:0-2889 GCA_964568485.1 uncultured Caldilineaceae bacterium | reverse complement strand
ACTGGAGGCTACGGTTTCACCAAGCTCTATTGTAGCCCAATGCTCCGCACATTGCAGACAATCTGGCCCTTTGTGCAGGCAACCAATCTAAAACCCCAAGTATGGGTGGATATCCACGAGCAGGGGGGGGTCTTTCGCGGCAATCCACGGATTGCTGAAGAGATCGTTGGCTTTCCTGGCATGACTCGCAGCCAATTTTTGGAACAATTTGATGGTTGTCACCTGCCCGACGATATCAGTGATGATGGTTGGTGGTTCTCCGGCTACGAAGATATGGACGGATGCCATCAACGGGCACGGAGAGTAGCCGAGACGCTCCGCTCTTGGGCGCCGGAAATGCCCGACGAGCGCATTGCCCTGGTCTCGCATGGCACCTTTGCCGATGCACTGATCCGCGCCTTGCTCAATCTGACGCCAGATCATCGCGGCTATTTTAGCCATTATAACACGGCGATCACCCGGCTCGATTTTCTGTCCGACGGCTATTTGGTGATGCGCTATAGCAACCGCATTCAACATTTGCCGCCGGAGATGATTTCTCGCTGAGCGAGGACAGGCCTTGTCTGTAGCTGCCGTTCGTCCATAAACTTGCTTGCTGTCCGAAAATGATATACGCTCAGCACCATGAGCAGGGCCGTATTCGTCTAGCTGGCGGCTGAGTTGTATGAGGTTAAGCACAAGCGTGCAGAAAAGAAGTCTGTTGCCATTGTCGGGCTTAAATCGACAAGTCCAGTGGTTGATTGGCAGCGTGGCCGTCGCCGTCGTGGTTGGCTGTGGGCAAGTGATCACGTTGACCCCCACGCCTACGCCCGAGCCAACCCCTACGGTTGCTTTGGCCTTGGCCAATGCGACCGAGGCTCCATCGGCCACGCCTGCACCCTATACGCCAGCCCCCACCCCGACCAGTACAGTAACACCAACCCCGGTGATCTATACGGTACAATCGGGCGAGAGCTTGTTGTCAGTCGCCAATCAATTCCAGGTGAGCGTAGCCGCGTTGCAGGACGTCAATGGGATTCTCGACCCGCGCACCTTGCAGATCGGCCAACAGTTGATCATTCCGCGGCCTGACGAAGTGGAGGAAGTAGTCGACGACGCCAATGCCACACCCACGGCCACACCCTTGCCGATGACCGTTCAAAATTTGTATATCGGCGAAGTCTCCACCGATGGTTTGTGGGTTCTGGGCGAGGTACGCAACGAAAACCAGACCGTGCTCGAGCAAGTGCGGGTGGGCATCACGTTGCTGGATGCGCAAGGTGAAGAAGTAGGCCAAGCGGGTGCGCTGGTAGCGTTGGATCTGGTGGAAGTGGGCGGTCATGCCCCATTTGCCATCCATTTCCCGACGCCGCCCCCCGCCTTTGATCAATATCGCGTGGCCCCGCTTTCGGCAGTCCCGGCATATGTTGGCAGCTATTACCGTGATTTAGAGATCCGCGACCTGCAGACCGAGGGAGAACGGTATGCCTCGTATACGGTCAGTGGGCGGATTTTTAACTTTGGCCCCGAAGAAGCAGTCGGGGTCCAAGTCGTATTGACAGCGTATGATCCGCTTGATCGGGTGATTGCCATCCGTAAGATCGAGCCTGATCACAATGTGGTGGCGCGGGGCGGTGAAACAACATTCACCGCGGTTTTGGCGCCGCTTGGTGGGCCCGTTGAACGAGTTGAGGCGGTTGCTCAGGGGCAACGCGTGCAGCCTGCACCCTAACCATCCAGCCCCCATTTATGGATAGTGTATGGATCAGCCTATGCGCATTCTGACAGCAGTTGTTCTCGTTTTCTTGATCGCTGGTTGTGGCGGGCAAGTAACACCGACCCCGGTAGCGCCCGCCGCGCCACCTCTCCCCAATCAGGTGGCACTGGCCGCTGTGCCCACGCCAACATCGCCGCTGCCCGAACGTCTCTTGATCGAGGCAATCAACCTAGATACACCCGTCGTCGAATTGGGTTGGAGCACGAGTGAAGACACCGAAGGGAAAATTTTTAGCGAATGGGATGTGGCCGTCAATGCCGCGGGCTGGCACAAAAACAGCGCCCGGGTGGGTGAACACGGCAACATAGTCATGAGCGGACATAACAACATCTTAGGGGCAGTCTTCCGCGAACTCGATCAGCTGCGCCGTGGTGATGAGATCGTCGTCGAGGGTGGGCAGCGCAACGCCCGCTACATCGTCCATGATGTGTTGATTGTGCCCGAAAAGCAGGCGTCGCTTGAGCAGCGCTTAGAGAATGCCAAATGGATTGAACAATTTGGAGATGACCGGTTGACGCTGGTCAGTTGCTGGCCCCGCAACGACAACACTCACCGGATTATTGTGGTGGCCTTCCCTGCGCAGGATGCGTCAGGCACATAAGTTCGGTATCCAGCGCATTCGGTCGCTGATAGACTACACTAGCTGTGCAGTGAAGCGGCGCACAGCTGCCAATTCGTTGGCTAGCTGCTGCCAAACCGCTTCTGTATCCAGCCCGCTGAGGGTAAAGAGCAGCGCGTCCTCGTTATTGTCGCGGTAATAATGGCGCTGCCGTCCCACCTCTTCAAAACCCATTTTTCGATACAACGCGTGTGCTACGTGATTACCCTCCCGCGCCTCCAGGGTGACCGTGGTGCCTTGTTGGCTGCGGATTTGCGCCAACATCTCCAATAAGATCCACGCGCCCAATTGTCGGCGTCGCCAATCGGGATGGCTGGCAATTGTCACAATATGCCCTTCATCGCCCGTCAGCCAATAGCCGCCATAGGCCAAAATCGGCGGCAAGCCGGTGGTCGCTGCCGAGCGGATGACCCAATAGAAGCTGATCCGATTGTGCAGCAACTCATGTTGGTAGGTGCTGGCCGGCCAGGGCGTGGGAAAAGAGCGCTGCTCAAGTTCGGCCACGATTGCAATG
>CAZMRA010000343.1:0-3026 GCA_964568485.1 uncultured Caldilineaceae bacterium | reverse complement strand
CGATTGGCCGGATGCGGTGCACACGCAGTTCAACGGCGTGGAGCTCTATTACACGCAACGCTCGGTGACGACCAAGCAGTACAAGTATGTCTACAATGGCTTTGATTTTGATGAGCTGTACGATCTCGAAAAAGATCCTGCCGAAATGGTCAACGTCGCCGAACGACCTGAATATCAAGCGGTCAAACATGCGTTGGTGCGCAAGATGTGGCAATTCGCCGCCCGCGAGAAAGACATCATCTTCAACCAGTATGGGACGGTGGCCCTCGCTCCGTGGGGACCCGCCGACGCTCTGGCCACCCAGCACGATGCATAGGAGCCTGCCATGAATTTTATCTTTTTTATGCCCGACGAATTGCGCGCCGAAAGTGTCGGCTGTTACGGTCACCCATTGGTGCGCACACCGAACATCGACGCGCTGGCCGCTCAAGGCACGCGCTTCGATCAATGCCATGTGCAACATTCCGTCTGCACGCCCTCGCGCTGCAGCATGATGACGGGCTGGTATCCGCATGTGCGCGGCCATCGCACCTTGTGGCACATGTTACGCCCGGATGAACCGCAACTCTTTCGCTATTTGAAACAAGCTGGTTACGAGGTGCACTGGTACGGCAAGAATGATCTGCTCTCTCCAGCCAGCTTTGCCGACAGCGTGGATGTCGCCCAGCGCCGCGGCCGCGGTGTCTTTGGCACCAATCCTTACGCCGAGGATGATCCGCGCTACTATAGCTTTCTCTTCGAGCCCTATCAAGGCGCGCTCGAAGATCATGGCGACTATGCCAATGTCCAGGCGGGGATCGAGTTTTTGCGCTCGCGGCCCGAAAAGCCCTTTATCCTCTATCTGCCGCTCGTCTACCCGCACTGTCCCTATTCCGCGCCGCAGCCCTGGCACGATATATACAGCCCGGATGATCTGCCTCCGCTGCGGCCAGCGGATCTGCCCAATCGCCCCGAGTTCTACGCCTTGATCCGCCAATACCGGCGGCTGGATCAACTGGATGATGCCGAGCATGACCGCATCTTGCGCAAGATCCAGGCCGTCTATCTGGGCATGACAAGTTTCATCGACTATCTACTCGGGCAGCTCTTGGAGACTCTGGAAGAGACAGGCTTGGCCGACAGCACGACCGTTTCGTTTTTCTCCGATCACGGCGACTATGCGGGCGATTATGGTTTGGTGGAAAAGTGGCCCAGCGCTGGCGAAGATATCATCACCCGCGTGCCGCTGATTGTGCGCACGCCGGGCGGGAAGGCCGGGCACGTCGTCGAGGAGCCGGTTGAGCTGTTCGATCTGATGGCCACGACCTTGGATCAAGCGGGCATTACTGCACAGCATACCCATTTCGCCCGCAGCTATACCGCCCAATTGCAGGGCGCTCCGGGCGATCCCGACCGTGCAGCCTTCACCGAAGGGGGCTATGCCCGCCATGAGCCGCACTGCTTCGAAGGTCGCCCGGCCCGCGATGAATTTGCGCGCACGGGTACTCACATCTATTACCCCAAGGGCTTGCAACAGCAAGAGCACCCCGATAGTGTGGGCCGCGTGGTAGCCATGCGCACCGCCACCCATCGCCTGGTGTATCGCCCCACGGGGATCAGCGAGCTGTACGATCTGCAGAATGACCCCCAAGAGTTGAACAATCTGTATCACTCGCCCGAGCACCAAGCCGTGCGCCAGCAATTGGAGCAGCGGATGTTGACGTGGCTGGTGCAGACGAGCGACGCCACCCCGTTTGATGTCGATCCCCGCGGCTTTCCGGGTGACAAACCTTTAGCGAAGTTATAGCCTCCTGATGGGCTGCGCTGACAGGCCCTGTTCAGCAGCAGTTCATCGAGTTGATCCGCATTGAGTTGGAGGGATGAATCGCCCAGCATCGTTCATTCCCCCAACTCAAATCCCAATTTTGTTATCACAATCCCATAAGTAATTAACCGTGGTCCCCACGCCTGCCCTCTACCCCTTACGTTTGGCGATCAGCCAGGGTTTGCCTACAATAGGCGCAAGGATGGCTGGATACCCACCAGGAAACTCAGTTTATTCGCACCAACCAATACCTATCTCTTTATCCCATCCTATCTCAGCACCCAGAAAGTAGAGCTATGACTTTACCTTCAGCGCGTCTGCGCTATCGACGCATTCTGTTCGCGCTGCTCTCTACTACAGGGGCAATGGGAGTATTCCTGTTCCGCATGCTTTTGTTTTCTCGCTATTCTCAACCACTCTATGCGCAAACGCCAGCCACGAGTGCAGCAACCCTCCGGTTTGTGTAGAGACGTGCACGCTGCGGGATGCCGTCCGCACGGCCAACGAGCTCGCTGGCCCAGATACGATTGTCTCTGCCGAAGGTCTGGCGGGTGAGATTACGCTGGTCGCCGAGGTGACGCTCAATGGAGACGTGACGATCACAGGGCCGGGGTCTGATCGGCTCACCATCACGGTCCCTGGAAGCAACTTTAACCGCCGCACCTTCCGAGTCAGCCCCACAGCCAACATCACCCTGCGCGGCATGACGCTACAACGCACGGGCACGGAAAACGGGGGCGGTATCGGAAATATGGGCAAGTTAACGCTCGAAGATGTGGTGATTGCCAACGTGAACTACAACGGCACCGGCGGCGGCATCTTCAACTTGGGTCACCTCACCCTCCTCGACTGCCAAATCAGCGGGGGCAACCGCGTCCCGCCGACGGCAATGATGGCGGGGTCGCGGCTTGTGACATCGGTGCCTTTGAAGCCCAGAGTGCGCCCGAGCCCCCAGCGCCCGTGGAAGCTCACGAGCTCTTCTTGCCCTATATCCAAATGGGCGAAGCTGGCGCCTAAGATGAAGGCGGACTGGCTAGTAACTGAATAGCAACGTTGTCATCATCCCCTGTGGAACGCACAGGGGATGATGCGCATCTTCACTGGCTAGCGCCGCGCCAGGTCGGCTCGAACAACTCGATCGGATTGCCGTCTGATCTTCGATTTGCACCTGCTTGCCGCCCGGGCCTACTTCTAGCTCGTTGCGCAAGTGCACGCCCTGCTC
>CAZMRA010000342.1:0-3036 GCA_964568485.1 uncultured Caldilineaceae bacterium | reverse complement strand
AAGCCCAAAGCATGCTTACACGCATTAGCGAACAGCTCTTTGGGGTGGTTATCACTCAGTCAGCAACATCATCCAATGCCATTCAACAGAAATACCCTGTACCTGCGCAACAAGCGACACAACCTGGTCAGTCATAGGAGTAGACAATGCAACAGTGGGCCTCAACTCAAGCTGATTCGTCATTTCTGCCGCAACAAGCTACGACCGAAGCGAGCACATCCGGTCAGCTCTTTTATCAGCGCACAAAACGGGTGATGGACTTCACCTTCGCACTCGTTGGGCTGATCCTCAGTGCACCGATCTGGCTCGTCATCATGTTGCTCATCAAGCTAGACAGCCCCGGTCCGGTCTTCTTTCGCCAAAAGCGGATCGGCGCGCGCTGGAGTGTGCAGAATGGCAAGGTCGAGTGGCAGATTCGCCCCTTCTTTATCTTGAAGTTTCGATCGATGAAGCACAATGCTGACGAGAAGCGCCATATGGCGCACATCCAGGCTTATGTGGCAGGAACACTCAATGCCAACGATAACGAAAAGCAGCCCAAATTCAAACTAGCTGCTGATCCACGCATTACCCGCGTGGGTCACTGGTTACGCAAAACCAGCTTGGATGAACTCCCCCAATTATGGAATGTGCTGCTCGGGGAAATGAGCTTGGTTGGCCCGCGCCCCGTACCTGTATATGAAGCAGAACTCTATCAGCCCCAGCATTTTGAACGCTTACTGGCATTGCCTGGGATTACTGGGTTATGGCAAGTCAAAGGCCGCGGCGAAGTTACCTTTGATGAGATGATGCGCCTCGATAGCGAATATATACGGCGGCGCTCCTTAGGGTTAGATTTGGCAATCTTAGTCCAGACCATTCCCGCCGTACTGATGGGGCGTGGCGGGGCTTAATCCATTTAAATTTGTTAACAAAAATCACCGTTGATTGTCTACATTGTTGCTACGGAGGGAAAAATGATGACTCACAATTTAGGCGTAGCAGTGATCGGTTGTGGTTACTGGGGGGTGAATTATGTACGGATCTTAAATGAGCTACCCGGGGTAACTGTCACTGCGATCTGTGAGCAACGGGCTGAACGGCTCGGTGAGATTCGCCAACGCTTCCCTGGGACACCAGTCTTTAGCTCGCTGGAGCAAGTATTGGCCATACCGGAAGTCGAGGCTGTGGTGATTTGCACCGGTGCAACCACCCACTTTGAGATTGCCTGCCAGGCGATTGCCGCGGGCAAACATCTATTGATCGAAAAACCCTTGACCACCAATCCGGCGGATGCGGCCGAACTCGTGAAGCTTGCACAACACCACGGGGTAAAATTGATGGTTGGGCATACCTTCCTATACAACCCAGCCGTTCATTTGGTCAAAGAGCATGTGCAACAGGCCGACTTGGGCGAAATCTATTATCTCTACTCATGTCGCACCAATCTCGGCCCGATTCGCCACGACGTCAATGCTTTATGGGATCTCGCCCCGCACGATGTCTCGATCTTCAACTATCTGCTCGATAGCACACCACGCTGGGTCAGTGCAGTCGGGGCCAAGGTCTTAAAGAATCATCGCGAAGATGTGGGGTTCATCTCGCTTGGCTACGACAACAACATCATTGGACATATTCATGTAAGTTGGGCTGATCCAAACAAGGTACGCGAGCTGGTCGTGGTGGGCAGCAAACAGCGCATTGTCTTTAATGATCTGAACATGATGGAGCGGGTCAAGATTTTCGAAAAGGGCATCAGCCCAGTGCAGGCCGAAGCCGCAAGCTTTGGCGAATTCCAATATCTCATGCGCGATGGCGATATTATCAGCCCGCATGTGGCAGCCAGCGAGCCGCTCAAAAATCAATGCCGCCACTTTGTCGATTGCATCGTGAACGACCAGCAACCGCAGACCGATGGGAAAGATGGCCTCGCAGTTGTACGCGTTATGACCGCGATCGAGCAGTCGATCCAACAGCGCGGTGCGCCGGTGTTTATCGATGAACCCGCCGTGCCGATGGCGCTGAATCTGAACGAAAAAGCAGCATCCGTCGCAGCCCATCAATCAACACTTTTGAATCTTGCCGGTAGTATGGAGCGCCTTTATGACTTCCAATCCTAATCAATTGCCACCGATCCCGTTTGTCGATCTCGGCGCTCAACATGCCGAATTAGCCAACGAAATCAACGCCGCCATTGCCGGCGTAGTCCAACGAGGCGATTTTATCTTGGGCAACGCAGTGGCAGCCTTTGAAGAAGAATTTGCCGCCTATTGCGAAACCAAAGCGGCCATCGGGGTCGATTCGGGCCTGTCGGCGCTGGAGCTGCTATTGCGGGCCTATGGCATCGGCCCGGGTGATGAGGTGATCACGCAAGCGAATAGCTTTATCGCCACCGCGCTTGCCATCAGCAGCGTCGGCGCAACGCCGGTGTTGGTCGATTGCCAACCCGATACCTATCTGATCGATGTCAACCAAATCGAACAGGCAATCACCCCGCGCACGCGTGCGATCATCCCGGTCCATCTCTATGGGCAAATTGCGGAGATGGACAAGATCATGGTGCTGGCTGACCGCCACCATTTGATTGTGATTGAAGATGCCTGTCAGGCGCACGGAGCACGCTACCAAGGGCGGCGCGCGGGATCGTTTGGTCACGGCGCAGCCTTCAGCTTTTATCCTGCCAAAAATCTTGGCGCGCTGGGCGACGGCGGCATGGCTGTGACCAACGATCCCAAGATCGCCGAGTATATCCGTTTATTGCGCAATTATGGCTCGGTGCAAAAGTATCATCACGAGGTGTGCGGGTTCAATCGGCGGTTGGATACTTTACAGGCTGCCGTCCTCCGCATCAAGCTGCGCTATTTGGATCAATGGAACGCGGCGCGGCGCGAGCATGCGCAACGCTATACCGAACTACTGCGCGATACTCCCGTGCACTGCCCGGTCGTGCTGCCCAACAGCGAACCAGTCTATCACCTGTATGTGATCCGCACTGCCCAGCGTGCGTTGCTGCAACAGGCGTTGCAGGCCAACAACATTGCCACGGGCATTCACTAT
>CAZMRA010000341.1:0-3048 GCA_964568485.1 uncultured Caldilineaceae bacterium | reverse complement strand
GGGCCAGGGCACCAGCTCCACTGAACCCTGCCCACTCAGCTCCACCAACAAGTGGGCAAGCTCATACAGGCTGATGGGCCCATCCCCGCCCAAGTTGTAGACTTCGCCGTTACTCGTCTCGCTGGCGCCCACCCGCAAAAAGGCATCCACCACATCATCCACATAATTCAGATCGCGCAGCTGGCTGCCATCGCCATAGAGTGTGATCGCCTTGCCCTCAACGGCCAAGCGCATAAACCAGCCCACAAAGCCTTGGCGGTTATGTTTCAACAATTGACGCGGGCCATAGGTGTTGGTCAAGCGCAGAGACGCGGTGCGCAAACCATACGCGTTGTGATAGACAATGTGGTACCACTCACCCGCCAATTTGTTGACGCCGTTGACATCGGTCGGGTGTTGCAGATGGTGTTCATCGAGCGGCAAATAGTTGGGTTTGCCATATTGCTGCCGCGTGCCCGCGTAGACGATCTTGATGGTGGGGTTTTCATGGCGGCAGGCCTCGAGGATCGACAATTGCGCCCGCGCGTTAATCTCCAAATCCGCCAGCGGATCGGTCATCGAATCGATGTGGCTAACTTGCCCTGCCAGGTTGAAGAGCACAGCTTGCCCTTGTACCAGCGCCCGCATCGAATAAGGATCGCGCACATCCGCAATGTTGATGCGCAATCGATCTTCGTACCCGGCCAAGTTAAAGAGATTGCCGCCGTAGTCGGGGATCAGCGAATCGACCACCGTGACCTTGGCGCCGAGATCCACCAATCGCCGGGCCAGATTGGAGCCAATAAAGCCCAAGCCGCCGGTGATCAGGACCGTTTTTTCTTTGTAAAAGTCGAGATGATTCATCGTCAAAATCGTTTCAAGGAGACTTGGTTGTCAGTCAGGGTTCGCCTGCCTGCCCAGGATGCGCTCAAAATGGCGGATGTAACGACGCGCCAGCGGGGGCCAGCCAATTTCCTGTTCAACGCGCAGACGGGCCGCGCGGCCGAGTTGCTGGCGCAATGCTGGGGCCTCAGCCAACTGTCGGATGGCCGCGGCCAGCGCGGCGGCATCCCCTTCGGGCGTGATCAGCCCGGTCTCGCCGTCGATGATCGCCAGCGGATTGCCCGCCACATTCGAGCCGATCACTGGTTTGGCGCAGCTCATCGCATCCAATACGCAGACATTGAGTCCATCGGCTGGGCGATTCACCGAGGGATTGAGCAGCACATCTGCTAGGTTGTAATAGGTGCCGATCTCGGTTTTGGGCACATTGCCCAGCCAGCGGATGCGTTCCGCCACACCCAGGTCCGCGGCCAATTGCTGCCAAGCCGCTTTGTCATCGCCCTCGCCGATCATCAGCGCCGTCACGTTGCACTCGCGCAAGGCAGGCTCGGCCAGCGCCCGAATGAGCACATCAAAGCCCTTCTTGGGTACCATACGCCCAACACAGAGCAAAAGCAAGGGCGGCGGATCAGGCAGATTGAGCTTGGCCCGCAACTCGGCGACACCCGTAGCGTCGGGCTTAAGCGCATTCGGGTCGGTCCCGTAGAGGATCAGGTCAAACTTGGCGCGCAAGGCTTCATCCGAACCACCGGCCGCGCCAATCTTCAGCACGGCCTCGCGCAATTCCGCGCTATTGGCAGTCAGCAGATCAGCTTGGCGCATGGCAAAGCGGGCCATGGCCCGGAAAAGGGCATTCTTCCCGGCCACTTGCGCATCCGAACCGGGGATCGAGATCACCAGCGGCAAGCCCAGGCGTCGAGCCACCACCGCGGCGATGAAGCCATTCGGCAACAACCAATGTGCATGCAGCAGATCGGGCCGCCGCGTCTTGGCCTCGCGCATAACTTTGTTAATGCCAGCGGCAAAAAAGCCCGGACTGAGGGCATAGGTATTGAGCCGCAGCGCTAGATCAGATTGCATCGAGCGCATATAGCCGAGTTGGTGCAAACGATCCGGCCAGATATAGCGATAGAGGCGTAGCGCGGCTGCTCCCTCGTCGGCCTGCCGGCGCTCCTGGGTATAGGCCGGGTCAAAGGGTGCCCAGATGGTCAGGCGTTGCCCCTGATGCACCAGTTCGCTGCACAAAGCATCAATAAAGGTGCCGCTAAAATCGCCAGGAAAGCGAGGATAGTTATGCGTTAGTACACCGATGTGCAATTGCTGTCTGCGGGGTGGGACGTCGTGCAATGTCTTCATGGTTGCGATTATACGTCGAAGCTAGGGGATCGTTGAAACTGGTAGGGCGTGATGCTGACGCGCACGACTTGGCTATACGCAAAGAGCATCGCGTAACACCTTTTACAATCCCGCAGTTCGTCAATCCATTATCAGCAAAAGCCAATGCGCCAAGTATCTGCTTCTCTGGACTACCGAAAAATGGCCAGTTGTGCCATAATTGAGCAGATTGCCAGCTTACCTAGACGTTGAACTATCTGCGGAGTAACCTTTGACCATTGACCAGCGCAAAGCTGACCATATTCGCATTAACCTAGAAGAAGATGTGCGCTTTCCGCACCTCACCACTGGGTTGGAAAAATATCGTTTTGTTCATCAAGCCTTGCCAGAATTGAATCTTGGTGAAATCGACACCAGTGTGGTGCTCTTTGGCAGGCAACTGGCCGCGCCGATTCTGATCAGCTCGATGACTGGTGGCACAGCCGAAGCCGAGCGGATCAATCGCAATCTCGCCGTAGCTGCGCAAACGCAACGCGTGGCCATGGGGTTGGGCAGCCAACGCGCAGGGCTCGAAAAGGCAGATACAGCAGCCACCTTCCGCGTGCGCGACCTGGCGCCCAATATCCTCTTGTTCGCCAATTTGGGGGCGGTGCAACTCAACTATGGCTATGGCGTGGATGAGTGTCGCCGTGCAGTCGAGATGATCGAGGCCGATGCGCTGTTCCTTCACCTGAATCCACTCCAAGAGGCGGTGCAAGCAGGAGGAGATCTCAATTGGCGCGGGCTGCTCAGCAAAATTGAGGCTGTCTGCCGATTGTTACCCGTGCCGGTAATTGCCAAAGAGGTGGGCTGGGGAATCAGCAAACAGGCGGCTCGACACTTGATCAATGC
>CAZMRA010000340.1:0-3311 GCA_964568485.1 uncultured Caldilineaceae bacterium | reverse complement strand
AAGGCGATGACGATGGCGACGGCATCGAAAATGTCGATATGATTATCCTCGATGAAGATGGCCGCGAGGTCTATCGCCGTCGCGAACAGAATGCGGGCTATTGTGCCTTCAGTGGTGGCGAGCCGAATTGCCAAGTCTACAATTTCGCCAACAACAACAATCGCTGGCCGAATGGGGAACGTATCCGCCTTAACGAGGAATACACGCTGCGCGCCATTGTCAACGCCGAAGATGGCCGCCAAGCCACCCTCGAGACGGTGATTGTCATTCGCTAGCTGTGAAGCTATTTAAGTTTCAACCGCAGATTTCACAGATAAACAACGATAATCTGTGTAATCTGCGAAATCTGTGGTTCCTATCATCTGCGCAATCCGTGGTTATTTCTCAACTCCAGAGGATTCCGTGGCCGATTTCACCCGCAACTTGGCTGTCATTATCGGCATCAATGACTATGCCAACGGCATCCCACGGCTGACCACCGCGGAGATCCTGGCGTGTGATTATGGCTACGAAACCCGCCTGCTCGACGCCGATGTCACCCAGGCGCACCTTGCCCATCTTCTCAACGAAGAATTGCCCACGCTGCTCGGCCCAGATAGCCGACTGCTCTTCTACTTTGCCGGGCATGGCATCGCACTCGACGGCGAAGATGGCCCCGAAGGCTTCCTCATCCCGCAAGATGCCCACCCCCAGCAGCGAGACACCTTTTGGGCGATGGCCGACATTCACGCCGGGCTTAATCGGCTACCGTGCCGGCATCTCTTGGCCATTTTTGATTGTTGTTTCGCTGGCGCCTTTCGCTGGTCCAGCACGCGCCAGGTGCAGCTCGTGCTGCCCCCGGTGCTCCACCAAGAGCGATACGACCGCTTTGTGCGCGACCCGGCTTGGCAAGTCATCACCTCGGCGGCGTACGATCAGCAAGCGCTCGACATTCTGGCAGGCGATGTCGTTGGCCAGCGCGGCGCCATCAGCGCTAGTGACGGGCAACATTCGCCCTTTGCATTAGCGCTCTTTGCTGGTTTACAGGGAGCTGCCGATCTCATTCCGCGGGGCACGGGCGATGGCGTGATCACCGCTACCGAGCTCTATTTGTACTTGCGCGACGCGGTCGAACAATCTGCCGCCAACCAAACTGGCCACCGACAAACGCCGGGACTGTGGCCGCTGCGCCGCCACGACAAGGGCGAATTTATCTTCTTGCCACCGGGCCACACCTTAAATCTGCCACCTGCGCCAACGTTGACCGCCGAGAACAATCCATATCGTGGCCTGCAGCCCTATCGCGAAGCCGACGCCGAATTGCTCTTTGGCCGCAACGAGTTGATCGAGCAATTGGTGGCGCGGGTGCAAGCCCAGCCCCTGACCGCGGTGCTCGGCGCTTCGGGGACTGGCAAATCCAGCCTCGTGCGCGCCGGCTTGATCCCAGCGCTGCGCACCGATCCTGCGCACGAGTGGCGGATCTTGCCGGTGATACGCCCCGGCGATCGGCCGCAACGCGTGCTAGCAGACACGTTGAGCGCCTTGTTCGACCTGCCCCCCAGCGAGCAGCGGGAGCTCGCGCCACTCATCGCCCAGTTGGATGAATGGCTAGCTGAGCGACCAACTCTACATCTCTTGCTCACCATTGACCAATTCGAGGAATTGATTACCCTGTGCCAGGATGAGGCTGAGCGCGCCCACTTTCTCGCCACCTTAGCCACCTTGGTGGCCCACCCCAGCCAAGGTATCCACGTGGTCTTGACCTTACGCACCGATTTTGAACCCCAATTCGGCACCACGCCCATCGCCGCTGCGTTGCAAGCCAATCGCTTTGTGGTCACGCCCCTCACAGCCCGGGAATTGCGTGCGGTGATCGAGGAGCCAGCTGCCCGCCGTGTGCTCTTTTTTGATCCGCCTGAACTGGTGGATCGCTTGGTCGAGGCGGTGCTGCAAACGCCTGGCGCATTGCCGCTACTCTCGTTCACCCTCAGCGAGCTTTATCTCAAATATCTGCAACGTCAGAGCCTCGCTCAACAACAGGGCGCAGTCGTGGAACGGTCGCTCACCCTGGCCGATTATCAAGCGCTCGGCGGGGCGATCGGCTCGCTCAGTACCCGCGCCGATGAAGTGTATGCAGCGCTCGATCCAGCCCAGCAAGCGACGATGCAGCGCGCAATGTTGCGGATGGTGGCAAGCGAAGGCAGCGAATTGGCGCGGCGGCGCGTGCAGATCGCTGAATTGCACTTTAGCGATCCCGCAGAAAATGCCCGCGTCACCGAAGTGATTCAGCGTTTGGTGGAAGCCCGCCTTTTGGTCCGGGGTAGCGCCGATCTGGATGGCGACACCGTGCAGGATCCCTACGTCGAGCCGGCGCATGATGCCTTGGTGCGCTCGTGGAGTCAATTGCAGCGCTGGAAGCTGCAAGCCGACCACTATTTGCCCTTGCAACGTCGCCTCACCCGTGCCGCCCAAGAATGGCAGCGCGCTGCCCCAACCGAACGCAGCGGCCTCCTCTGGGACGACGACCCTGGGTTGCCGCAAGTGCTGCCGGACATCTTGCACCAGACCAGCCTCGCCGGCATTTTGCGCAATCCGCGGCAAACACTGTGGCCTTCACCGCAAATGGCTCAGGCCCCGGCTTGGCTCAACCAGCAAGAAAGCGAATTCATTGCCACCAGTCTGCAGCGCCGCGCCAATCTGCGCCGCCGTTTGGTCAGCACCACCTTGGCAGTCATGATCGTGCTCACGGCCACGACCATCACCGCCCTGTTACAGCGTAACTTGGCCCAACGGCAAGCCGCTGTCAGCCAGAGTACTGCGCTGGCTGCGGGCGCTCGGCAAGCGATCCAGAACAATGACTACGATCTCGCTTTGCCGCTCGCCATGCAGGCCAACCAGATCGCCGATCCGCCCGAGTTTGCGATCAACGCGCTGGCCGCCGCGGCCTTTGTGCCGGGCACCCGTCACGCCCAGGCGTGGCACACGAGCGATGTTATGGGTGGCGCCTTCAGTAGCGATGGCCAACTTGCGCTGACAGCCGCATTGGACGGCCAAGCTGAACTGTGGGAAACGGCGAGCGGCGAGCTAAGCCATCAACTGCCAAGTGAGTTGGCTAGTGTGCCGGTCACCAGCGTGGCCTATCATCCCAGCGAATCGCTCGCCTTCCTCGGTCGCGCGGATGGTTCGCTCCTCCAATGGCAGACCGAGACCGGCGCAGCGCAGATCATCTTGGATTCCATGGCTGCTGCCGTGACTAGCTTGGCGATCAGCCCAGACGGAGAGCTATTGCTGGCTGGGGATGATGCTGGTACGCTGCAACTTTGGCGTCTCAC
>CAZMRA010000339.1:0-3352 GCA_964568485.1 uncultured Caldilineaceae bacterium | reverse complement strand
GCTGAGTGGTTCTTCGGTAGGGGTGGGTGTCTCCTCCGGGACGAAAAGCGCGGCAGCTTGAATACAGTACGTTGGCGTGCTCGTTGGCAGGCAAGGCTCGCTCGCATTGGTAGGAGAAGGCGTCGGTGAAGGAACATCTGTTGCTGTCGGAGTAGCTGTACTGGTGGGGGTGGGTTGCTGCTTCACAGCGGCAGCACTAGCTGGTGTAACACACGGCTGTCCGGCAGAGAGGGCACTAGGCGGAGCGAAAAAGCTCCCGTGCAAACACCATAACACGAGTAAGCCGAGCATTAGCCAACCACACAAAGAGCGCACAAACTTGGGGGATTGTTTCATCGTTCGGTGTCCTTTTAATTAAGTGAGCAAGGAAAAGTTTGTATCAGTAATGAAGCGTGTCGGCTACTCTTTAACACCGAAGCCAATGCCGGTAGCCACGATCGCTACACCCACATATAGCCAGAATACGGTCTGATAGGCCACAATGGCTGTGGGTGCTTGGGCCAATTGTTGTTGGAGGATGACACCCGCCACGGCCACACCGAGGATCTGCCCGGCAAAGCGGATCATGCTATAGAGGCCAGCCGCCGCGCCGCTCTCTTCTGGGGCAACGCCTTGCATGGAGGCCCGATGCAGCGGCGCTAATGACAACCCGACCAGCAGCCCATGCAACACGGCCAGCAAAAAGAGCAACCAAAGTGGCATATTGGCTGGTGCCAGCGCCAAGCCAATCATCACCCCGATCAAGCCGATCATGCTGGCGACAATGGGCAGCCGGCTGCCCCAGCGATCGGCCACCTGCCCTCCAGCCTGCGAAGTGACAAACAAGGCACCCGCCTGCAAAGCCAGCGCGATACCGATCATACTGGCGTTTAACCCATGAATATCTGTCAGGTAAAAGGGCAAAACAAAGCTGATGCTGCTCATGAGGAACATGCGCGAACCTGCGCCAAATGAAGCAGCGCTGAAGGTCCGATTGTGGAAAAGCGCCAAGTTGATGTAGGGGCGGCTCCGGCGGCGCTCCCAATAGAGCAACATGACAAATAACCCCAGGCAGAGCGCGAGCAAGCGCCAATCTTGCAGGCCCTCAACGCCGGTGATGGGGCGACTCGAGGCATAAAAGAGGAGGGCGATCATGGCGCAGCTAAGCAAAGCGACACCCAGCCAATCAAACGAGCGTAAAAAGGCACCATCAAACCGCTGTTGACCCAGCGTTGGCACATTGCGCCGAACCACGAAGAAGGCCAATACCCCGGTCAGAAAGATCGGGGGATAGATAAATCGCCAGCCAAAGTGATCGACAATCAAGCCCCCAAAATAGGGAAAGATCAAGCCGGTGAGGGGGATGATCGAATTCCAGGTGCCCATCATCTTGCCCCGTTCGGCTGGCGCAAACCACTGGGCAATAATCGCCAAGCTAAGCGGCACAAAGCCCGCCGTGCCGATCCCCTGAATCACCCGCCCAACCATGAACCAGGTCAGGTTCGGCGAAAAGAGAACGAACAGCGTGCCCACCAGGAAGATTACCATACCGATCAGCAAGAGTCGCCGTTTGCCCAGGCCATCCCCCAGCCGGCCATAGAGGGGCATCAGGATCATAAAGGGCAAGTTGTAGATCATGGCGGCCCAAGCAGCCATATCAGCATCCAGCCCAAAATAGGCGCGAATCATTGGCAGCGCCACGCCAAAATTATGATGATCCATGCCGACCATCAACGAGGGGGCCATCAATCCTAGCAGAAGTTGCACTTCGGGCGAGGCCAAAGCTGCCCAGCGATGATAAAGCGAACGGGTAATTGGGTGACTCATGGGTTGAATGGGTAGTGCTGCGTTGTGTTGGTAAACACAGTGTACCACTCGGGCAGTAACCGAGCAATCGCGATTTTTCTGCTGGGCCTGGGCGATATGGGCAGCGGGCAACTTTAGCGCAAAGCCAGGGAGGGTGTAAAATAGAGAGCAGCCCAGAAAGACACAGGCAAAAAGGGAACGATGACCAATTTCATTGTCTCTGGCCTATGCCTACCACTAAGCAACGATTGACGACGAAGGTTGCTCGTGGTATACTTTATACCATCTTACTTCCTGTCCACCCTGTGCTAATCTTTATGCTAATTCGACTGATTTGACCACCCGCTGGCCTATGTCGGCGTGCTATGGTTGGCCTAAACACATTTAGGCTTCATTCAGTGCTTCTGCCCCCGTGCTGTATAACAGCAACGCAAGCAAATTTTGTGTTATCCACCCAAAGGAAGAACTATGCACCATTCAACTCGAGCATCTATGATCTCACGCCGTCATTTTCTCAAAGGCGCAGCCGGGGTAGCCGCAGGGTCGGCACTCTTAGCTGCTTGTGCCCCTGGTGTTCCTGGATCGCCCGCCACGCAGAGCGAAGGTGCGGCGCCCGCGGCCGGTGGCAACACCGATGTCTACGTTACGACCTTTGCCGCTTTTGCCGATATGGGCCAACGCGAGGCAACCGAACTCTTCAATGAAGAGGCCAATGCGCGCGGGGTCAACTATATTCTCGAAGACAATGCCGAAGGCTGGGAAACCAAGGGCCTGGCAATGATCCGCGAGAAGAATGTACGGTGGAGCGCCTGTGGCATCGCTAATGCAGGCTTGCAGTGGAATTACATCCAACAGGGGTTGGTGCAGCCGATCGATGAATTGCTGCAAACGTCGACTTTGTCCTGGGCACAAAATCTGGACGATGAATATCTCTACCCCAACATCAAAGAAGCCACCATCTTCGACGGCAAGACCTATTATTTGCCCATGAAGTTGAATATTCACCTGATGGGTTACCGGCAAGATTATCTAGAACAGGCTGGGTACGATGCCATTCCTGAAACCTGGGACGAATTCGAGGTATTGCTTGATCGCTTGATGAGCACGCTGGGCGACCAAAATGTGGTTCCTTTTGCCATCCGCAAAGAGGTCTTCCGCACGCTCGGCACCACTTTCACCACCTTTGTCGACAATCCCTACGATGACAAAAACATGTTGCGCATCGACAGCGACGAATGGTTGCAAGTGATCAAGATGTACAAACGCTGGTTTGATGCTGGCTTTACCAACTTGCAGCTGATGCAAGATCCGCTGCCGGATTGGCAGAAGGGTGCCGTCGCCATCGGCATCGACTCACACTCTTGGATCCGCCTTGGGCGCTCGACCCTCGGGGCCGAGAAGGTGATGGGAACCGTACCGCCACGCGCCAATGCTGGCGATCCGAAGCGAACCTGGGTGCACTTGGATAGTGGGTTTGTCTTGGCTGAGGCGCCGCACCCACAAGAAGGGTTGGATTGGCTCTTGGCCGTGCTCGGCCCCGAAGGCGCGCCAGCCGATCGCTACTGGT
>CAZMRA010000338.1:0-3372 GCA_964568485.1 uncultured Caldilineaceae bacterium | reverse complement strand
TGGCGAACCCTCGGCCGATGTGCTGAGTGGCGTGGCCCAGATTGTCGATGGCGAAGTGACGCAGCTGGCCAATACTTGGGCGTTCGAAGCAGCGGAGAATCCCGGTGGTTTTGTGCATGATAGCCACCCCTATGGCTTGGAGGTGGATGCCGATGGTACACTGTTGGTAGCTGATGCCGGCGCCAACGATCTCTTGCGCGTTGACCCAGCAACGGGTGACATTACCCTGGTAGCGACCTTCGAAGGTCAACCTGGGCCCTTCCCCAATCCTGGCCGTGGCGATGCCATGGAAACCGATCCCGTACCAACCGGTGTCGTAGTCGATGAAGAAGGCACCATTTACGTCGCCTTCTTGCCTGGCTTCCCCTTTATCCCGGGTTCAGCCAAAGTGGTGACTGTTACCGCAGATGGCGAAGTGAGTGATTATGCCACTGGCTTGACGATGATCACCGACATCACGCTGGGGCCCGATGGCAATTTGTATGGGGTGCAGTTCGCCATCTTTGGCGAGCAAGGTCCTCAGCCTAACAGTGGCGCGCTGGTGCTGATCAGTGAAGGTGAAGGATCCACCCCGGTGTTGGAGGGGCTCTCCTTCCCCACCGCGGTTGATTTTGATGCCGATGGTAACGCCTATGTGACGATCAACGGCGTTGGGGCCCCTGGCTCTGGCCAAGTTGTGAAATTTGAAGGCGTAGCTGCGGAGTAGTTAAGTAAATCTAGGTGCAACGCGATCGAGGAACCTTCGATCACGTTGCACCTTCGCCCCATGGTAGAGGGCGGTGGCCAGTGGCTTGACCACCCCTATCGTCCTCTATCACGCAAGCCCTAGGTGCGTAAGGTTTCGGTATGACCATCCACGCTGAGTGACTGGCCCGAAATTTTACTCCCTAGTGGCGAGCACAAATACAAGACGATATTGGCAATGTCTTGCGCCGTCACAAACGTGCGCAGCGAGTTTTGGCGAACAATCTGTTCGCGTACATCGTCGATGCTCCGTTTTTCAGCTTGGGCCTTGGCCGCGATCACCCGATCCTGCCGCTCGCCTTCAACAATACCGGGGCAAATGGCATTGACCCGAATGTTGGACGAGCCCAATTCCATGGCCAGCGATTTGGTAAAACCAATCACCGCCCACTTTGATGCAGCATAGGGTGCACGATTGGGGAAGCCAAAGAGCCCTGCTGCTGACGAGAGGTTGACGATCAAGCCGCCGCCTGCCGCTTTTAACAGGGGCACGGCCCGCCGCACGCAATAAAATTGCCCGGTGATATTAACAGCCAGGGTCTGATTCCACGCTTCCGGGGTGATCTCTTCGACGGGCGCAGTGGGTCCGGCAATCCCAGCATTGTTGATCAGCACGTCCAGCCCACCGAGGTAGGTGGCTACGTCGTAAAAAAGCCGATCAACCTGACTGGGATTCGATACATCGGTAACTGAGGTGCTAATCGCTGGCCAGGCAGTTTGGCACTCGCTCAACTTGGCCGCATCCACATCACACAAGTGAACCTGAGCGCCGGCATTGAGCAAAGTTTCGGCCATCACACGACCGATCCCGCTAGCACCGGCTGTGATCAACACCCGTAGCCCTTCACAAGAAAGTTGCATAAGTTGATTCCTTGAGTCAAAAATTTGTTTTTTTGTAGTATAGCGGTCCGGCAGCAAACGTCAAACGTTGACCGTCCAGCAGCAGGCCGTCCAGGAGTCAATTTTTATTGACTTGACAGCCAACTGGTATCAACGTTAGGATTTGCAGAGCCCCAAGTAAGCCTTCCGTCCCGGCTCAAAACGATTATCCACAACGTACATTACACCACCGGAGGATGTAACAATGAAACGTAGTTGGACGTTCCTTTGGAGATGGTTGAGCATGTTGTTGCTCCTAGCTGCTTGTACCGCACCTGCGGCCAGCCCAGCACCAGCCGAGTCAGCCAACGATACTCCGGCGGAAGAGGCCGCCGCAGCGCCTGCAAGTAGCGATGAACCCCTACGCGTGATCCACTTTGTCAATGGCGTATTGGGGGACAAATCGTTTTTCGATTCGGCGCAACGGGGTATTGACCAAGCTGTGGCCGAATTAGGCGTTCAATCCAAGACAATCGAGGCGGGTACCGACGAAACCACATGGGAAGCCGCCTTGTTGGATGCGATCGAAAATGAGGAATATGATGTCTTTATCCTCGGCACGTTCCAACTCAACGGCTACCTCACGGCGATGGCCGATAACTATCCCGACAAGCGCTTTATCATCTATGATGCACCGGTAGATTACGAAGCTTGTGACTGCGCGAATGTCTATTCGATCCTCTACAAGCAGAATGAAGGCTCGTATCTGGCCGGTGTCTACGCGGCGGCGATGACCACGCAGGAGCTTGAGGGGATGAACCCGGAAGCGATCATCGGCTCCGTCGGAGGACAAGAGATCCCGGTGATCCTCGACTTTATGGTCGGCTACGAGCAGGGGGCCAAGGACACCAATCCCGACATTCAGATCATCCGGCAGTTTGCCAGCAGCTGGAATGACCCCGCCAAAGGCAAAGAATTAGCCAAAGCACAATACAGCCAAGGGGCGGACATTGTCTTTCAGATCGCCGGTGGTACGGGCCAAGGGGTCTTTGAGGCAGCTGCCGAAGATGGCAAATACGCGCTCGGTGTCGATTCGGATCAAGCCTTGATCGTCGAAGAGGCCGACCCAGATCAAGCAGCCCGCATTCTCACATCGATGCTCAAGAATATCGACAACTCGCTCTTCCGAGCATTGACCTTGCACCTTGAAGGCACATTGCCCTACGGCCAAAGTGAGCCGCTCGGCATTGCAGAAGGTGGAGTCGGGCTGGCTCGCAACCGCTTCTACGAAGAGAGCACGCCGGATGAAGTCAAAGTATTGATCGATGCAGCAGAGCAGCGTGTGATCAACGGCGAAGTTGTGGTCGCCAGCGCCTTCGAATAGAACCCATACCCATCTCCGCAGCACTCATTGATCCGGCACTCAATTCCGTGTTTGGAGATTCAGTGTTGCGGAGCGTTCTCCATGGTGTCCATGGTGGAAGAGTCCGTAGATGACCGCCCTGCTAGAGATGAAAGCCATCAGCAAAGTGTACCCCAACGGGGTGACGGCTAATCGCGCGGTCGATTTTCATGTCGAGACGGGCGAGATTCATGCGTTGGTGGGCGAAAACGGGGCGGGCAAAAGCACCCTAATGAAGATCCTTTATGGGATGGAGCAGCCCACCGCTGGGGAAATTTATCTGCGCGGCCAACCAGTTTCGATTACCAGCCCGCAGCGCGCCATCGAGTTGGGCATCGGCATGGTCCACCAAAACTTCATGCTGGTCCCCTCATTCACAGTGGCGCAAAATATCGTGCTCGGCCATG
>CAZMRA010000337.1:0-3403 GCA_964568485.1 uncultured Caldilineaceae bacterium | reverse complement strand
TGCCGCGCCAGCAGACCACCTTGGCCGTACCCGTGCCCGATCTGGCCGCGGGACTGGCCTGGGCCAAAGCCTTGCTACCTCACTTGTTGGTTGCGTCTGGATTGGTGATCGTGCCCGGCACCGAGACAACCCCGCCGCAATTGTTGATCACCGTTGAGGGCGTGCCGGAAGATGTGGCGACCGAAGTTGCGGAATTGCAGGCTTGCTTGCAGGAGTTGGGAGCGCCCCAAGCCACGGAGCTGGCGCAGAGCGCCACCGCCCACTGGGCCGACTTTATCCGCCAGGCCACAGACGACACCTTGTTGATGCGCATCGGTGTGCCTCCCGCGCAGTTGGATCAATACGCGGCGGAGGTGAGCTCAGTTGCGAAGACGCGTTGTTTTTTTGACGTAGCCAATGGTTTAGCGTACGCTAGCACGACCCCGCAATCACTTGCTGGCGCCACGGAATGGGTGGATGCATTGCGTAGTCCTGCCCTGACGCACATGGGTTATGGCTTACTGGTGGCCTTGCCCACAGCCTATGCCAAAGATCTCGATCGCTGGGGCTACCAGTCCGCCGCCCACGATTTGATGATCGATCTCAAACAGCGCTGGGACCCAGCAGGGATTTTGAATAGCGGGTGGGTCTAGAAAATCAGCATTCAACACAGTCAGGCTCCTGTTAGAAGCCTGACTGCTTGGATAACATCCATTTCAGAACAGAGTATGGGAGTAGTGAGGACGATGGCCGAAGCGGTAAAATTGCCCCAAGCGGTTTATGACGACATCATTGATCACGCGCGCGCCGGGCACCCGGAGGAAATTTGCGGGATTGTGCGCGGGAACGGATTGGAGGCGACTTCGTCCAAACGAGCCGAGAATGTAGCCGAAAATCGGGTCATTCACTACGAAGTGGATAGCAAAACGCTCTTAGAGTTTGCGCTGCACGAAGATGAAATGGTGGGCGTCTATCATTCGCACCCCGAATCGCCCGCCTATCCTTCCGCCACCGATGCGTGGATTGCCGAGTACCCGAACAAGATCTATTTTATCTGCTCGCTCGAGCAGTTTGACGCACCCGTCATCCGCGCGTTCCGCATGACCACCCATTATGTGGATCTGGACATCCCCGCGCTGCGCGAGGCATTGTCCTTTTACGAAACGCGTCCCAATCTCTTCGCCTACTACCAGCCCGATGCCGAACCGCCCCTCGCCTTGACCGATCTGGCCGCCGAAGTTGGGTTGCCGTTCTACATCGTCTATTACAGCGAAGATGGGCAGGAGTTTGATAGTCGCGTCGTGCAGGTGACCGAACACCCGATCGAGGTCGTGCCCAACGCCTAAACGTGGCGGGGGCACACCAAAGATCACCTTAGAGCTGCACCTGATCGGCAGAGATAACGCGGGCAAACCCGTCGCTTAATACATAATTGTGATGGGCAATAATCCGCTCAGCCGGCAGGATAGCCGAATCAAATGTGCTGTGGGCATCGGCCACCAGCGTCACGTCATACCCCTGGCTGTAGGCGCGGCGACAGGTCGTGTCCACACAAAATTCGGTCTGCATGCCGGTGATGATCAGCTCTTTGATCCCCAAGCGCGTTAATTCCTCTTGCAAGTTCGTCTCGAAAAACGAATCGGCATGGTACTTGCGAATCCTGGGCTCCTCGCCCTGCGGAGCGATCGCCGGATGAATTTGCCAACCATCCGTGTCGACCAGCAACGGGCCCTCTGGCCCTGTGCAATGCTGGACGTAGATAATGGGGACGTTAGCCGCCCGCGCTTGCGCAATTAACCCTGCGAGCTTGGTCAATAGTGCCTCGCCCTGGTAGACAGGCTCATCGAACATCGCAACCTGCACATCAATCACGAGCAATGCTTTGCCGTTCATGGGGTTTCTCCGTGCAATGGGTAAGCTGGAAGCAAGTGTGCTTCTATGATACACTATAAAGCTCAAAATTGAAACATTTGTTCCATTCAGTATCGATTTGAGCAACGGCAAACCATGCGTTTGCGGAAAATTTTCAGATAACTTTTAAACTGCTTTAGAAGGGTTCTTGTGAAGTCATCGGCTCCTAGCCCGCAATTGACACCCGAGCAACAAGCCATCGTTGCCCACAATTATGGGCCGGCGCTGGTATTTGCCGTGGCCGGCGCGGGCAAAACGACCACCATGGTACAGCGGATCGCCCGGTTGGTACGCGAGGGCGTCTTTGCGCCAGAACAGATCCTAGCCACCTCGTTCAACAAGGCCGCCAACGAGGAGATCCTCACCCGCCTCAAGCAGCAACCCCGCTGTGATCGGGTCGAAGTCAAAACCTTACATGCCCTCGGCTACTTGATCGTGCGGGCGGCAAGCCAGCGAGGATTGTTGCCTGGGATCAAGCCCCTGTCGAGCGGCGAGGGTATTCAGGCGGTGGATCGCCAACTCTTTTACAAGACGCTCACGGCCGTTCGCAGCCAGCGCGTGCGTTACGCCGATGAACTGGATCGCCTCGATCAGGAAGATTTTCTCAACTACGTCGGTGCCTGCAAAGGCAACTTGCATTATGCTGATCTGGCGGCGGCCCAACTTTCGCCCGCGGCGCAACGGATCGCCAAACAAGCTCGCCCCCCGGCGGAGCTGCCTTGGTATCAGGATCTCTATCGTCAGTACGAGCGCGTACGCCAGCAAGAGGGGCTGCTCACCTTCGACGATCTGCTGATGACTGGTTGGGAGATTCTCACCCGGCACGAGGAGATTCTAGCCACGCTACGCCAGCAATATCGCTGTCTCTTGGTTGATGAATTTCAAGACATCAACCTGGCCCAGTCTGAGATTTTGGACCTGCTGAGTTGGCCTGATCGCCACTACATGGCGATCGGCGATGACGATCAGACCATCTACGAATGGCGAGGGGCCAGCCCGCGCTTCATTTTGAAGTTCGCCGAGCGCTACGGGGCGCAAGTCTACAACATGAATGAGAACTTCCGTAGCAAAGCGCCGCAAATTGTGTTGGCCAATCGGGTGATTGAACACAACCGCGTCCGCCACCCCAAACAGCTCGGGTTGACCCAAGGCTTCGATGGTCAAGCCTATTTACATCTCGAACTAAGCAACGAGATCATGGGCAAACACATTGCCGACGAGATCGGCGCGCAAATGCGCGCTGGGTACCGCCCCAGTGATTTCGCCGTGCTGGTGCGCATCTATGCCCAGACCCCACCGATCGAGCAGTTTTTGATCACGCGCCAGATTCCCTACCAAATTGTCGGCGGCGATCCTTTTTACGAGCGCAGTGAGGTGCGCACGCTCCTCGCCTATTGCCAACTGGCGCTGTGGGAAGCGACCCGCCAGCCCGGCACTTCACTCGCGCCCGCAGATGCGCAGCAGTGGCGGCAAGCCTGGCTGAGCGTCTATAATCAGCCGACGCGTTACCTCA
>CAZMRA010000336.1:0-3449 GCA_964568485.1 uncultured Caldilineaceae bacterium | reverse complement strand
GGGAGAACAATCGCATCATTGGGAGAGTTGAAAGGTTTGCCGTCATATTCATCAGCCAGGACGGTGACCGAGCCATCATGCTCGTAGCGCACGACACGGCGCCCACCATGTTCGCACGAGATCTGCCGACCTTGCCAATCGAAGGTGTTGCCATTGCTATTGCCCGACGGGTTGCGGAAGATGCTGACGTGGCCATCTTCGTTCAGCCAGCGCATCTGCACCGAATTGGGAATATCACTCCAAACCAGATAGTTACCCACCCCATTCCAAGCGGGACCTTCGGCCCACAACATGCCGGTATAGAGCCGTTTGATTGGCGTATTGCCAATCTTAGCTGTGAAACGTTCGGGATCGTGGACAATCACATCTGGTTCTGGGTAGGGCGATGGCGGGGCATCGGGGCCATAATCACGCCCTTGAGCCAGCACATTCTGCACCACAGCCGCGGCACCAGCCGCCGCCGCAGTCGCGCGGATGAAGGTACGTCGCGAAAACAGACCATTCGTAAACTGCTCCATTGTTGTTCCTCCTCGATGAAATTGTATTGAACTGATGGAGAACTCAGCACGTCCTCGGAGTGCGCCAAACAAACTGAGGAGACGCGTCAAACTGGGGAGCAAACGCGTTCTTCCCACGAGTGAAACAATTTGTATTGGCTAAGGACGTGATTATTGTACTACATCTTTAGAGGAGCGCAAGCGTAGTGCAGCTTTTGTAGGGCAATCGCCAAGCAATAATCAATCTAGCAAAGCCAAGCGCACAAAGCGGTATTTACAGATAGCGGAAGCGCCAGATCCCAACCCCAAAACAGAGCAGTGCGATTGCGCCCAAAATGCCCACTTCCGGCAAGATCGCCCAGAGATCGCCCCGGTAAAAGAGCAGATCCTGAAAGCCATCCATGGCCCAAGCAATCGGCGAGAGATGACCCACCATTCGCATCCAGGGCGAGACAATCTCCAATGGCCACCAAGCCCCACCCAAAGCGGCAAAGCTCAGCGAAAGTAATTGGGCAATCAAGCCAGCTTGGCCGGGATTGCTCATCATCGGGGCGAGGGCGAGCGCCAGTGCCGTGCAGCAGAGCACAAAAGCCGCCATCACCAGCCAGAGCAGCTCCGGCCGTGGACCGAAATCTAATCCCACGAACCAGCCCGCCGCAAAGACAATCAGATATTGCAACATGCCCAGGACGAAATAAGTGAGGATCTTACCGCCCAGGATCTGCCAGCGCCGCAAAGGCATGGCAGCCAAACGCGGCAATGTCCAGCGTTGCCGCTCGCGCTGCAGGCTGCTAATCCCGCCCAAGACGGTGAACATCACATACATCGAGCCAAGCCCAGGTACCGATTGGCGAAAGCCTTGCATACCTGTGTCTGATGATTCGGGACCGAGCGAGCGATATTCCACCAGGGCCGGCCGTTGGGCAAAGAGCTGTTCCGTTGTGGAATAGACCCGGGCCGCGGCCAGTTCGATCAGCTCAGGCGCTGCTGAGGATCGAACTGGCGCCAGTTGGGTCAATAGCTCGCCCGCCACGTGCTGGTTGAGTACCGCCTGCGACATGTGTGGCAAAATTGTCGCCACAATCTGCCGCACAGGATCGGGCGAGGGCGGAGCGTTAGTGGAATAGTACTCGAGCTGAGCCGGGGCAAAGTCGGCCAGTGCGGTGGCCAATCCAGCCGGGATGATGAGTAGCGCAGCGCTGGAACCCGCTTGCACACGCTCCAAACCAGCCTCTACTGTCAGCCCATCAGCGGGCAGATCACAGCCTTCCGGGGCGTCCATGGTGGAGGGGCAAACAAGCAGCGCTTGATCCGCCTGGGCAAAGGCAGCCAACAGTCGAGCCGAGGCCGGGGAGGCATCCTGGTCGATCACATCGAGGCGCAACCGTTGCGGCGTATCCTCTCCAGAAAAGGCAAACCCCAGCACCAGCGTGAACAGCACTGGCAACAGCCCCAAACGGACCCAACTACCGGGGCTGCGCAGAAAAAGGCGCAGATCATTGGCTGCAATCAAGAATAACGCCCGCATCTTATAACTCCATCCGACGCCGGAACAGGATCGTCCCCACGCAGGCAAAGAGCAAACCCGTCCCAAATAGCACCACCAGATGTGGCCCAATCGTAGGCTCATTGGCTGCCAATTTGCCCAACGCATCCACGCCCCACCAGGTTGGCGAAAAACGGGCCACGTGCGGCGGCATCCACGAGCCAAAAGAGCCGCCAAATGCGCCCAAGATCAGCGAGAGGATGGGGCCAACCACTTGCACCTGCTCGGAGCTACGCGCCAGGCCGACGATCAAAGTGCCAAAGCTGGTCGTGAAGAGACTCAAGCCCACCACAACCAACAAGAGTGCCAGCGGATAATCCCCCCAAATAAAGAGCAATCGGCGCTCCACCAACGAGGCGATCAGCGTAAAAGCCAGCAGCAAGATCAGCAACTGCGCGGTCACCAGTCCCAGGTTGCCCAACAAGCGGCCAAACAGAATGGCACTACGCGGGGTCGGGGTCACAATCAAACGTTGCAGTGTTCCTTGGATGCGGTCTTCATAGATCGAATTGATGCCAAAAATGCCAGTAAACAGGGCAAAAAAGACCGCCTGCGACCCACCCAAGATCACCATGAACTGGCTGAATAGATTGCGTTCCTGCACTGGATCCAGCGGTTGCTGCACTAATTGGAGATTGTGGACATCTGGCCGGAAGAGGCAGGCCAACAGCGGTTGCCAGATCGTGGAATCGGTGTTGGAGATGGCATCCAGCAGCCAGGGCGCGTAGATGGTGCTGGTCGGATCAAGTAACTCAGCACCAACGCGACTCAGCGCGCTGAAGGAGATACTCGCCTGCTCGAATTGGCCAACGATCCCTTCGACGACTGCCCGCACAATCGTGGCTGCGATCGGCGTGCCCTCGTTGGCAATCACCTGGACTGCGCTGGTGGTTGTATCCGCGGCGACGTCGGCCGCCGAAAAGGTGGGTATCAACGCCCGGCTGAATTCAGGAGCGATGATCACTGCCGCCGCGTACTGGCCATTGGCAACCCCGTCGATGGCCTGCGCTTCATTGGTGAGCAACGTGCCAGCGAATAGGGATTCCAGCGACATTGTAGCAGTCGGAGACGCGGTTGCTGAGGGGGCAGCGAGTGGGCAATCTTCTGCAGAGAATTCGCTGCTCCCCGTTGTCGCCGTGATCGGCTGTGCCAACAAGATGGCTGCGAGTTGATCGCCAAGGCGGACGCTTTGCCCATCTGTAGGCGCAAAGGGCAACTCGACCAGAGACGCCATCCAGGTTGGCGGCAATTGTGCGGTGGGAGCTGAGCCGGTATCCAGGTTGACCACCGCAATGGGGATATCCGTAAAGAGTGCACTGGGTTCATCCGCCGCGATGCCGCTAAACGCCAGCCCCATAATCGTGACCAGCACCACCGGCGTCAAGAACATAATCAGCAACAAATTT
>CAZMRA010000335.1:0-3482 GCA_964568485.1 uncultured Caldilineaceae bacterium | reverse complement strand
GAACTGGGCTGCACGCCCTATTTCTACAACTGGCTCTATGATGCCGAACTGAATGGCGCGGGTGCGTTGATGGACTATTGCTGCTATGGCGCGGCCCTCGCCCGCTATCTGCTCGGCCAACCTAGCCGGGTCAATGGCATCGTGGGGCATTGTCTGAAAGATTATGTCACCGTCGATGACAATGCGGTGATCGTCATGCAGTGGCCGCGGGCCATTGCCATCACCGAGGCCTCGTGGACGCAGATCGGGCACTTGACTTCATACGTGGCGGCGATTTACGGCAGTGATGGCACTCTGCTCGTGGAGCCCGGGAACAATGGCCGTCTACTGCTGGCCACCCGCGAACATGAGGATGGCATCGAGATCGCGGTCGATCCGCTGCCGGAAGATGAACGCAACGCCACCAACTACTTCCTGAGTCGGATCAGCCAGGGGTTGCCCATCGAAGGGCTGTGCAGTGCCGAAGTCAGCCGCGACGCCCAAGAGATCCTCGAAGCGGGTCTGATCTCGGCCAGCGAAGGCAAGGCCATCTCGTTGCCATTAGCGATTTATTGAGTATGAGACGTCAAGCGTGATGGGAGCTGGCATTGACACGACTTGCCCCCATCACGCTTGACGCCTGACGTAAGGGAGAAGAATGCCATGGTTGATATTGGAGTTGCCGTTGTCGGTACTGGATTCATGGGGCCGGCGCACATCGAAGCTCTGCGCCGCTTGGGGATTCCGGTAGTCGGTGTGCTCGGCTCCAGCCCGGCCAAATCGCAGGCTTTTGCCGAGCGCATGGGTGTGCCTAAAGCGTATGCCGATTTCGAAGAGCTGCTGGCCGATCGCGATGTGCAGGCTGTCCATTTGACCACGCCCAATCGCTGGCACTTCGAAACGGCCAAAGCGGCCTTGCTGGCCGGCAAACATGTCATGTGCGAAAAGCCGCTGGCCATGAACTCGACTGAATCCGCCGAATTGGTGGAGATTGCGAAGTCGGTCAATTTGGCGGCTGGGGTCAACTACAACTACCGCTTTTACCCGATCTGCTTGGAGGCACGCGAGCGAGCACGAAGTGGTGTGCTTGGGCCGATCCACGCCATCACCGGTGGTTATGTGCAAGATTGGCTGCTATATCCTACCGACTACAACTGGCGCGTGCTGGCAAGCGAAGGCGGTAGCTTGCGCGCCGTGGCTGACATCGGCACGCATTGGCTGGATCTCGTCCAAAGCATCACCGGCTTGCAGGTGGAGGCGGTCTGCGCGGACTTGCACACCATCCATCCCGTGCGCCAACGCCCCAAAGGCGAAGTTGAAACCTTCTCGGGCAAGGTGGCGGCGGTCGATGCGCACGAGGAAATTCCCATCGAGACGGAAGATTTGGGCGCCGTCTTGCTGCGCTTCCAGGGCGGAGCGCGGGGTGTTTTGTGGGTCTCGCAGGTGACGGCGGGGCGCAAAAACCGGCTCTCGTTTGAAATTTCGGGAGCGGAGCAAGCGCTCTGGTTCGATGGCGAGCGGCCCAACGAATTGTGGATCGGGCAGCGCAACCAGCCGAACGGTTTGCTGTTCAAAGATCCCGGTTTGCTGGGCGAGACCGCACGCTCGTTCACTGGGTATCCCGGTGGGCACAACGAAGGCTATCCCGATAGCTTCAAAATGTGCTTCAAGGCCTTTTACGACTACATCGCCGCGGGCGATTTTGCGGCGACACCCTTCTTCCCCACCTTTGCGGAAGGCCACCACGAGATTGTGCTGTGCGAGGCCATTCTCAAGAGCCATCGCGAGCAGCGCTGGGTAACGGTGGGCGCGTGAGGTAGGCAGTCAAGGCGCGTGCTGCGTCGCTCACTCGGTTCGAGCGCGAGACTTTGGTCACAGCCAAGCGCCAGCGGACCTGCTAGCCTGTGAGCAGGAATTGGCGGAAATCGTGCGAGCCAATTTTAGCGAGCGAAACACAGGAGAATCTACGATGAGCGAAAGCAGCACACAATCTACCACGGTGATCGATGTGCGCGACATTGCCCCGCGCGAGCGTCACCGGTTGATCTTCCGCACCTTTGATGAACTCGAACCGGGGTCGGCGTTTATTCTAGTCAACGACCATGAGCCGCGGCCGCTGTTTTATCAATTTGAGATCGAGCGCCCCCAGCAATTTACCTGGGACTATTTAGAAGAAGGTCCCGACATTTGGCGGGTGCGCATCAGCAAGCTCTAAGCGGATACACAAAAGAACCCAGGCTGCTGATTGAGGCCTGGGTTTTATATTGGCTAGTATAAATCAGTGCATACGAATCTCGCGCTTTTCACCACAGGATCTAGGAGCAGGCAGCGCGATCATGAAGCTGAAGCGCTTTTCCTGCTCCTAGCGGACGCTTACTCAAGCGTGCGGATCCAGGCGACAATGTTGTAGAGATCATCGTCGCTGAGGGCTGGATTAGCACCCTTGGGCGGCATGGCGATGCCCGTGGTGTTGAGCGGATCATCCGGTTGGCGGCCAACTTTGATGAACTCGACCAACTCATCGTCGCTGTGGGTCTGGACGAACTCACTTTCACTGGCGTGCAGACTCTTGCCCAAGCCTTGTACACCATCTGCCGTAGGGCCGTGGCAAGCGGCACAGGCGGTCATAAAGGCAGCTTCCCCTTTGCTGGCATCCCCACGCGGTGCTTCGCTCGGGTTCTCGGTGACCGCTGCTGTAGTAGGTGCAGCTGTGGGCGGCTGGCTCGCAGCAGTTGCAGTCGGTGCCGGTGGTTCAGGTGTTGGATTGCTCCCACCACATCCCGCGACAACCAAGGCAACTAGCACCATCAGGGCCAGATAGTTCGTCCACTTCCCTCATCATGTTGATGCTCCTTTCTAAGGCTAAAATTTATGCCGGGCGCGCTCTACGGGGTGAGCGGCCACGTAAATGGGTTGTGCATGTTTCAACAGTACGCAGCTTGTTCAAAAATGATTTCCTCTCTACACGCCCCCCAAGCGTTCGGGGGCGTTAACCAAGGTCCGCAATTGGTTTCACTCGCGGCCACGCATGGGCGAGAAAGGCCAAGATGCCCCCAACTTCCAGCGTGCGCCCCAGCAACTGCAACTCGTTTGTGTAAACACGCACGAATGACAGGCTGACGATCACCCATACGCCCAAGTTGAGGGCGATGAATGCACTCCAGGCGAGGTAGGGCGATCGGCGCTCGGTTTGGAAGCGGGGTAAGATCCAATAAGCGACGCCCATGGCCAATTGTAACGTCCAACCCACCAAAAGCAATTCGATGTGGGTGGGCAGCAGCAACCACAAGAGCGGATGCAGCGGGATGCCTTTGTGCCACAGCAGTAACATCCCAATCGAAAAGCCCAGTAGAAAATGGATGAGGGCCAAGCGAATAAACCAACAGCTCAGGCGCGGCATCTCAGCGCTCCTTTACCCGTGGCCACGTATTGATCACGAACGCCAGCCCCGCCAACCATTGCAACAGGGCCGAGATGGCCAGCAGCGTACCCCAAAAGCGGCT
>CAZMRA010000334.1:0-3575 GCA_964568485.1 uncultured Caldilineaceae bacterium | reverse complement strand
AGGTCGCGTCCGCCCGTGCCCAGTGCATGGCTGATACCACCCCCGAGTTGGTGAATACGGGCGGTGACCGACTGCAAACCGGTGCCGGACGCTCCCAGGATGCCAATCGACCCACGCCGCACTCGATTGGCAAAGCCCAGGCCAACCCCGTTGACAATGGCGGTGCCACAGTCTGGCCCCATCACCAACAAACCGCGCTGGGCCGCACTGTGTTTTAACGCCACCTCGTCTGTCAGCGCGACATTATCACTATAGAGAAAGACATTTTTGTTGAGCGCCAATGCTTCTCGGGCGACTTCAGCGGCATACCGCCCTGGCGTTGAGATCAAAACCCAGTGGGCAGCGGGCAAAAATTGCGCAGCCGTTGCCAACGTTTTGGGGCGATAATCTTCGTCTACGTTGCTGGTCCGGCGGCTGCTTAAGAACGAATCCACGCTGGCTAACGCGGTCTCCAGGCGCACCGCTTCATCACCGCGCACGACAATGACCAAATCATCCGCGGCGGCGCGGTCTACCTCAGGAGAAAATAGTTCGCTTTGGGCGAGCAGCTCTTTGTTGGCCGGCGTGCCCATCACCACACCAGCCGCGAGTACCCCAGGTTGTGCGGCCAGGGCGCGCTGCAACTGCATCAGGACGACCGAATCATAATAGGCCCCAGCACGAACTTCTGTTTTAAGCATCTTGTGCTCGCACGTATACAACTTGCGCAGGTGGATCAAAGAACTCGTTGGCCAATACCTAAATCACGGCAAAGCCATCGTGCGCGTTGTCTGTTCTGTGTACGAAACGGGCAGGCAATCGCCTAGCGCAATTGCAAGAGGTGTTTGTAAGGAAGATGAACGGATTGTATCACCGCTTGTTAGGGCTGTCAACGCGTTTTGATGATGGATGAACGACGAGTAGCGTATGTCGCTTGACGCATGGCGGATGACGTTCTACAATGCCCCTATAAATCCCCACCTGGTTGAGCCATCAGCCATGATATGCTCGTGTTCGAACACAGAGCGAGGAGAACAAGCCATGCAATTAAAAGGAACTTATACGTTTCAAGCGCCGCGTGATGCAGTGTGGGCAGCACTGATGGATCCAACTGTGTTGGCGCAAGCATTACCTGGTGGTGACCAACTTGAGAAGATTGGCGAAAACGAATATCGCGCCGCGATGAATGTAAAGGTTGGGCCGGTGCAGGGCAAGTTTGCTGGCACAGTTGAGCTGGCTGATATCCACGCTCCTGATAGCTATCGCATGAAGGTGAGCGGCACTGGCACCGCTGGTTTTGTCAATGGCGAAGGGGCGATCACGCTCGCGGACGAAGGCAGTGGTACCTTGATGAGCTATGAGGGTGACGTGCAAGTCGGTGGCAAGATTGCCGGTGTCGGTCAGCGCTTGATTGAGAGCACGGCCAAGTCGGTAATCAAACAAGGCTTGAAGGTGTTGGATGATCAGATCCAAGCCCGGTTAGCGCCACCAGTGGAAGCAGCGGCACCAGAACCGCCACCTGCCCCACCAGTCTCTGCCGAAACCGTGGTGTCACCCACACCGCCCGACGTGGCTGATCAGTTAGCCGCGGCCGCACCGACACCCTCGACGCCGCCAACGGAGGCGCCGAGCTCGGCTGCATCCTTCGCTACTCGGGCAGAATCAAGCTCGGCGAATAGCTTTGCCAGCGACGTGATCCGCGATGTCGTGCGTGATTTGGCTTCGGACTATATTCCACCGCAGCAACAAGAACGGGTCTTTTTTGCCGCGCTTGGCGCATTGGCGATGTTGTGTTTTGTCGTGCTCGTGCGGCTGGTGCAGCGTGATTAAATTTGGGTAAGTTCCCCTCAGGTTGGAGCAGGGGAGGTGTTCTTCCTACTCCGCTGGATGCCCAATTTACCCAGAACATATGGCTAGGGTGTGCCGGGTCAACCCGTCGAATGCAGCGGCGTTGACAAAATTTTTAGGCTACGTTAGTATAACCTTACTCCTATCTTTCAAACTTGTTGCAACATGAATCGCTGACTCCCTCGCGGTTCGCGTGTCGGTTGTAACCAAGTGTTTTGGCATTAAATCAAGAATATACGTCCCAATAGTGTCTATTCGTCAATGCTGTGCCGCTGGCCCTGGTATGCCCAGTACTAGGAACAGGAATCATTCACGAATAGACACTAACTCGAATTACATACAAAGCTATATCAACAGAGGAGAAGATCGCTATGCCAACGATCAGCGTGACTGTGAATGGCAAGACCCACACGCGGGAGGTAGAACCGCGCCTCTTGCTGGTCGATTTTATCCGCGACCACCTTGGCTTGACCGGAACCAACATTGCTTGTGACACCACCCAATGTGGGGCGTGCACGGTCCATTTGGATGGAATGGCCGTCAAATCTTGCACCGTCTTGGCCGTACAAGCGGATGGCAGCGAAGTGACCACCATCGAGGGACTGGCTTCCAACGGCAATTTGCACCCCATGCAGACCGCCTTTTGGGAGAACCACGGCCTACAGTGTGGCTTTTGCACGCCCGGCATGATTATGGCCGCGGTCAAGTTGGTCGAGAACAATCCTGGGATCACCGAAGAAGAGATTCGCCACGGCTTAGAAGGCAACTTGTGTCGGTGTACTGGCTATCAATTCATTGTCAATGCGGTGGCCCAGGCAGCTGGGCAGACTCAGGGAGGTTGATCATGGCGCAGCTTGTCGGTGCTAGCATGAAACGGCGCGAAGATCCGCGCTTTATTCAGGGCAAAGGGAAATATGTGGGCAATATTCAGTTGCCCGGCATGGCCTATGCAGCGATCAAACGCAGCCCCTATGCTCACGCCAAGATCGTGAGCATTGATACCAGTGCGGCGGAGAGTGCCCCCGGGGTGATCGCTGTCTACACTGGCCAAGATCTGATCGATGGTGGCGTGGGTAAGCTCCCCTGCGGTTGGGTCGTACCCGATTGTAAAATCCCCGACCGCTGGCCGATTATGCCCGTGGGTGACAAAGTGCGCCATGTGGGTGATAGTGTCGCCGTGGTGGTAGCGGAAAGTGCCTATCAAGCCGAAGATGCTTTAGATCTGATCGATGTTACCTACGAACCGTTGCCCGCAGTGGTCGATGCCAAGAAGGCCATGGAGCCTGGACAAGTGACGCTGCATGATGATATTCCGAATAATGTCAGCTATATCTGGCCCCTCGGTGACAAAGAAGCAACGGAGCGTGCTCTGCAATCCGCGGCGCATGTGATCGAGCTTGACTTGATCAACCAACGCCTGATCCCTAATGCCATGGAACCACGCGCCACCGTAGCGCAGTGGACAGCCTCCACAGAAGAGATGGTGGTCTGGACAACTAGCCAGAACCCCCATCCCATTCGTCTGCTCTTGAGCGCCTTTACGCTGGGCATTCCCGAGCACAAATTGCGGGTCATTTCACCCGATGTCGGCGGTGGCTTTGGCAGCAAGATCTTCCACTATCCCGAAGAAGTTATCGTACCGTGGGTCTCACGGGCCATTAATCGCCCTGTTAAGTGGGTGTCTTCGCGTAGCGAGGCGTTTATGACCGACTCGCAGGGACGCGATCATGTCACTAGCTGCAAGATGG
>CAZMRA010000333.1:2539-3696 GCA_964568485.1 uncultured Caldilineaceae bacterium | reverse complement strand
AATAGCTGAAGAGATAGCCCAGTGCAAAGGCTAAGACCCCGAGCTTAATCGCTTGCCAGCGGTCCGCCGGATCAATTGCCAGTGGATGGGGCTCCCCGGCCGGACGCCTGCTTGCTTGGATGAGAAGAATGCTCCAGAGGACCAGCGCTGCGACCACGAAGCGCAAGGATACTAATAGTGCTGGAGGAAGGGTTTCGAGGGCTACTTTGGCGATGACATAGGTCGTTCCCCAAATAAAATTAACTCCCAACAAAATCAATAAGGCGCGCGTCTGATTCATGTTAAACTCAGTTTTTGATTTAAGGATTGGACTAGATTATGGCCACTATTTATAGTCCACTTTTCCGAAAAGCACCATAGGCAGAATATCCAAAATATGCGGTGCGAACTTTACCTTGCCATGGATTAGGCTGGATTCGCTACCGGGGCAGCACGCGGCAACCAGTGCAGCAGCAGCACGCCGCTCAGTACGATGATAGCTGCCGTGGCATAGAGCGCCCCAACCCCAGCCAGTTGCAAGACTGGCGCGAGGATCAACGCACCGCCACCAAGGCCCAGATCAAATCCCAAGTAATAAAAGGCAATCGCTTGGCCACGCGCAGCCGGCGGTAGGGCCTCCACGTGGAGATTCATCAGCAACCCAGTCTGCAGCCCTGAGCCACTGGCTACGCAGAACGCAGCCACGGCAAACAGCCACCAGGTTTGGCCGATGGCAAACAGGAACAAACCCGTGCTCAGGAGTAGATAGCCGATCCGCAGAATCGTGCGCTGGTCGCCTTGATCCATCCAGCGGGCGGTCAAGAGCCGGGTCAAGACGATGCTGACGCCATAAACGGCGAAAATAGGACCACTGGCGAGCCCCGCGCTCCGTTCCGTCAACAAGGGCAAAAATTGCAGAAAAATGCCATAGCCAATGCCACAGACGGCTGCCAAAGTCAGCGGTAGGAGTAGTTGCCGCGGCGGGCGGGTGAGCATGCCACGGGTGCTGGTTTGTGAAGCATTCGCCCCTTCCGTGCGGATTTGCAACGCCAACCCCCCGCCGATCAGCGCAAAGATGGCCGAAACCCAGAGCGCACCGTTCAATTGCAGCCAGGGCAGCAGAAAGCTGATCGTCGCTGGCGTGAGGGTCATGGCGACATTGGCCGCCGCACCAAACC
>CAZMRA010000333.1:0-2439 GCA_964568485.1 uncultured Caldilineaceae bacterium | reverse complement strand
GGGCGCCCAATCAGTGAGGCAACCACAAACGCCCCCATGATCAGCCCGATCTGCCAGTCGGGTAAGCCAATGGCCACCAGATAGAGCGGAAAGGGTACGAGCAATGTGTAAAAGGCTACAAAGAAGATCAACGACGTTGCCCAGGTAAGCCAGTAATTGCGTTGGATAGCATTCATATCTGTTTCTCCGATACGAAACGATGGGATGTACTTTACACCGAAGGATCTCTGCCTACAAGGGGGTTTTGTGGATGCAATGTATCGAATTTGTTAATATGAGTAATCCTGGTAAGATGGAGACTCTTGCGGAAATACTGCTATAGCGGGCCCCGATGCGTGCGGTAGCTAAGGTGATCCGGAGGCGCTTATGGATATTGATCAACTCTTGGCATTTGACCGAATTGTGCGCGAGGGCAGTTTTAGCCGCGCTGCGTGGGCATTGAATATTGCCCAGCCCACCATCAGCGCCCGCATCCAAGCGCTGGAGAATGAACTAGGGGGACCGCTCTTTGTACGAAACAACCGACGCGTGAGCCTGACCGAGCGCGGGGTCAGTTTTCTGCCCTTTGCGCGCCGGGCCTTAGCCGCCTTGGCCGATGGCATGACTGCCGCCCGCCAAGCCCAGCGTGGGGAACGAGGCCGGCTAACTATGGGCACCTTGCGCTCGTTGAGTGGAGGCTTGTTGGGCCCGGCGCTGGTCGAATTTCACGCCGAATACCCGCAAGTAGAGTGTTATATCGAGGAGGGTCGGCACGAGCAGATCGTCGAGTTGTTGGTGGATGGCCGGGTAGAGCTGGGTTTGATCGCCTGGCCCTATGTCGAAGAGCCCATCGCCGAGCTCACGCCGATTTTGCACTTGCATGAGCGGGTTCCGCTGATTGCCCATCGCACGCATCCATTGGCGCAACAACCTGTGCTCAGCCGCGACGAGCTATTGGC
This sequence comes from uncultured Caldilineaceae bacterium, assembly GCA_964568485.1. GTDB lineage: Bacteria > Chloroflexota > Anaerolineae > Caldilineales > Caldilineaceae > CFX5. Next base: position 1,501 of record CAZMRA010000333.1, on the reverse strand, counting down.
CCATTGCGACCTCTTTTTGCTCATGCGCTGGTGGATCGTCACGCCGCCGCCGGTGGCCCACGTGGCGATGCAGGCCCCCTCCGTGGCGGATCTACCCACCGATACCGGGCGCTATCTCCTCCAGCAAGGCGTTGGGGTTGGCTATTTCCCCCAAACCTTGATCGAAACAGAGCTGCGTTCGGGGCAGGTGGTAGAATTAACCGTCGCCGATCTGCCACCGATTTTCCGCGACAGTGCCTTGGTGCACCTGGCACGCAATACCACCTTATCAATGCCAGCCAGCAACTTCGTGGTGAAATTACGGCGCCAAGCAGAGCGCTTGCAGCTACTCAACAAGGCCTAGCGATAGGATTCAAGATGACGATACGGAATTGGGGATATTTATTATTGTTGGGGGCCATCTGGGGAGCTTCCTATCTTTTTTTGCGTATAGCGACCCCAGTGCTCGGGGCATTTGTGGTTAGTGCGCTACGGGTTGTGATTGCCGCGGCCGCATTATGCCTCTATGCGGCTGCTCGTCAGCAACTGCCGGATCTGCGTGCCCACTGGCGAGCATTGTTGATCCTAGGTGGGATCAATGCGGCCTTACCCTTTGTGGTGATTGCCTGGGCCACCGCGCAATTGAACGCATCGATGGCCTCGATCCTCAATGCAACGACGCCGCTCTTCACTGCTTTGATCGCTGCGCTCTGGATTCGCGAACCACTAGGCTGGTCCCGCATCGCTGGCCTGCTGTTGGGCTTAACTGGCGTTGCCATTCTGGTCGGCTGGAGTCCCTTGGGAATGAGTTCAGGGGTATTGCTGGGGGTGGCTGGCTCTTTGATCGGCGCCATTGCATATGCGGTTGGCGGAGTCTATGCCAAAGTGCGCTTTCGCAATGTCCCAGCCCTGGGGATGGCAATTGGGCAACAAGCGGCTGCCAGCATTTGGCTCATTCCGCTGGGCGCGGCAACTTGGACGGCCTCGAGCCCGGCGTGGAGTGTGATCGGCTCTATCCTGGGGTTGAGTCTACTCTCAACCGCCTTTGGCTATCTTATCTACTTTGATTTGATGGAGCGGGTAGGCCCGACCAATACGCTGAGTGTCACTTTTTTGGTGCCTGTCTTTGGCACTTTTTGGGGTGTGATCTTTCTGGATGAGCCATTGCGTCTGAGCTTAATTGTGGGGATGTTGACGATCTTGGCCGGGATCTTTTTGGTGACTGGGTTGCATCAACGCCCTAAGACTAGCCAAGAAGCGACGTAAACGGGGAGAACGCAGGTTGTAGGCTGCAACCTACAACCTGCAATAGCCACTATTTATCCTCGACTGCGGCTTCGACTCGAAAATTGCGGCGCAATTCTTGCAAGAGCCGGTCGCTGATCGTGCAGCCGTCGTTCGGGAAGGCTAATTGATGGGCATGGCCATTCCACTCCAGCCGAATGAAAAATTCATCGCGGCCGCGCGGATCGCAGACTAGATCGTAAATTCCTTTGAGCCGGAACTTGTCTCGCTCTAGATC
>CAZMRA010000332.1:0-3717 GCA_964568485.1 uncultured Caldilineaceae bacterium | reverse complement strand
GTACAACAAATGGATTTGAAATTGTCGATTTCACTGCGGATGCGACCGGTTTATATACGATTGAGGTTGAACGAGCCTATCTTGGTGCTTGGAATGAGTCAAGCAATATCTTAGGCATCGCATGGGTCAAACTGGCTACCTACTTGCCTGATATACGCCGCAATAGCGATGGTTGGACGAGCACGATCTATATTCGTAATGATGGTGCGACTGCCTGGAATGGCAAAGTCTCATTTTTTGATGAAAACGGCAATTTTGCTGGTGAGCATAGCAGCACCATTCAACCGAATGCTATATGGAGTGGCGCTACCCCACCGAATAACTGGAAGGGAACGGCAATTGTTGAAGGTAGTGATGATATTTCTGTCGTGGTTCGCAATGATAAAAGCGGGCTCGCCACCTTAGATAATGGCATCGCTGCCGGTGGTGCTACTGATCCAGCTTGGGGGCTTGTTTCAGATCCTGTATATGCACCGGCGCTTTACAATAACGCATTTGGTTATTCTTCAGATCTCTATTTCCAGAATGGAGCTACAGCCACCTCTGGTGTTGTAGAGCTTTTGGGTCGTGTAGGCTACAGCGACTTCTACCCTTCAATTTCTTTGGGCGTAACCGATCAACTTATGCGGCCCGTGTCAGGGACAGGATGGCCAGGAAGCAATTGGACCGGCTCTTTGCGAATGTTTACCGGGAATCAACAGCCAGTTGCATTGCGGATTTATGAAGCCAGAACAGGAGAGGCCCGTTCTTATAATGCGACGACTATTGGGCGCAACCTGCTCTATGTGCCAGTTGCCTACCGTGATTATTATGGATTTAACTCTGGGTTGGTGATTCAGAACCTGCATGGGTCAAGCAACACAAATGTTACGTTAACCTTTTGCCCGCGTACTGTCGTTAGCCCGCCATCTGGTTGTCATGCCCAAGTGGTCACGATTGAACCGCTACACTCTGTTGGGTTGAATCTCAGTAGTGTTACCGCGCTCGGCTCTGGTTGGGGGGGCTCGATTAGCTTCCAGAGCAGCAATGGTGCTCCGCTTTCCGTGTTAGTTAACAATACCTTTACCGGTGTAGGGGGATACTCAATCAGTGGTAGTGGCTATGGCAGTAAACTGATTATTTTGCCACGCGCTGCCCGAGCCGCAGGTGGACGCACCACCGGCTACACGGTACGCAATGTGAGTGGGTTGAATAATGTTACAGTAAAGCTTTCCTATTACAACACCAACGGCACTCTTGTTGGTGGAACACGCACCCCGCTCACTTTACATTCTGCCCAAACCGTCGGCTACCTACAAACCGCAGATCCCGGCATCACAAATGGGTGGGAAGGTTCGATTGTCTTGGAGGCTTCGGCTAACATTGTTGCGGTCATGCGTGAAGACACAACCACCACGACTGCTGGCTATAATGGCATTGCTCGGTAGCAACATACAAATCCCTAATTTCTGCTCGATCACTAGAGTAGCCAGGTTTTTCCAAAAAACCTGGCTACTCCCCCAAGAACCAGACGCTGCAACTTAGCGCCTCAAGTCGAAAAAACTTTCGGCCACGGTTGTGCCATTGACAACCACCTCGACGCGATGCCGCCCCGGATAATGCACGCGCGTGCTGAAATTGCGGATCTGCTGGCTGCGCGTTAAGGGGACCGCTTCGCCCGGCGCCAGTGTGAATTCTTTCCACTTAAAGACCTTGCCCGAACTCCCGCCCGACTTTTTGATATAATGAACAATGTAATCGACCACCAACCGCTGGGGTTGCATAGCGGTTGAGCGCAATTGGCACGTTAGGCTGATCCGCTCACCCAATGCGACGGTTTGTGGTTGCAGCGTAAATGCCTCGACCGCGACCTGCGCCTCACCACCCGCACCGATCAAGGTCAACGCCCGCGCATCCCCCTGTTTGATCAGCGTACGCACGGCGCGTTTGGCGATCCACGCCGTGTGCGGATCGTCCAGCGGCCAGCGTTCTAACTGCTCCATCATCCAGGCAGGGTGGTCTTTGCTGATGTCGTTGAGATGATTGGCGACCGACTTGCGCACATAGAGGCTGGGGTCGCGTTGGAGATTTTCGAGGATCGGCAGCACCGGCGTGGGATCGGCGATCAACGCTTCGAGCCGGAACGACCAGGGCAGGCGCGGGCGACAGCCTTCACTGGCCAGCCGGCGCACATGCTCATTCTCGTCGCGTGACCAGACTTCCATCACGGCCAGCGTGCGGTGCAGATCACGGCGCAGATATTCGCGGATGGCGAACTCGGCCGAGCCAAAGGTGGTGAAGTATTTCAGCGCTGCCAGCGAATGGTCAAAATCATCCAGCCCATAGAGCCCAACATAATCTGATAGGAACAACGTCACAAAGTTGTGTTGGATGCGCGGGGCCAACTCGTACAAGATGGCGATGGCCTGGTGATAGTCACTCGGCAAGGTGGCGTGTAGGCTTTCGGTCGTGCGCCGTAAGCGCTGCATCAAGCTCAACTGGTCGAGATCGGCCAGCGCTAATGCGAGAAATTTGTCGACATCAAAAGCAGGATAGACTGCGGCGGTTTGCGCGGCGATCTGCCGCAGCCGGGCCTCGTCGAACATCTCTTTGAGGGCAGTGGATTCGCTGGTGGATTGGCTCATGGGCGTTGTTGTTGCTCTTTTGTTGATTGGTCAAGCGGAGAGGTGATGCGCTGCCTGAACGGGAAGCCACGTCGGTGCCCGCATCACCGGGTGATCAATAGACGACTTTCGGCGGGAACCAAATATCTTTCGGCTCGCCGGGGTAACGGGTGAGCGCTTCTTCATCCAGTTCAATGCCGAGCCCGGGTTTGGTCGGCAGCGGGATGAAGCCATCTTGCACTTGCGGTCCAAACTTCACGATCTCGCGATCAATCGGCCGCGAATGGAGCGATTCGGTGATCAAAAAGTTGGGCGTGCAGGCGGCAAATTGCACAACCGCAGCCATGGAGACCGGGCCATTCGGGTTGTGGGGTGCCACGGTGACGCCGCACGGCTCGGCCATCGCCGCAATCTTGCGCAGCTCCAGAATCCCGCCGGCGTGACAAATATCGGGCTGGATGATGTCGACCAGGCGGTCGCGCAAGAGCGGCCAGAAGCCCCAGCGCGTGTAATAGCGTTCCCCCGTGGCCAGCGGTACCTGCACCTCGGAGCGCACCCGCGCCAACATCTCATTCGCATCCGACGGCACCGGTTCCTCGAAGAAGAGCAGATCGAAGGGCTCCAGCGCCCGGGCAATTTTGATCGCCGCCTGGGGGCCAAAGCGCCAATGGCCATCGACCGCAATCTCGGCCCGTTTGCCCACCGCCTCGCGTACTGCTTTGATGCAGCGCACCGCATGTTCAAGCCCATCGGCGGAAATGGTAAAAAATTCATCACCGAAGGGATCAAACTTCATGCCAGTGTAGCCCAATTTTTCGACTGCATACGCAGCCGATTCGCCACATTCGTCCGGCGTGCCCGCTGGCGTGGGCCACGTGTAGAGCCGGATGGCATCGCGCACCGGGCCGCCCCACAGTTGATACACCGGCACGTTGTAGACTTTGCCGGTGATGTCCCACAGCGCCTGCTCGATGCCGCTCATCGCCGTGAAGTCGGTGACGCCTTTCCAGCAGGAAGTCATGTGCCACTTGCGCCAGTGATGTTCGATCAGCAGCGGGTTTTCGCCGATCAGGTTGCGCGAGAGCTCTTGGATTGCCCCCAGCACCGACAATTC
>CAZMRA010000331.1:0-3718 GCA_964568485.1 uncultured Caldilineaceae bacterium | reverse complement strand
GCTGACCATGACGCGTGAGGATCTCTATCGGCACTACCGGACGTACTATACGCCGAATAATGCCGTGGCGGTGGTGGTGGGTGATTTCCAAACTGAGCAGATGCTGGCGCTTTTAGAACGCTATTTTGGCGATCTACCGCCCGGCCCGGCGGTGCCCCCAGTGCGCTTGCAAGATCCTGATCAGCGTGCCGAGCGGCGGGTGATCCTGCGGGGCAGCGAGTTGACCTCCTACTTGTTGCTCGGTTTCCCCGCACCGGAAGCGACTCATCCCGACTTTTTCCCGCTGATTGTGATGGATGCCGTTTTGAGCGGCGCCAAAGGCATGGGCTTGTTGGGCGGCAGTGGCGGCAGTCGCAGCACCCGGCTCTACAAAGCCCTGGTTGATACGCAACTGGCGGTTGGTGTACAGTCCAGCTACCAGCCGACCATCGATCCGGATCTGTTCAGTTTCTATGTCACCTTGGCACCCGACGCGACCCATGAGCAGGTCGAAGCGGCAATTTGGGGCGAGCTGACCAAGATCCAAGCTGAAGGGGTGACTGCCGCCGAATTGGAGAAGGCGATCAAACAGACCAAAGCCCAGTTCGTCTATAGCAGCGAAAGTGTCACCCACCAAGCCTATTGGCTGGGCGTCAGCGAAGTGATCGCCAGCACCGAATGGCTGGATGATTGGCTCGATAAATTGCTCGCCGTCACCGCGGCCGATGTGCAACGGGTGGCGCAACAATACTTTGTGCGCCATAAGCAGACCGTGGGCTGGTATCTGCCATCGGAGGATGCACTGGCGGCGTACGATGAAGGGCTGGAAGACGCAATGGAGGGTGATGATGAGTAAAGCGTTCCCCGGGCCCCATGACATTACGCGGGTGGTCTTCGACAACGGTTTGACCGTGCTCGTGCGCGAGAATCATGCCGCCCAAGTTGCGGTGCTGGATGGTTTGTTGCCCGTCGGTGGCATGCATGATCCGAGCAAGAAGATTGGCTTGAGCCAGTTTGTCTCTTCCATGTTGACGCGCGGCAGCGCTCACTATGACTTTGCTACGCTCAATGAAAGTGTCGAGTCGATTGGCGCCAGTTTGGCCGTCAATAGCGAGACGCACACCACCAACTTTGGCATCAACTGCCTGAGTGAAGATTTCCCGCAGATGGTGCAGATCCTGGCCGATGTGCTGCGCCGGCCAACCTTCCCCGACGAGCATGTGATGCGCGTGCGCCGCGAAAAGCTGGTCGCCATCCAAGAGCGGGATCAAGATACCCAGCGCTCGGCCAATCTGCGCTTTTACGAAACGATCTATCCCAATCACCCCTATGGCCGTTCTCTATCGGGCTATAAGGCGACGGTGAGCGCCATCGAGCGCAACGATCTGCTCGAGTTTTATCATCAATATTACACGCCAGTCGGGGCCGTCATCGCGGTGGTGGGCGATGTGCAGACCAATCAAGTGCTGGAACTACTCGGGCAATACCTAGGGGATTGGCGTGGACCAGCGGCCAACCAATTGATGCCAGCGCCGCAACCACCTACCAGCGTGCAACGGGTCACCATCCCCATGGCGGACAAGGTTCAATCCGATATTGTGATCGGCTGCCCGGCCGTTGCGCGCACCCATCCCGATTATTATGCTGTCCGGGTGGCGAATACGATCCTCGGCGTCTTTGGCATGATGGGGCGCCTCGGGGAACGAGTCCGGGAAGAGCAGGGGCTGGCTTATTATTGCTACAGCAGCCACGATGCCGAACGTACTGCTGGGGCGTGGCTGGCCGAAGCGGGCGTGAATCCGGCTCATGTACAACAGGCCATCGATAGCATCCTGGTCGAGTTTGAGCGGCTCGGTAGTGAATTGGTCAGCGAGCAAGAATTAACCGACAGCCAAGCCTATATGACTGGGGTCCTGCCCCTGGCGCTGGAAACCAATAGCGGTGTGGCTGCCCGCTTGCTCGATATGGAATGGTATGGGCTCGGATTAGATTATCTGCAACGCTACCACTCACTGATCACCAGTGTGACGGCAGAGGATGTGCAGCGCGTCGCCCGTCAATATTTGCGCCCTGACAACTATACGCTGGTGGTGGCAGGACCAACGATCGAGTAGATGGCTCATGCGTATTTTGCACATTACCCAGCGCTATTGGCCAGCCTATGGCGGTGCAGAAACGCACTTGGCCGAGCTCTCGGCGCGCTTGGCCGCTGCCGGGCACAGCGTCACCGTATTGACGACCGATGCGCTGGATCTAGAGACTTTCTGGAATCCGCAGCGCCGACATATCAGCGCCCGTGAAGAAGAGCACGCAGGCGTGCGGATTTTGCGCTTTCCACTCCAATATCTGCCTTACCCTGGTCTCTCTTATCCGGGCATGCGCCGCTTGCTGTGGCTGCTATCCGGCTACACGCCCGCGCCGGTCTCGCTGCTGCACGAGCTGGCGCGTTTTGCGCCCTGGTGCCCGTCCCTTTGGCGCTGGTTAGCCGATACCAATGAGCAATTTGACCTAGTAGCGGCGATGAATATCGTCTTCGAGCCATTCACCGCCGCCGGTCTGGCCTTTGCCCAACGGCGTAAGATCCCGTTTGTGGCGTTCCCACTCACCCATCTTGGCGCGGGGTATCATCCTGGCCAAGATCCGCCCAGCCGCTTTTATACCATGCGCCATCAGGTGGATCTGATCCGCCGCAGCGATGCCGTGGCCGCCCAAACGCCCACCGAGCGGGCCTACTATATCGCGCGCGGGGTCGCGCCCGAACGCATCCGCGTGATCGGCGCCGGGGTCAATCCCGAGCAAGTGATCGGCGGCAATGGTGAGCGTTTCCGTCAGAAATATGGCTTGACCGGCCCCATCGCCGCCTTTCTCTCGGCCATGGCGCACGACAAAGGGGCAACGACCACGGTGCGAGCGTTGCGCCGCCTGTGGGCCGCGGGTCGTCATGTGCATCTCGTGCTAGCCGGCTCGTTGATGACGCCATTCAAAGCCTATATTGATGCCTTGCCCGCGGCTGAACGTAAGCACCTGTTGATCCTGCCCGGGATCAGCGAAGAGGACAAGCGCGATCTCTTGGCGGCATGTGACTTGCTGACCATGCCCTCGCGCGTCGATTCGTTTGGCATTGTCTACTTGGAAGCCTGGCTCTATCGCAAACCGGTGATCGGCGCCCAAGCCTGGGGCGTGAATGATGTGATCAGCGACGGCAAAGATGGCTTGTTGATTCCCTTCGCTGATGAGCGCGCACTCGCTCGATCTATCGCAACCCTGTTGGATGATCCGGCCCTGGCTGCGGCGATGGGCGAGGCCGGGGAAGCCAAAGTCTATCAACACCACACGTGGGCGCATAAGTTCGAGCAAGTCAGCGAACTTTATGAGTCCTTGCTGCGTATACCCTCTGCTTAGGTGTGGTGAGCCCTCCCCAATGGTTGGTGCTGGCGCGTGCATCCCTGCTGAAATCCCCCATTAGTTTGTTGACCCTTTGTTTTTATGGAATAATGAGAGCTGTTTGACCATTGTCTCTTCCCCATGAGACCGCAGGTTGTTTGACCGCTCATGACAACATTATCGGATGCTGACTCGACCAATCAGGCTACAACCGAGCCGATCAACCCTTCGGGGAGTGCGGAAAATCCGCTGAGTGAACGCGAGATGGAAGTGGCGCGCCTGCTTGCCACCGGTCTCAGGTGTGCTGCGCAACATTGCCCTGGCCGGGGGGACCGAGGTGGCCATAGGTGCGCTG
>CAZMRA010000330.1:0-3719 GCA_964568485.1 uncultured Caldilineaceae bacterium | reverse complement strand
GCAAGGCCTTGAAGAATGCGTGGGTCACCAAGTGGAAGACTGCGCCACCATAGGCCCCCACACCGACACCGAGCATCATGTAGCCAAGTTGCGAAACGGTGGAATAGGCCAGAATCTTCTTGAGATCCGTCTGAACCAGAGCGATCGTCGCTGCCAGTAGGGCAGTCAAGGCGCCGATCCAAGCGGCAAGCTCTGAGGCGGATGAGGCCAAGTGCCAGAGGACATGGGTGCGGGCGATCATGTAGATGCCTGCAGTGACCATCGTCGCCGCGTGGATCAAGGCCGAAACCGGCGTAGGACCCGCCATAGCATCGGGCAGCCAGATATAAAGCGGGATTTGTGCGCTCTTACCCGTGGCTCCCAACAACAGCATGATGCAGATGAAGTTGAGTAAACCGCTGGCAATGCTGCCATGTTCAACACCCTCGAAGACATCTAAGAAGGTGAGTGAACCTACAGCCGACCAGAGCGCAATCATGGCAACAATCATGCCAAAGTCGCCGACGCGGTTGACCAAAAAGGCTTTTTTGCCACAATCAGCGTAGGAGCCATACATCTCATCTTCGCGATCGAACCAGAAGCCGATCAGCAAGAAGGAGGCCAAACCCACGCCTTCCCACCCGACAAACATGCCCAGGAAGCTGTCGCTGAGCACCAGGATCAACATGGCGAAGATGAAGAAGTTCAGATAAACGAAGAAGCGCTGAAAGCGTTCGTCGTGCGACATGTATTCCGTGGCGTAGATGTGGATCAGCGCACCAACCCCTGTGACCACGAGGGTGAGGGTGATGCTGAGCGGATCCAACAGGAGCGCTGCCGCTACTTCAAAGTCGCCGATGGTGATCCAGTTCCACAAATGCTGGGTGATCACCCGTTCTTCGGCAGGGAGGGCGAGTAAGCTAAAGAAAAGACCCAGCCCAAGGAGGAAAGAGGCAATCACAACACCAGAGGCGATCCAACCAATCAAGCGGCGGCCTAAGAGATGGCCGACTAGGAGGTTGATAAGCACCCCGGCAGCTGGCAAGGCTAGCAAAAGCCAGGCAAGATCGAACATGGATGAGTCCTCTAGGATGGCATTTGGAATGAAGGATTCAGGGGTAGGCAGGGAATGTCGCTCAAGTTCCTACGCCCTAATTCCCTACTACCATTTCAATAAATTGATTTCGTCGATATTCGTTGTTTTCGTATGGCGTTGGTGAGCGATGATGATCGCCAGCCCGACAGCGACTTCTGCTGCGGCCACCGCCATGATCATAAAGACAAAGATTTGCCCATTGAGGTTGCCCCACTGGCGGCTGAGCGCGATGAGCGTCAGATTCACGCTATTCAGCATGAGTTCCACACACATCAGGATGATCAACGCACTGCGTCGTGTCAAGACACCGACAGCCCCAATGATAAAAATGAGCGCGCCCAAAATCAGGTAATAACTTGTAGGAATCATCAATAACTCCTCGGGTTCGGCCTTGCCAGCAGGCAAGTGTCTGAATCATACTACGATGCCAGCGAGCTGGAAATGCTCCCTAAACCGACTCTTTGGGGCGGCGCGCCAAGAGCAATGCCCCCAACAGAGCAACCAGCAACAACACAGAGGCCAGCTCAAAAGGCAAAATATAGCGAGTAAAGAGCTCTGTACCAACTGCGCTGGGGATCCCCCCCTCGATAGCTGTGCTATTGGGGTCAGCCCCTAAGAACCCATTCGTCAAGCTATAAGCTAGCCCAGCCAACAAGACCAAGCCTAAGGTAATGCCTACATAGGGGGTCCAGTTCCGATGATCGGCTTGTGTTTCGATCTTTTCGCTGCCAATCAACATGATCACGAAAAGGATCAAAATAACAATCCCACCCGTGTAGACAATGACTTGGACGGCTGCTAAGAATTGTGCTTCCAGAGTGACATAAAGCACGGCCAGCGTCACAAAGTGCGCCAACAAAAAGAGGGCGCTGTACACTGGAAGCCGACTGGCAATCACCCCAAAGGCGGCAGCCAAGCTAATCGCACCGATTAAAAGAAAGAAGATGAGTGGTAGCGTCATCGAGCTATCCTTACCATTTTACCCTTACAAATTTGGCTATACCGCGGTTGTTCCCAAAATCAGTCCCGCTGTCCTACAGTAGGAGCGGGCTGATTTTCAAACCACCATATAGGATCTGCCTGCTTTAATCGGGCCGAATCACCACATTGGGCTCACCAGGGTTGAGCAAAACTTGCTTGGTCAGCACAAAATCTCGTCGTTCGTAATTGGCCATTGCAAAGTCGTGCCCAAGTACAATTGCTTCAACCGGGCAGGCCTCTTCACAGTCACCACAGAAGACGCAACGCAGCAGATTGATCTCGTACACTTTCGCATAGCGTTCGCCTGGTGAAGTCGGGTTTTCTGGGTCATTCTCAGCTGCGTCCACATAGATGGCACCGGTGGGGCAGGCCGCTTCACACAACATACAGCCAATGCAACGCTCCATGCCATTTTCGTAGCGGCGCAATTCGTGCTTGCCCCGAAAACGTGGATAGAGCGGAACGGCCTCGGTTGGGTATTCCAGAGTGATTGGCTTCTGGCGCAGATGTTTGAGCGTCACACCCATGGCTTTGCCAATATCGATGGCGCCTTTGAGAAAGTTGTTAAAGCCCATAGCTTTGGTATCCTCAAATCTCTCGAAAACAATGAGACTGAAAATTTGTCACGCGCAGTAGACCATCACTTAATGAAGAGCACCAGTAGTGCCGTGATGATCATATAGGCCAGCGCACCGGGAAGCAAATACTTCCAGCAGAAGGCCATCAGTTGGTCGTAGCGGGGGCGGCCAACACTGGCCCGCACCCAAACGAAGCAGAAGAGCAACACAACGACCTTCGCTGCCAGTACGAATGGCCCCAGGATGGGAAACAGATCGGTCAGGCCAAAGAAGCGCCAGCCGCCGAAGAAGAGGGTCGCCATGATCGTGCTGGTGGTGATCATGTTGACGTATTCAGTGATCATGAAGAGTGAGAATTTCATGCCACCATACTCGGTCTGATAGCCAGCCACCAGCTCGTTTTCGGTTTCGGGCAGGTCGAAGGGGCTGCGGTTCGTCTCGGCCAAAACGCAGATAAAGAAGAATGGGAACATAATCCACAGCCACAACCATTCCCACCAGGCACGCGTGCCCTCCACCAACTCGACGAGACTAAAGCTCCCGGCCAACATCAAGACGCTGACCAAGAAAAGGCCCATTGGCAGCTCATAAGAGAGCATCTGAGCCGAGGAGCGCAGCGCTCCCAGCAACGAATAGTTGTTGTTGCTACTCCACCCAGCCAGGATGATGCTATAACTTTCAATCCCAGCGATGGCCAAAATCCACAGAAACCCGATGTTGACATCGGCAATCGCAGCAGTGCCTTTCGCAATGGGAACAACTGCCCAGATCAATAGGGCAGGCACCAACCCCAAGGCAGGCGCTAATAAGTAGATCGCCTTATCCACATGATGCGGAATGACTTCTTCTTTGAAGAATGCCTTGATGGCATCAGCAAGCGGTTGTAGCAAGCCAAAAGGGCCAGCCCGGTTGGGACCGTAACGAATTTGGAAGCGACCAATCAGCTTACGTTCAAACCAAGTCAAGTATGCTGCGCCGGTCATCACCACGAAGATCAGCAAGAGCACACGAATGACCGGAAAGACGATTAGGTTCAGCCAGTCCATAGCAACTCCGTCCAAGGCCTTACTAGCTATCCATGTTTG
>CAZMRA010000329.1:0-3879 GCA_964568485.1 uncultured Caldilineaceae bacterium | reverse complement strand
AGGTAGTTGAAGCAGCAATGATGGACTATTTCGAAGAATACGGTCAGTAGTAATCACTCATATCATTCAGCGTCCTGTGCGACGCTTTCAATACAACGATAATTATGCTATATAACGATCTTTCTATTTACCTCACCTTGCTTGGCGCACCGCTCTGCCAAGAATATGTTACTTGGGGAAAACAGTTGTTACAGGTGCGGAGTTATATCGGTTCGATCCCGCCTCCGGCTGCTTATGTTACTTCAGCTTGCTGCGTTGTTCTGCGCAGCGAACAGGTTTTGGCCGTACGCACGCCGGAAGAGATCCACATCATCCCGGGTGGGCGCATCGGCCACGGCGAAACGTTTGAGCAAACAGTTGTCCGCGAAGTAGCGAAAGAGACAGGCTGGCGCGTTGGCGATCTTCGTTTATTGGGTGTCAAGCATTTCCACCATCTTTCCCCCAAACCGGCTGGCTATTCGTATCCCTTCCCTGATTTTCTACAATTAATCTACATGGGTGAAGGACAAGCGTACGATGAACACCTGCGCGAAGGCAATGGACTGAAATCGAAAGCTGAATTTGTCTCAGTCACCGGGGTGACGGTCAGTGCCTTGCGCATGAGTGAACGCCATTTTCTGGCCGCAGCGCGGCGTCAATTGCTGCTGGAGAGTAGTGATCTGGCCAAGGCATGACCAAGACATCGACGCAACATTCGTGGGAAGCGCGCTATCAACAAGGCACTACACCATGGGATACTCGTATCACGCCACCCGAAGTCGTGCGTTTCTGGGCGGATCCCCCGATCGCCTCGACCGGCTTGGCGTTGGATCTCGGGTGTGGCACAGCAACGAATGTTGGGTACTTGGCATCACGCGGGCTGCGGGTGATCGGCTGTGACTTGGCCGGCAATGCGCTGGCGATTGGGCAAGCGCGGTTGCGCGCCGAACACCCCACCCATCTCGACCGGATCAGCTTGGTGCAGGCCGATGTCACCCGCTTGCCCTTTGCACCGATTGACGCGCACTATATTCTGGATATTGGCTGCTTTCACGGCTTGGCTGAGGAAGAACGAGCCCGCTACGTCGCCGGGGTGATCGAGCAATTGGCGCCAGGGGGCTACTATCATCTCTTTGCCTTTGATTGGCATCCGGATAACTCGGCCCGTGGGGTAGCCGAAAACGAAGTTGCCGAGCGCTTTGCGCCGCAGGTGCACGTCGTGCGGATCGAGCACGGCCGCCCCGATCGCCAACCTTGCCGCTGGTATTTGTTGCGCAAGCAACCGGCATAAGCGCTACTCAGCGAAGAGCTTAGCGAGCAGGGCGCTATCCACATTGCCGCCGCTGAGGATCACCGCGACAACGCAATCAGCGACATCAACTTTACCGGCCAAGAGCGCGGCCAAACCCACGGCTGCACCGCCTTCAATCACTTGATGTTCAACTTGTAAGGCATAACGCATGGCTGCAGCAATCTCGCTTTCGCTGACCAGTACAACGTCATCCACCAATTGCTGCACAAGCGCAAAGGTATAACGATTATTCAGTCCGATCCCGCCGACCAAGCTATCGGCCAGGGAGGGCGCGTCGATCACCGACACTGGATGGCCGGCCTGTAGGCTGAGCCACATCGCCGGTTGTGCCATTTGTGCCACGCCGATCACGCGGATGGTGGGGTCGACGGTTTTAAGAGCCAAGGCGATGCCGCTCAACAAACCGCCCCCCGAAAGTGGAATGACCACAGTATCGAGGGTGGGCAACGCTTCGAGCAGTTCCAGGCCAATGGTGCCCTGCCCGGCGATAATCAGCGGATCGTCAAAGGCCGAAATCATGGTCAAGCCCTCTGCGGCTTGGAGTGCCCAAGCGTGTTCCTCGGCCTCATCTTGGGTCTGCCCGTGGATCACAATCTCAGCGCCCAGTTGCTCCATCGCCGCAATTTTATGGGGCAAGACGCCCACCGGCACGCAGATCACGGCCCGTAGCCCCAGCTGTTGCGCCATAAACGCCACACCGCGGCCGTGATTGCCTGTCGAAACGGTGATGACGCCACAGCTGCGTTCGGCCGGTGCGAGACTCACTAGAGAATTGGCGGCGCCGCGCACCTTGAAGGAGCCGGTCACCTGCAGATTCTCCAGCTTGAGCGAGATCTGCCCGCCGGTGCGCTCACTTAGTGTGGGGCTATGGATCAAGGGCGTGGGGCGGATGTAGGGGGCAATGCGTTGCCGGGCCAAATAAAGTTCGCGAGCAGTCACCGGAGTGGACATGCAAAGTTCCTTTCATCACATGAAGTTGGAGCAGGAAAGATGACAACACTGCGCATCAATCTATGGTCTGGGCCACGCAACGTCTCCACAGCGCTAATGTACTCCTTTGCGCAGCGAGCTGATACGCAAGTGATCGATGAGCCGCTCTACGGCCATTATCTGCGCGTCTCGCAGGCAGAGCATCCCGGACGAGAGGAGGTGATGGCGGCCATGGATTGCGATGGCAAACGCGTCGTGCGCGAGGTGATCTTGGGACCAGTGGCCAAGCCCATCCTCTTTATGAAGCAGATGGCCCATCATCTGGTGGAAATCGACCAGGGCTTTTTGGCCCAAACGGTCAACGTCCTTTTGATTCGCGACCCCGTCCAGATGCTGCCTTCGCTGGTGAACAATTTACGCCAACCCACTTTGCGCGATACTGGATTGGCGATCCAGAGTGAATTGTACCGCCAATTGTGCGAGATGGGACAGCAGCCCCCGGTTTTAGAGGCCAAACAATTGTTGCTCAATCCAGAAGCGGTATTGAGTCAGCTCTGTCACCGGCTAGGCATCGCCTTTGACCCCGCCATGTTACACTGGCCCGCGGGCGAGCGGCCCGAGGATGGTGTTTGGGCGCCCTACTGGTACCAGAATGTGCACCGTTCCACTGGCTTTGAACCTTACCGTCCCAAACAAGCGCCCTTTCCGGCAGTCTTAGAACCTTTGTTGGCCGAATGTCGACCTCATTACGAGTTCCTTGCGAGTTTCGCCATTCAAGCACCACAAGCGAATTGAATCTTCACCAATGGGAGCCTTATGAACGGACAATTACCCGATCCACGCAATGCAGACATTCTCGTCCATGTTGGCGGTGAATTGTTGCCCCGTGACCAGGCCAAAGTTTCGGTCTTTGACAGCTCTGTCCAGGGGGGTGATGCCGTCTGGGAAGGGTTGCGCGTCTACCAGGGGCGCATCTTCCAGCTAGATGCTCACTTGGATCGCCTCTTTGATTCCGCCAAGGCGATGGCCTTTGCCCAAGTGCCATCACGCGCCGAGGTGAAAGAAGCGATATTCGAGACCTTACGAGCGAACGGCATGCGCGATGGGGTCCACATCCGCCTCACGTTGACCCGCGGGGCCAAGGTCACCTCAGGCATGAGCCCTCACCTGAACCAGTTTGGCCCCTGCTTGATCGTGCTGGCGGAATGGAAAGCCCCGGTGTATGACCAAAATGGCATCCGCTTGATCACCTCGTCGATCCGTCGCAATCCGCCACAATGTATCGATTCCAAGATTCACCACAACAATTTGATCAACAACATTCTGGCCAAGATCGAGGCCAATGTAGCCGGCGTGGATGATGCGATCATGCTGGATCTGAATGGTTTTGTATCGGAGACCAATGCGACGAACATCTTTTTGGTCAAACGTGGTGTCTTGCTAACACCCCATGCCGATAGTTGCCTGCCCGGCATCACACGGCGCGTGGTGATGGATCTAGCCCTGGAACATGGCATTCCACTCCAGGAGCGCAACATCAGCCTGAGCGAGGTCTACGCGGCGGATGAATGTTTTACCACCGGCACCATGGGTGAATTAGCGCCGGTCCTCAATGTTGATGGCCGCACAATCGGCGATGGCAGTGTAGGGCCCTTGAC
>CAZMRA010000328.1:0-3885 GCA_964568485.1 uncultured Caldilineaceae bacterium | reverse complement strand
CTGCACTGAGTGCTTGTCTGCCCCCTTCCTCACCGAGTGGTGGCAGCCAGGATGCTGATGCCGGTGCTGCCGCGCCTGCGGAAGGTGTGCAAGAGATCGATGTCTGGACTGGTTGGACAGAAGATGCCGCCACCAATATCGAAAAGATTCTGGGTGGCTACAATGACTCGCAAGGGTCAGTCGTTGCCAAGCATGTGGTGGTGCCCGATTCGATGACCCAAAAGCTGTTGGCCGCCATTTCAGCGGGCAACCCACCGGCAACCGCGGTGGTCTTTGGGGCCAGCATCGCCTATCAACTTGCCGCTCAAAATGGGCTGATGGCCCTCGACGAAATTGGCGATCCCGATCAGGTGCAGGTGCTCAAGGATTGGATGGATCCAGCCATCTGGGAGCTGGGCATGTATGAGGGCAAATATTATTACGCCAGCATGTGGAATCAGTGCTGGGGTGTCTTCGTCAATAATGCCATGGCCGAAGAGCGGGGCGTGGACTTGGACAGTCCACCGCAGTCGTTGGAGGAGTTGGATGCGGTTTGGGAACAACTGACCACCTACGACGACGCTGGCAATATTGATGTGCTCGGTGGCGATTTCACCGGTCTATCCACGGTGATGGGGCGCTTCTTGGGTGCTTATGTCTCCGAAGATGGCACACAAATCACCGCTGACCATCCCAACAATGTCCGGGCAATTGAATGGATCGCCAATCGCTGGCAGCGGATTGGCGTAGAGAAAATGCAGAATTGGAATGCTTCGCTGCAAGGCCGCGGCGAACGCTCCGCTGGGCTGGATCCTTTCCTCTCGGGGTTGCGTGCCACCCTCGTCACCGGGCCTTGGCAATTCAACACGTTGCGCAATTTCAAGCCCGAAGGTTTCGAATTCACGGTTTGGCCCTTCCCCGGCCCAGAAGGACAGACCGAAAAGGGCACTTACACCTATGGCGACGGTTGGATCGTGCCCGTTGGCTCACCGAATCCGAACGCGGCCTGGGAGATCATCAGCGCGATGACCGGAGCAACTGGGGACAAGGATGTCTACACCAGCCTCTTTACCACGTGGCTCTGTGTCAATGGCCCGGTTTCGCAATCGATGGAGACTTGGCCGCTGTTTGAAAGTGATGTGATTGGTGAATGCCCCGGCTACCAAGAGGTGTTCCTCAGCGACCTCTTTGACTCCGATTATTACCTCTATCCGCCCAAGATTCCAACGAGTGAATCCTATGCCGCGCTGTTCGGTGCTGAAGTCGAAAAGGTTCGGCTCGGGCAACAAGGGGTGGAAGAGGCGCTGGCGCTGGTCAAAGACCAGGCTCAAAAGGAATTGGACACCTGGCTACAACAGAATCAAGGCTAAGGAACAGCCATTGCGTTGATACGGAGAAAGTAAGCGCCTATCCTGAAGCTGGTGGTGCCCAGAGTTTGCCCGGCAAATGATGGGTGGCGCCAACTGCCAGGATAGAGTCTAAAAGCGTAGAGTAGGGAGACATGTACGGCTGCTTCCTACTCTACGTTCTATATTTTAGAGAAGGAGCTGACTTTGGCTGCGCCTGTCAACTATTCTGCTTTGCCGCAATCGACTACGGAACACGAGAAGGCCGCCGGTGCGCGTTTGCTGCGCTTGCTGGCCGAGATCATCAAGTATGGGCTGCTGATTTTCTGCGCCTCATTCTTTATCGTGCCCTGGGTGTGGATGATCAGCACCTCGCTGAAGAGCCCCGCGGAATTGTCGGTCTATCCAATCGTCTGGGTGCCGGACCCGATCCGCTGGGATAACTATATCGAGGCCTTCCGCCGGGCCGATTTCTCCCGTTATGTGATCAACACGTTGTTGGTGGCAATCCCTTCGCTGATCGGTGCCCTGCTCTCGAATGCCTTGGCTGCCTATGGCTTTGCCCGTGTGCGCTGGCCTGGCCGAGATTGGGTCTTCAGTCTGGTGCTGGCTACGCTGATCCTGCCTGGTTTTGTCACCTTTATTCCGCTCTACCTGATCTTTAAACAACTCAATTGGATCAACTCCTATTTGCCGTTGATTGTCCCCACCTTCTTTGGAAATCCCTTTTTCATCTTTCTGTTGCGCCAGTTCTTTATGGCCTTGCCCGAAGAATTGGCCGACGCTGCCCGCGTGGATGGGGCCTCGGAGCTGCGCATCTTCTCGCAGATCATTCTGCCGCTCTCGCGGCCTGCGTTGGCGGTGGTTGCCCTCTTTCAATTTATTGGCAGTTGGAATGACTATTTCGGGCCGTTAGTCTATCTGAACGATACCTCGCTTTACACCATTTCGTTGGGGATTGCCAACATGCGCTCAAGTTATGGCTTCTCCAACTTTGCTTGGATCATGGCCGCAACGTGCATGAGCGTTCTGCCGATCATCTTGCTCTTTTTCTTTGCACAGCGCACATTCATTGAAGGGATTGCCCTGACGGGGTTGAAAGGATAGCCATGCCCAAACTTCGTGTGCTCACCCGCAGCGAACGCAAAGCGCTACTCAATGGCCTTCTCTTCATCTCGCCATGGGTTGTGGGCTTTGTTGCTTTCCGCGTCTATCCATTTTTTGCTTCGCTCTATTACAGCTTTACCTTCTATCCGATCTTGGGGAATCCAACTTGGGTCGGACTGAGCAACTATGCCGATCTGGCCAACGATACCCGCTTCATGACTTCCCTGTACAACACAAGCTACTATGCGTTGGGATCGGTGCCACTGGCGGCCATCGTGGGGATTGCACTCGCCATGCTGTTGAACAGTAAGGTGCGCGGCCTTTCATTCTTTCGGACGATCTACTTTCTACCCAGTATTACGCCGGTGGTGGCTTCGGCCATTGTCTGGTTGTGGATGTTCGACCCGGTGAATGGTGTGATCAATTACCTGCTCAGCTTTGTCGGGATCCAAGGCCCAGGCTGGATGGGTAGCCCCATCTGGTCGAAGCCCGCGTTGATCCTCATGAGCATGTGGGGCGTTGGCGGCGCGATTGTGATCTATCTGGCCGCGTTGCAGGATGTGCCCCGCGAAATGCTCGAGGCTGCTGATCTGGATGGCGCTACCACCGGGCAGAAAATCTTCTACATCACCTTGCCGATGATCAGCCCCGTGATTCTCTTCAATGTGATCACTGGCTTGATCGGCGCGTTTCAATACTTCACCGAAGTCCACGTCATGACAGGAGGTACTGGCTCCCCAGCCGATTCAACGTTGATGATGTCGATCTATCTCTATCAATCGGCCTTCCAATTCTTTAAGATGGGCTATGCTTCAGCGCAAGCTTGGATCCTGTTCTTGATCGTCATTGCCTTTACTTTTGTGCTCTTCCGCGTCTCGGGACGCATGGTCTATTACGGTGGGAAATAACCCAGCAGGGCACTCGAAAGCGCTTTGACGATTCTGCGATCGCTTAGCGCTGCTGGTGCCTTGTTTGCCCTTTTTTGTCACATACACATCTTCAAGTATTTAGGATATTCTCAATGGCGAACCCATACCAAACCGAGCAATATTTTCGTGAGCGCTTTCAAGTCACCTCGCGCAGCTTGGGCCTTAAGGCTGAAACTGTCGAAGAGCTGCGTGTCTGGCGGCAGGCGTTGCGCGCCAAAATCCGCGAGCTGATCGGCCTGCACCGCCTGATCCCAACCGACCCCAATCCGCGCATCACGGAGACGGTGCAGTGTGAAGGTTACACTCGTCAGCGGGTGGAGATCGATACCGAGCCCGGTGTGACCATGCCTTTCTATGTATTGATCCCCGACAATCTTACCGGCCCAGTCCCCGGGGTGATCGCCGCTCACGGGCACAGCAGCGGCGGTAAATATGCACCAGCCGGTATCCGCGGCCTCAGCCCGGCACTCGATAAGACCATCAATGAACACAATTATGAATATGGCGTGCAGGCATCCTTGCGC
>CAZMRA010000327.1:0-3887 GCA_964568485.1 uncultured Caldilineaceae bacterium | reverse complement strand
GCAGATAATCGAAGCCAAATTCGTTGTTGGTGCCATAGGTAATATCGGCGAGATAGGCTTCACGGCGCGAAATTGGTCGCAACGCCAAGAATCGATCATCGGCGTTAGGATATTCGGGATCGTACAAAAAGCTGCCTCGGTCTGGGCCACTCGCACTATTTTGAATGACGGCTGTCTTCAAACCGAGCATATGATAGACCGGCCCCATCAACTGCAAGCCGACCTTGGAGAGATAATCATTGGGGGTGACCAAGTGTACGCCGTGGCCAGCCAAGGCGTTGAGATAGAGCGGCAAAGTTGCGACTAATGTTTTGCCTTCACCGGTCTTCATCTCGGCGATGTTGCCATCGTGCAGCACCATACCACCGAGTAATTGCACATCATAATGGCGAAGACCAATGGTGCGCTTGCTCGCCTCGCGCACAGCCGCAAACGCGTGGGGCAAGATCGCCTCTAGCTCGTCTTCTTCGACTTCCCAAATCTCTTTCTTGATGCGATCGAGCTCAATACGCGCAAATTTTTGTTCATCGCTGCCAATGGTTGCGAGATATTCTTCTTGCGCTCTTTCTAGCTCGGCACGTAGCGCTTGCGAGGCCGCTTGTACACGTGCCTTAAATTCGTGCGTCATGGCTTGCAGTTCATCCGCACTTTTCCGGGCAAATTCTGCCTCCAGTGCGTTGACCTGTTCCACCAGCGGGCGATAACGCTTCAGCGCTTTCTCGTTCGGGTCACCCGTAATGGCATAATACAATTTCTTAATCATGCGCAATCCTCGTTATCCAGCCACCCAGTCACACTCTGCTGGTGACTGGATAAAGTTGTCTCACACGCTTCATCTTCCATCATTAGCCTTATTATAGACGATGGGAATATGCTATTCTAGCGCAAGATCCGCTGCATTGTCATATTGGCTATAAGGGGATTGGGGATTGATGTGGTCTGGGCGAAATACAAGAATCCCGAAGTAAGACTCACTTCGGGATTCTTCGTTCAATCATTCATCGCGACAGATCAGTGATTTATTTGGCGACAACTTTGATCTGCTTGGGCTTCACTGCTTCGGCCTTTGGCACAGTTACGGTCAACACACCATTGGCAAATTCAGCGGTAATCCGCTCGGCATCTACCGGCACATTGACGGTCAAGCGCCGCTCAAAGCTGCCGTGGAAGAGTTCACGCTTGATGAACTTGCGCTCTTCGTCGAGCTGCGGAAATTGACCACGAATGGTCAGCTCTTCGCCTTCCATGGTGATTTCGACATCATCGGGGTTAACACCAGGCAAATAGGCCTGGAGCGTAAACGAATCTTCATCGGCCCAGACATCGAGTGGCAAGCTGCGGGCGGCGACGGCCTGTTTGCCATCCTCACCCTTTTGGCTCCCGCCATTGCGGGCATAATCATAGGGGCTAAACATGCGATCAACCGCATGCGCAAATTGGGCAAATTCACTGATCGAAGGGTAATAGCGATTGGTTTTCATTCGATTTATCCTTTTAAAATGCTGTGCTTGTTTATCTATTTAACCGACTTACTTGTTGGTCATTCGCCGAGTGCTGGTTACTAGGGTGCTCTCACGGCTTCTGTTTCAAATACTGACCAACCAGGCTGATTTCTGAACTGATAAAACTACTATCGCATAGCTTCGTTAGCAGGGCGTATCCGGCGGATTATCATCACATAAGCGCTCTGCAAGTTTTCTGTTAGCGCTTGCTGGCAGTTAGTGCAGTCCCGCCTTGCCGGTGCCTGGGTAAGCTGCGATTTTGTAGCCTCAATTGCACGGTACGTTGTCCGGCGACCCGACAGGCCAGCCGTGCGGCTAGTTGCACAACGTGCTCATTTAAGGCCCACCCATCCAACACTATTGCTTGTCGATTGACGATCACGTGGATCTGGGCGGTTGCCCCGCCAAGCAGCGGATGGGCAGCCAGAGCATCTCGCACTCGCCAAGCAATAGCGCAGTCGGTGGTTGTTCCATCTACCTTTACCATAATTTTGCCTCATATCGTCATTGACTCACCATCACTTACACCTAGCCTAACAGCTGTTTATTAGATCCACGTCTGCAGGACATTTGTGCTCTGTTAGTCATGAAAATCATCAGCCACCACTGGTAGAACTTTACGAAGAGCTCCATTCTCAGTAAACTGCTGATTGAAAAACTTGTCAGCTGCTCAATGTGTGGGCCGACTCACCGTGGGAGAGGCGCATGAAGTTAGCGCTAACCAAATTAACCGAAGAACTACAACACGCTGCCATTGGACACACCATCGAATGGCACGAACAGATCCCCAGCACCATGCCGCGTGCCCATGAATTGGCCGCGCAACCGGCCACGCGCTCTGGTACCTTGGTGGTCGCCGAGGAACAGACCGCTGGACGAGGACGTTATCAGCGTAAGTGGGAGGCCCCTGGCGGCGAGGCTCTGCTGCTGAGTTTGATCCTAAAGCCACCTTTGGGGTTTGATCTAGCCGAGTTGGCAATCCGCACTGCAGTTGGCATTGCCCAGGCGCTGGAGAGCAGCACGCCAGCCTTGATCGATCATGTTGGCATTAAATGGCCCAATGATATTTTGCTGGGCAGTGCCATCGGTCAGCCAGCGGGCAAAGTGGCAGGCATTCTGATCGAAAGCCAATGGCAAGCTGGGACATTAGACCACGTAGTGGTGGGCATCGGCCTGAACGTGAATCAGAGCCAACAAACGCTTGCCGCACAAATCGGTGGTGCTCTTCCACCGGTTAGCCTACGGTCCTTTCTACAGCAAGAAGCTGAGTTTGACCGGACAGCACTCCTGATCACGCTTTGTAACAGTTTGGGGGCCGTCTATAGCCAGACTGATAGCAACCTCAGCTTTGCAGCCTGGCAGCAACGTTTATGGATGTTGGGCCGACCTATAGCGCTCTATCAAGCAGAATCGCTAGTCTGGCAGGGAATAGCAACCGAGGTCAACCAAGCCGGAGCGCTCTGCGTGGCCGCGCCCGATGGGGAAAAGCGTTGGTTTCTAGCCGGTGAAGTTTCGGTGCGGTTTGACTAATCGGAAACTTGAAACATTCACACCGGCAGCCGGTTTTCTCTGACCTTTCCTTCTGGTATAATTTGAGTGGTTCAAGCGGCCCAGTGTGGGTATCGCGACCATGACTTGGCTACCCCAAACGGCTCGGCACACTCTGTAGAGCCAGCGAACTACATACTAGAGGGAAATCGCCGGTTCTCAAGCGAGTGCGTGGGATTGACAAGATGATGCGGATGGTGACGCGGGTTTGTGGATTATTGACAAGGATTTGGCGGCCTAGCTGGGCGCAACTGCTGTTGTTGTTCGGCTGTTTGTTGGCGGCCAACAGTTTTGGCCCATCTGCCACGTTACACGCTGCCCCAGCCTGGCATCGCTTAGCCCAGGAATCTCCGCTCGTATCCCCCCTTGCTACACCTATCACAACACCCGACAGCCTACCCCTGTCTGTCCAGACCAGCCCAGTTAGCCTGATGTTAGTAGGCGTAGTCTTGGTTGGTGTTTTGATGGTTGTCGCGGTGGTGGTATGGCGACAACGATGAAAAAGCGTTTACTCACCATCACCCTCTTTGTTGGGGTGCCCATCTGTTTACTGGTGCTACTTTTTGGCCTCACCCTTTCCACCTCGTTGGTGACTGCCCAAACTGTGCCAGAAAGCACCGAAACCCCGCCGGGCCTAGCTGCGCAATTGACCGAAACAGCCTCGCTCGAAGTCATGGTGGGGGTCGGCAGGGAACACTGTCGCGATACGAACACCTCGCTCAACGTGCAAGCTGGCGAGATTCTCTACTTCTGTTATCGCGCTCGCAACACCGGTGACACCGCTTTTGCCCGTCACCTGATCACCGATACCCCCTTTGGCTCGTCACCCTTCGCGTT
>CAZMRA010000326.1:1315-3907 GCA_964568485.1 uncultured Caldilineaceae bacterium | reverse complement strand
GGGGAGAATGGCTTCCAAGCGCTCCTCTTCGCCGGTGACACTGTTGACAATCGGGCGACCCTTCGCCGCTTTTAAGCCAGCAATCAGCGCTGGCACTACACTGCTATCAATACACAGGGGCGTATCGGTGATCGACTGCACCAATTCCACACACTTGACCATGATTTCTGGTTCGGTCTTTTGGGGATTGACGCTAGTTACCCCTGCATTGATATCCAAAATATGCGCACCGGCAGCCACTTGGGCGCGGGCATCGCGTTCAACTCGGCTGAAATCACCGGCTAGCATTTCTGCTTCCAGCTTTTTGCGGCCGGTGGGGTTGATCCGCTCGCCGATGATCACGAAAGGCTGGTCGGGGCCAATCAAGACACTTTGGGTCGGCGATTGTACAAGTGTATTCACGGAAACTCCTTTGGTAATGATCTCAAAATCTCTGTGTTCTGTTGTTGCATTGCTTGTGCATGCACGCCGCAGAACCGATTTTGAGCTGACTACTGGCAAAACAATTTAGCTGCGATGGGGGTCAGGTGATTGTTGTTCCATCCACAACAATACTAATAATCCAGCTTCGAACAATTTATCAAGATACCCCAAAAACCCTTTGTGGCCAATAAGTACCCATAACAAGATGGTCAGTGCTGTGTAGCCAAACAGGGCCCAGCGGACTAGAGATCGATAAGGTTGGACAAAGGGGGGGGGCCAATAGAGCAGTGTAACGAGAACAAGGTAGCCCAGTCCATTGAGTAAGAAAATGAAATCTGGGCCATTCGGGATTTGAAAAGCCAACCCCATATGGATCAAGGCCGTTGCCAATGTCAAGAGAATGACCAACAGTCGAACAACACGGGCAGGAAGTGGTGTACTTGACATAGCATCTCCTGGTAGAACGCGCTTTGGGCTAGGCGAGAAAGCCAGTAGTTTGTCGTATGCTAGCGTTTGTATTTCGTGTAGAACAAGTTGAAGGATGAATAAGATGTACCTTCATCCACTGACCGATGTGTTGCCCGCACAACCGGTGTTTAAGCTGATTATGGTCTGTTTGCGTACTTTACAATACCTTGGTCGCGAATGCAACCGATCGGCAATTGAATTTGCACACAGCCGATAGGGCCACTTTCGTTTTTGTGCGCGATTGAGTAGATTGTAAGGGTTAAAAATTGAGCGATGTTGTCATGATTTCTAGCGTACTTGCCCCCAGGCTACTCAACGAATAGCTTTCTAGGTAAGCAAGGATTCTCCCTGATGGTTCCCTCTTGTTTGCGTCGGGCCATGCGCTCAGGCCTCAAAGGACGCGCATTTTCTGCCGGCGCAATGCGCTACGGCACCAAGCACAGCCTATTCCCGTCTGACTTTGACCAAGCATAAGCAAGCCACCACTTTTGTCAAGCGAGGATCTAATTGTGACCGAACCTATCTGGACACCAGAACGCATTATCCACTATCCGCTGATCGAACACGTGGATCTCTCTCCCAATGGACGACGGATGCTCTACACGGTCCGCAAGCCCTACTTGACTGATGAGATCGGCGAGTTTCGTCAGCAGATTATGCTGATCATGACTGATGGCGAAAGTGAACCGACTCCGCTGACGTTTGGTGAGTCGGCCAGTCAGCCGCGTTGGAGCCCCGACGGCCGTTATTTGGCCTTTTTGCGCAAATTACCTGGCAGTGATCAGGTTGGGTTGTGGGCGATGGCGGGAAGTGGGGGTGAACCCTGGCCGCTCACCCCGGTCGACGCTAAGCTTCATCGTTCGATCTCCAGCTTTTGTTGGAGCCCCGACGGCAGGCAGATTGCCTTTTTGGCTGTCCCAGAGGATGCTGAATTAACGGCCCGCCGTCGTCGTCATGATGATGTGATTCATTGGCAAGTAGATTACGACTTTGCCCATCTATTTGTGATCGACTTTGTCGCTCCAGATACACGGCCGGAGATTCGCCAATTGACCAGTGGGCGTTTTCATGTGGTGAGCTTGGCCTGGCAGCCCGATGGCGCTCGCATTGCCTTTTTGCAGCGTCCAACGCCCTTTTTGGAGACGTGGGCGCAGACCCGGTTGGACACCATTGCTGTGGATGGCAGCGAGGATTCACCGCTGGATCTCGGTCCGGCCACCAATTGGCAGGGTGCTCTGGCCTATTCGCCCGATGGGCAGTGGATTGCGACCGATGTCAGCGTCGAAGGCGAAGCTTGGGCCTATGCCAGCCGTATGATGATCTTCCCAAGCCAGGGCGGTGAGCCAACGCCGTTGGCCGATGTCCCGGATGGACAACCGGCAACGGTCGGTTGGGCATTGGATGGTCGTGCCGTTTACGTGATCAATCAAAAAGGATTGGGCTCCCAGTTGTTGGCTTTGCCAATTGATGGTGGTCCTGCCGAGGTGTGTGTGGATACGGGACATAGCTTCACCGGTATCCATATTAACGGCATTGGGCAGGCTGCGCTGATCATGCAGCATTATAGCGAACCGAACAGCCTCTACTGGGTAGATCTAGCGACGGGTGGGGCCCCGCAAAAGGTGGTTGAGCCAGTGGCGGCTGAATTCCCAACCGCTCCGTTGCCCCAAGCTCGCGAGTTGCGCTGGCAAACACCCGACG
>CAZMRA010000326.1:0-1305 GCA_964568485.1 uncultured Caldilineaceae bacterium | reverse complement strand
TTGAGATCGAAGGCATTCTCTATCTGCCGGCTGAGTATGATGAATCGAGCGGCGAAAAACTGCCCCTGCTGTTGCATGTGCATGGCGGACCAGCCGGTGTCTTTCAGCGCCAGTTTATGGGCACGCCCTATTATTATGTGCCCGCAGCTCTCTGCGAGCGGGGGATCGCGGTGTTGCGCTGCAATCCGCGCGGCAGCAGTGGCTATGGCAAAACTTTCCGTTTCGCCAATCGCCAGGATTGGGGTGGCGGCGACTATCGTGACTTGCAACAAGGGGTCGATACCGTCATCGAAATGGGCATCGCCGATCCCGAACGGTTGGGTGTTTGCGGCTGGAGCTATGGTGGCTTTATGACCAGTTGGACGATCACCCAGACTGATCGTTTCCGGGCGGCTTCGATTGGCGCGGCGGTCACCAACCCGATGAGCTTCAATGCCACCGCTGACATCCCGAGCTTTATCCCCGACTATTTTGGCAGCGAACCCTGGCAGGATCTAGCCTATTATCAAGCGCATTCGCCAATCTTCCATGTGGAGAAGGCCAACACGCCATCGATTGTGCAGCATGGCGATGCCGACAAGCGGGTGCCACTCGAGCAGGGGCTGCAGTTCTATCATGCGCTCAAGCGGCGCGGCGTGCCAGTGGAGATGTATATCTATCCCCGGCAGGGCCATGCGATTACCGAACCGTGGCTGTTGGCCGATGCCTTGCGGCGCAATTTGACTTGGTTCGAGCAGCAGTTGGTTGCCCCAGAGGTAGCATAATATAAGATGACAACAAACGAAGAGACGATCAAACTCGATCAATTCTTGAAGTTGGCTCAGATCGTGCAGAGTGGCGGCGAAGCCAAAATGCTGATCCAGTCCGGACAAGTAATGGTTAACGGCGAGGTCGAGACTCGGCGTGGCCGCAAGCTCCGGCCTGGGGATGTGGTTGTAGTTGAAGGTGAAGAATTAGTCGTCGCCAGCGATGAAGAGGGGTAAAAAAATAGCATCTACAGCGAATCAAGATTTCACCAGTGAGCAGTTGGGAAATCGGTACAAGCTGTAGATGCTGTTTTGTAACTTTCGTTAATTGCCGACTTCAGCTTGAAGTTGATTAAGTCCAGGCGTGGCGGATTGGGTCGTGACGATGATGTCATCCGCTGCCAGCACTGGCTTCAAAGCAGCAATGGCACATTCGATCATGCCGTCGTCGGGCTCGCGGGTGGTTAAGCGCTGCAGCGCCAATCCGGGCGAGATCAAGAGCCGCATCAGTGGGTTGGTGTCGTGGGCCGCGCTAAAGCGGAGGATTTCGTAGGCAAAG
>CAZMRA010000325.1:0-3945 GCA_964568485.1 uncultured Caldilineaceae bacterium | reverse complement strand
CTGGTTCATTCCCTTTCCTGTTGGCAAACGGAAGTAGTGGAATTGCAGTTGGAATGGCCACCAATATGGCTCCACACAACCTGCAGGAAATCTCTGACGCCATCTGTGCAGTCATTGAAAACCCTGATATCACCATTGATGAGTTGATGGCAGCCTTGCAAGAGCGGCGCGCAACAAGCATCAGAAGTGCACCACTGGGAGACGAGCGAACGGCAGCGAATGACACTGACGCCGCCTCCCAATCGCTCCATGCCGAAGTACTGATCGCCACCGAGAACCTGGCACACTACTACATGCGCGGCACGCCGCTCGAGGTCAAGGCGATTAGCGACATCGATATGGAGATTCAGCGCGGGGAGATCCTGGGCATCATCGGCCATACGGGGTCGGGCAAATCGACGGTGGTGCAGCATTTTAATGGCTTGATGCGCCCGCACGAAGGCACCGTCACCATCTTTGGCCAGGAACTGAACAGCCCTAATGTGGATCTGCAGGCCATCCGGCGCCGCGTGGGGTTGCTCTTTCAATTCCCCGAATCTCAATTGTTTGAGCAATTTGTCGGTGATGATATTGCCTATGGTCCGCGCAACCTCAACCTCAGTCGCGAAGAGATCCGCGAGCGTGTGCGTAAAGCCATGGAAGCGGTTGGCTTGGGCTTTGAGGAATACAAAGACCGGCTGACCTTTTCGCTCAGCGGCGGGGAAAAGAGACGGGCCGCGCTGGCCGGGGTTTTGGCCCTGGAACCCGACGTGCTGGTCTTGGACGAACCCACCGCCGGGCTTGATCCGGAAGGTCGGCGGCAGTTGCTCGACCACATCCTGGCGCTCCACCAGCAAGGCGTGACGTTGGTGCTGATCTCGCACAATATGGAAGAGCTAGCCGAAGTCTGCCACCGGCTCTATGTGATTGCCGATGGGCACACCGTGGCCCATGGGACGCCCGCCGCAGTCTTTGCCCAAGCAGACGAGCTGCAAGAAATTGGGCTCGATGTCCCAGTCGCCACTCAGTTGATGGCAACCCTGCAGCAGCATGGCATCAACCTGGATGACAACACCCCAGTCTATACAATCGCCCAGGCCGTGGAACGATTGACCCGGCTGCTGGGAGCGTCGGCTTAATCGAAACCAGCCAGGCGGTGGAATGACAGCGTATGGATTTTGAACTCTCGCGTAACATCACCATTGGTCAATATATTCCAACTGGTTCGGTGGTCCACCAACTGGATCCGCGTACCAAGCTGTTGATTGCATTCTTTCTGATTGTGACCATCTCCTTTAGCCGGATGCTGCTGGCCAATATCTTGCTGATGGGGATGATCCTTTTGGTGGCGCGCAGCTCACGAATTCCTTTTCGCTACATTTTGCGCGGTTTTCTACTGGGGCTACCGGTGTTGGTGTTTGTCTTTGCGATGCAATTCCTGTTTCAGGGGTGGGCCGAGCCAGCAGGGCGGATCTACTGGGAATGGGGGTGGATTCGGGTTACGCGCTATAGCGTGCATCTGATGCTGCTCAGCCTCTTTCGGATCACCTCGTTTGTCTTCCTCACTAGCCTGGTAACCATGACGGCAACGACGACCGAACTCACCCATGGGCTAGAACGATTGATGCGTCCGTTACGACGGTTTGGTATACCCAGCCATGAAATCGCATTGATCTTCACCATTGCTTTTCGGTTTGTGCCGATTCTGGCCGATGAGGCCGAGCGTATTCTCAAGGCCCAGGTCAGCCGCGGGGCGGATCTAACGCCCCGGTTTTGGCGGCCCGACAAATTGGCGCGTGTCCTGCTGCCATTAATGGTGCCGCTCTTTCTCAGTGCACTACGCCGGGCAGAGGACTTGATTCTGGCGATGGAGGCCCGGTGTTACGTGAGTGGCCAGGGGCGCACCAATCTGATTGTCCTCCGCAGTACTCCGCTTGACCGGTGGTTGGTGGTCATCTTTTTGCTCTTTTGCCTGGTAGTACTATTTACACCTTGGGCATCGTTGGTTGATGTGGCGGCTCGTTTCGGCTGGACAGGACTTTAAAGGCCTGTCACCTTATACAAAAATGCAGTATAATCGGCTGATGTTAGAGACTCACCGCCATGTACCCAATGGTGAACTTGTGGTCTCTGCCAGCTTCCACCAAATGAAGGAGAGATCGTTATGCAGCTTTCTGTTCGCCAGATTGTGATTGCCGGTGTTTTTGGCGCGCTGGTTATTGTCCTCGGCTCGATCCAGGTCCTCGGCTTTCCACCCATCCCGATTCCACCGGGGAATGCCACCACATTACACATTCCGGTCAGCATTGGTAGCATCTTGGGCG
Source organism: uncultured Caldilineaceae bacterium (assembly GCA_964568485.1). GTDB lineage: Bacteria > Chloroflexota > Anaerolineae > Caldilineales > Caldilineaceae > CFX5. The sequence goes on along the minus strand of CAZMRA010000325.1, from coordinate 1,642 downwards.
GCCCCCTGGTCGGCGCCATTTTGGGGCTCTTCTATGGGTTGTTCAGTTTCTTCCAAGCAGTCGACCCCATGTTTAAGGATCCGCTGGTCTCAATCATCCCGCGCATCATTGTCGGGATCGTGCCCTTCTTTGTCTATGCTGCGCTCCAAAATGGCAATAAGGTGGTAGCAGCGGGGCTCGGTGGCGCGGCTGGGGCGCTGACCAACAGCGTATTGGTGATCTTGATGCTGGTGGTGCGCGGCTATCTCCCGGGCTCCATCGTCGCCGGGTTGATCCCGGTGATCATCATCGAAATGGTTGCGGCGGCGATATTGTCAGCGGCTGTGATCAGCGCCTGGACGGTCACCCAGAGTGGCCGCGCTGGCTCGTCGGTCTAGCACTCGATCAGGGGTGATGGCCGGGCGTTACGTTCTGCACACAGCTCAATTGCAGCATTTAGGCTAAAGATCTAATGATCATACGCATTCTTACCTACAACATCCACGGCTGGTTAACGGCGGATCGTCAGCCCAATCTCGCTGAGGTGGCACAATTGCTCGCCGAGAGTGGGGCCGATATTATCGGACTCAATGAGGTCTATCACCCGCGTAGCGTGCCTAGTATCGACGGTGCGGCTTTAGATTGGCTAGCGAGCCAGTTGGGGATGCATGTCGTCTTTGGGCCTTGTTTGCGCTGGCCTGCGCAAAACGATATGCCAGCCAACGCCTATGGCAATGCCTTGCTCAGCCGATGGCCGCTCATTGCCAGCGCCAGCCATCACCTGACGCCCAAAGAAGAGGACGCGCAGAATCTGCTGGCCGATAAGGAGCAGCGGGGATTACTTGAGGGGCGGATCTTGTTACCAAATGGCGAGACCTTCACCGTCTATGTGACCCATCTCGATCACACCAGTGAAGATGCACGCTTGGTGCAGCTCCGCGTGGCTCGCACTTGGCTCAGCCGAGATCGCCACCGGCCCCATGTGGTGATGGGTGATTTTAATGCGATCACGCTGTGGGATTTCGACAACCGACCGGAGGATTGGGCGGCGATGTCTGCCAAAGAAGCGGGGCAGAATCTCATCGCTGCCCCTGCTGGCCCGCGCGTGGTCGCACAAATGGAAAAGGCCGGGTATGTTGATAGCTTCCGGCAATTTAATCAGCCCGGTGCGCGCTCATTTCTCACATCCGAATATGCAATCCGCATCGACTATATCTTTGCCAGCGCGCCCTTGGCTGACAAGGTAAAGTCGTGCGCCCTGGTCGTTTCCGAAGACGAGCCCTCGGATCATCGGCCCGTACTGGCGGAAATTGAGGTTGCTTAGCCCTTCAGACCGCTCAAAGCCACGCCCCGCACAATATGGCGCTGCAACAAGATAAAGAGCAGCAGCACGGGGATCACCGAGAGCGTCGAGCCTGCCATCTGATATTCAAACTGATTGCCAACTTGTGCCCGCAGGTTGGCAATCGCCACCGGCAGTGTCCACATCTCCCGGTCGGTGAGGATCATAATTCCCCACAGCAGATCGTCCCACGCCCATTCGAAGACAAAAATGGCCAGCACGGCAATGATCGGCTTGCTGAGCGGTAAGATGACCCGCCAGTAGACCCCGAAGGCCGAGCAGCCATCAACCGTGGCGGCATCCACCAAGTCGTTGGGAATC
>CAZMRA010000324.1:0-3960 GCA_964568485.1 uncultured Caldilineaceae bacterium | reverse complement strand
AAATTCAGCAGCCCGCAAGGCGTTGGTCGCTAGCCGCAAATCTTCGCCGGTTGGCCGAGGCTGGGGTGGGTCGATCAAACGCGGTAAAAGAGCCCAAGGCAAGACCATGACGACAAAGATAAAACTGAGCCGCAAACGCCGTGAGCGTTTTGTCCACTGGAAGCCGATGGCCGAAATCCGCCAAATCACACTAGCGACCAACCAAAGCAACCAGAGCATTAGCCAATTCAGTGCAAAATCGAGGGGGGCAATCAACGAACTGCCATCAAAATCAAGCGTGGCAAAGGGTCGCGGATAGCCCCGTTGCCCCAAACAGCCTTGAGGGCACCCGACATAATAAGCAGGCACTTCGAAGAGGTAATAGCTCGCAATGCAGAGGAGCAATGAAACCAGCGCCAAGCCAGCAACCACGCGAAACCAGTGACGCGTCTGCTGGCGCCACCAGATGATCAGCAAGAGCGCTAAGAGTAGCGATACTCCCGCCAACGCCGCATCCGGCCAACTGGCAAAGGCAACCAGATTGCTTGACCACTCAGGTAATATTTGGCCGAACATCGTTCTAGCTCACCTAGCTCCGCCAGCAAAGGAAAACGCGAGTCAAATTCGGCGGTAAGCCAAAACGGGGTTCCAACGCATTGCTCCCATCCCAGCGATCGAGTTCGAGTTGACCGTTACCATCCGCCACAATTGCCCAGGCAGATTGATTATCGCGGCAGGCGGCCAAGTCGATCAGTCGTTTTTGTTCGGACAGCAGGGTTTGCCCCAGCTCACTTACTTCGGCTCCTGGATTACCGACAGGAGGCAATTGCAGCAGGGTCATCCCAAATTGGTCGAATGTAAACTCATCGCCCGCAGCAAACCGGCTGCGAATCAGCATCAGGCGGTCTGTGCCTTGCCAAGCCAGTTGCGGCGCTAAGAATTCAAACCGGTTGGTCGTGGTATAGATGGTCCGGCTGGTGTTGGCGCCTCGCCCTTCTAAGGTCAACAGGCGTACTGTATTGGCGGGACGCAAAGCCGCCGAGGTCAAGCTAGGCTGTTCAGGATCATAGACACCAAAGGCCAGCCGGGTGTGATCGGGGCTGAGCTGCAAGGGTCCACGATAACTATCAACTGGCAAGAGGGGCTGCGGCGGAGCGGCCAGTTCCCCAAGCCCTGCTTCTTGCAAGCGTAGGTGGACGCGAAAGAGGCCAGTATAGGGCGTCTGCTGCAGGATATCTTCCGTATCAACCAATAAGACGACCTCATTGGCCGCTCCCGGCTGGTCGGGCTGGGCCAAGAGTAAGATTGGCAGCAAGCGCGAGCGATCTGCAGTTGATGAGCCGCTCGCACGGAGCAACGTGCCATCACCTTGAAAGCGCAGGGTAATCTGCCCAGTTAAGGCATTAAAGTGCCAAAGTTGCCACTGTTCGACCGCCACTTGGGGGATTTCAATCCACCACAGCCCATCATACACATCGCTGATCACGCTACCCAGCCGGTAAAAAGGCTGCGTCCAGATCTGAATCCCGGTGCCATCGCTGCGCACCCAGCTAAACGAATTGAGGCCGAGCACACTTTCTGGCTCGCGCAACAGCAAACTTGGCTGGTCTGCAATCCCAGGTGCCCAAACCACTTGATTTTCTAAGCCCCACAGCTGTTGCACAGTACCGTTTTGATCCAACAGGTAGATGCCCTGCTCGCCTTGGCTACCCAACAGGGCAAGAGCAGCTTGCTGGTTGATAGCATCGGCTAATAGCGGAAAGCTGAGCAATTCGCTGCGCGCTTGCTCGGGTCGCCCAACAATTCGGACCTGGGTTGGCTCCCACAACTCGCTGGCCACCATCGCTGGCTCCACCGCCACATCGATGGTCGTACCAGGCCATAACAATTCACCAGGTGCGTTGACCCACCCTGCCTGTTCCGCTCCCAAAAGACCACCCCACATCTGAACAGGCACATCCGCAATGCGAATAGAGATAGCTCGGCCATCAGCGGTGGTAGCAGCGATGTCGCTCAAGGGCTGGGCAGGAATCTGCTCACCGGCGATGGTGATCCGTTGCTCGCCCGCGGCGGGCTCCGGTGGATTACTGCTAGCCACCACGGACTGCTCAGCAGGCTGGTTCAAGACCGGCGTACTGAGCGGGGTTGGGGTCTCCGTTGCGGTTGGTTCGCCCGGCGTAAACGTTGGGGTTGGCGGGTAAGGCGTCACCGGAAGGCCATCGTCGAGAAATACGGGTAAGAACTGCGGATCACCCTCGACAAAGACGAGATCGCGGAAGAGCCAGCCCAAGACCCCGGTAGCCCCATCGACCGTCTGGCTCACCCGTACCAGCAGCCATTGCCCGGATTGGGTGATACCAAAGATCTCGACGCGCACTGCATTGTCCACCGACGTGAGGACAATGGCATCGGTGCTGGGGCCGCCACGCAAACGCGCAGGTTCGCTCAATAAGGTCGTGCCACTAAGCGGCGCCACTTCATCCCAAGCAATCGCCGGAATCGGGAGCGGCGTGTTGGTCGCGGTGGGCGTCTCGGTTGGGGTGCCCGTATCAGTGGCCGTCGGCGTCGCTGTTTCAGTCGGCGTTGCCGAGGGCGTAGGCGTTTCGGTGATCGTCGGCGTACCGGTGGGTAATGGTGTCTCGGTTGGCGTGTCCGTCGGCGTATTGGAAGCCAGCAAGATCAAGCCGTCATCGATGGAAGAACTAGTTGCCGCTGCCAAAATATCCGTAATGATCGGACTGACTTCGACTGAAGCTGAGCTCTCATCCGCTGATGAGGGCGTCGGTGTCGGCACGCGAGTCGGCAATGGCGGCGCAGGCGTCACCAGATCCGTATGATAGGGCTCAACCGAGTTGATGGCAGCCACGCGATAGAAACCGGTTTCATCTTGTTCAAAAAATGCCTCATAGGTGCGGTCGCGGTTGGCATTGTCGAAAAAGCGAATCCGCTGAGAGATCGCGTTGCCGAGCAATGGTTGATTCTCTTCGTTGAGATAGAGAGCCATCCAGCGGGCTGGCTCACCCAAGCCCAACTCGGCTGCTTGATCGTAGATATCAAAGCGCGAGGCATAGAGCGTCACATCGTTGACATTGCCACTCCGCACCATATCAAGCAACTGCTCAAGGGCCGTCAGCGGGGTTGTGCGCAACGCAGCACTGTGCAAACGATACCCCGTGATCGGTGCACCGGGGGTTTCGGCGATCTCTGTGGCATAGCTTGGGGTCCAACGGGTCAACGCCCATTGCCGGGCAAAAGGCGGCTGCTCGATAAAGAGACCACGTGTGCCCACTTCGGCCCGCAACGCGCCATCCGGGGAGAGGGGTGCGCTGATGTCCAAATAGGGCAGCAACATCCCTTCCTGCTCAGCTAGGCTGATTTCACTCCCCGCGGCCTGCACCGCCCAAAGAGGATCCTTAGCACTTTGCCAAATCAGTTCATATTCACCAACGGCTTGGTTCTGGCGGAAGAGATGAACTTGCAACAGTGGCTCGGTTCCTGCTCGCTCAATCAGCAAGAGATGGCCACGCCCCTGTTCATCAAAGCGCAGCAAGCCTTGATCAATCCCAGCCAAAAGCAGCGTGCCCGTGGACGCTCGGCTATTGCTGCCAGCCGGACTGAACAAGGATTGGCTATGAATGCGATTGCTATCATTCACTTCACGCCAGAAGAGCACAGGCAAAGCCTTACCCTCGGGCGTGCGCGGAATCGCCACGGCAGCCCACGGCGACGAATCGAGCTCGTAATAGCTGACTGGCACAAAGTGGAGCAACTGCTCTTGCGCCATGCGCTGCACCACCGCCCGTGCTCGATCTGCCGTAAACTCACCCTCGCTGACCGCATTTAGGGCATCGGTTGCCAATTGACGAAAGCGCTCACTCCATTCTTCCAGCGAGGCCGGCAGCGGCGTCTCGGTGGGGGTGGGCGTTGGTGTAAAGGTTGGGGTAGGGGTTGAAGTCGGGGTATCGGTCGGTGTGGCCGAAG
>CAZMRA010000323.1:0-4069 GCA_964568485.1 uncultured Caldilineaceae bacterium | reverse complement strand
CGATGTTGGTTCGAGCATGTTGGGCTTCCTCGGCTATCTCGGTGGGATTCAGAATGTGGAAAAGGTGGACGATTACACCATTACCCTCCACTTGCAATCGCCCAGCATCAGCGTGCCAGAGGATCTCAATCAATATCCAGCGGTAATTTTGCACCGCAACTTCGAGGGGGACTTTATCCAGCAGCCCATCGGTACTGGCCCCTTTACGCTGGTCGAATACGCTGAAGGCGAGCGCGCCATCTTCCAAGCCCGCACCGATTATTGGCGTATGGGCGAAGATGGCAATCCCCTGCCCTATCTCGATACGCTCACTTACGTTTCGCTGGATCACGATTCGGCGGTGGCTGCCATGCTCTCTGGCCAAGTCGACACCATGTACAATCCCACCGCAGCCGACTGGGAAGCCCTCAAGGATCAGCCCGGTCTTTCGGTCTATGATGTCAGCACGGCGCAGTGTTTGGTCGGGCGGATGCGCGTTGACATCGAACCGTGGGATGATGTGCGGGTGCGCAATGCGCTCAAATTGTGCCAAGATCGCGCCCGCATTATGGAGCTCTCCTACAAAGGTCAGGGGGATCTCAGCATCGATGCACACGTGGCCCCGATTCATCCAGAGTATGCCGAACGCCCCATCCCCGACTACGATCCAGATGCGGCGCGTGCGCTGCTGGAAGAATACGCGGCGGAGAAAGGCATCGAATTGCCGCTGCGCGTCACTCTCTCGACCAAGAATGACGAAGGCGAGCCAGAAATTGCCCAGGCGCTGCGCGAAATGGCCAGCCCAGCCGGCTTTGACATCGAACTCGACATCACCGACCCGAATGGGTATTGGGATCGCTGGACCGAAGTCCCGCTCGGTATCACCGCCTGGACACACCGCCCATTGGGCACTATGGTGCTGGCCGCTGGCTATTCGGTCGACGAGAATGGCGCTCCGGTCCCGTGGAATGAAACACGCTGGGCCGATCCAGAATTCAACGAAAAGTTAACCATCGCCCAGAGCACGTTGGACATTGAAGAGCGCCGCGCCATTATGGGAGAATTGGAAGACATCTTCATCGAACGCGGCCCGATCTTCAATAGTTACTGGAAGCGGATTTGGAATATCACGCGTTCAGAGTTCAAGAATGTCGTTGCTCACCCCACCAACTATGATCTGCTGACTGAAGTCTGGAAAGACGCGTAAACGAGGGTCGGCGGTAAACCAATGCTCAATGGGTCATGAAGCTGGGTTCATCACGAGCAAATCTGCAGCATCCATTGAGCGATTGGTCATTCACCATTAGAAAGGGGTTGCATGGCGCGTTTTCTCATGCGCAGCGTGGTATCGACCATCGTGACCATGCTGATTGTTTCAGCCGCACTCTTCACCTTAATGGAAGTGGTTGGCCGCAAAGTATCCGTGCAGATTCTGGGTGTCTTTGCCACGCCCGAATCGCTCGCTTCATACGACAATCAACTCGGCTTGGATGAGCCCGCCTGGCAACGCTATTTGGATTGGTTGATTGGCAGTGATTGGCGCGCCGCCCAACGGGTGGGCCATTCTTTGGTCACTCAGACTGATCCTCGCTCTGGTGATGCGGGCTGGTGGGCCGAGGTCGATGGCCAATTGTTGCGCTGGCAAATGCGCGATGGGGAATTGCTCGCCCTCGTGCGCCAGGAGGATGGCGCTACGCAACAACAACCCGTGGGAGACATCTGGCAGCAAGATGAAAGTGGCCGGGAGATCTTTTGGGGCGTCGATAATCGCAATAACGCAGTGATGTGGGTGCGGGGGGATTCGGCTGAAGTGTTCGAGCTGACCAAAGCTGGGCTGCGTTCCGTCAGAGATGGACCGCGCGACTACATCCCACTCCGCAAAGGCTTGTTGCGCGGGGATCCAGGCATGTCGCTGCAATATGGCCGACCAGTGGCCGCGACACTCTTTTCACGCGTCCGCAACACCGTAATCTTGGCGGGGACCGCCTTTATCGTCGTGATGCCTCTGGCCCTGCTGCTGGGCATTGTGGCCGGCATCAATGCAGGGCGCTGGCCTGACCGGGTCATCTCCATTACGGGGCTTGCCTTCACCGCCACTCCCGAATTTGTCACCGGCATCTTACTGATTTTGCTCTTTGGCGTGTGGCTCAAATGGCTACCCGCAGCCGCGATCTTTCTCAGCGATAGAGATATCTACAACCTGCGCCTGATCGCGCTGCCGGTGATCACGCTGACTGCAGTTGAACTCGGCTACGTGGCCCGCATGACCCGCGCCAGCATGGTCGAAGTGATGGGAACGCCCTACATTCGTACTGCCATCATCAAAGGGTTGCCCTTTCGCCAGGTGGTGCTGCGTCATGCCTTGCGCAACGCACTCATGGCCCCGATCACTGTCATCATGCTGCACATCAACTGGTTGATCGGGGGCATTGTGGTGGTCGAAGTGCTCTTTGGCTTCCCGGGGCTGGGCAAATACATCTACGAGTCAGCGATCTTCGGGGATTACAACGCGGTCGAAGCGGCGGCGATGTTTACGGTGATCGTAGCTGTGGTGACGCGGCTCTTGGGCGATCTACTGTACACCTACTTGAATCCGCGGATTCGCTATACCTAGCCAGGCTAGTGGCGCAGGAGCCATTCTCGACACGAACTGGCCCAGTCTGCCTTGGAAATTCATCACCTCTTGATAGGAATGTTATGGCTGTCGCACAACCCACTGTAGATTCATTTCGCCCTCCTTCTCGCTGGCAACGCTGGTGGCAAAATCTGCGCATCATCTTCGATTCGCGCGTGGCAACCATTGGGTTGGGCATTGTCCTTTTTTGGTTTTTGATCGGATTTCTCTCCATCTTCTGGACGCCTTTTCCGCCCAATGCCACTGAATTCACCCCCAATCTGCCGCCGAATGGGACCAATTGGCTGGGCACCGACTATCTCGGGCGCGACATTTTGTCCCGCTTGATGCAAGGGACTCAGGTGATTCTACTCAAAATACGCTTGCCCGGTGGGGTTATTATGCCAGGCGGAGTGGCGCTCTGGGGGGTGACGCTGGCCTTTCTGTTGGGCACCCTCCTGGGGCTAAATGCTGGCTACCGTGGTGGCTGGTGGGATCAGATCATCATGCAAGTGCTAGATGCGCTGATTGCCTTCCCGGTGATCGTCCTCTATCTGGTGATTGTCTCGGCGCTGGGGCGCAGTGACCTAGTGGTGATCATCGCCATTGCAGTGACAGGAACGCCCGGCATTGCTCGCTTGGCCCGCAGTATGGCCTTGGACATCAAAACTCGCGATTATATTCGCGCCGCTGAGACGCGCGGAGAAAGCGCTTTCTACATCATGGGGTATGAAATTCTGCCCAATGCCATGGGCCCCTTGTTGGTGGATGCGATGCTGCGGGTCGGCTACGCAATCTTTGCCATCGGCACGCTCGGCTTTTTGGGGATCGGCCTGCCACCGCCTGACCCGGATTGGGGGGGCATGGTCAACGAAGCGCGTAACAATATCTTTGTCAATCAATTGGCCGTGCTTTGGCCAGCTTTGGCTATTGCCAGCTTGGTCATTGGGCTCAATCTCGTCGCCGATGGTGTACGCGAAGAGATCACTCGGTATCAAAAGTAACTTATGGGCTTTTATACGCAACGCATTCTACCTTATCTGCTCGATCGGTCGCTTTCCAACCCCATCTTTGCTCAATACCGGCGCAAAGTGTTGGCGGATGTGCAAGGTGAGGTCCTGGAAATTGGCTTTGGCACGGGCATCAATCTAGATTATTACCCAGCAACGGTTCGTCGCCTGGTGACAGTCGATAACAATCCCGGTGTGCACAAGCTTGCGCAGCAGCGCATTCAACGTTCACCGATTCAGGTTGAGCATCAAGTACTCAACGGTGAGCAGCTCCCTATGCCCGATGCGACCTTCGACAGTGTCGTCACCACCTTCACGCTCTGTAGTATTGGCAAAGTCGAACGGGCGCTCGCTGAAATCTATCGTGTGCTGAAGCCCGGCGGGCGTTACTTTTTCATCGAGCATGGCTTGAGCAACGAGAACCAGATTCAACGCTGGCAACACCGCTTAACACCAATTCAGAAAT
>CAZMRA010000322.1:791-4143 GCA_964568485.1 uncultured Caldilineaceae bacterium | reverse complement strand
CACATGTCCACTTGGATTCCGCCAGAGCGGGTTTCGTTCAGCTACAATACCCGCGAAACGATCAGCCGACACGAGGGCGGTATCTTTTATGATCTTGGTGGCCACATGCTCGACCAGATTGTCTGGATCTTGGGGCGCCCTACCAAGGTAACTGCTTTTTTGCGCAACGATACCGGCGTTGTGCCAGCCTTCAAAGACAATACACTGGGCGTTTTTGAGTTTGAACGGGCGATTGCCTTTGTTGATATTGCCGCTATGGAGCCCCGCCCAATGGCCCGACGCTATGAGGTCTATGGCACCAAAGGCAGTGCGATCATGGTCGAGCCGTTCGAGCCGGCGCACACGCTGCGGCTCGTGCTCGAAGAACCTGGCGGTGGTTACGAAAAAGGCTTGCATCTGATCCCCGTACCCCACCAAGATCGGCAAGAGGCACATGATGACTCGCTGTCCGACTTTATTGCCGCAATCAGAGGCGAGAAAGAACCCGTGCGCAGCTACGAGCATGATCTGCTGGTGCAAGAGACACTCTTGCGCGCAACTGGTGGGATCAAGGAGTAGGCTTCCCGGAAATTGAGGTTGGCGGAACCGCTTGTCATTCTGCATTGAAAGGCGCACTGCTACTAGCTTGCTCCGCCGTGTCATTGTGCCGAGCCCCTTTGTTCCCCTTCACAAGCTAACGCAAAGAAGGAGACTTTGGGGCTTGAACTCGGTTGAGAAACCAAACTATCTTCTGGCGGTCGTTCAAGATAAAGTCAGGTTTTCAAAATAATTGCAGTATAGCTAGCCATCCATCTCTGGATTGTATATAAATTATACAAACCTGTGGAAGGCGTCATTTTGTTTTACAAAATCAGTTTTGCAGAATCAAGAGGAACGAATCAATGGAGAGAATTCCACTAGCCATCGTCGGCTGCGGCGGTATGGGGCATCGTCACCTGTATGGCCTGAGTGAATTGGAACGGGTCGGCTTGAATCGCTTCGAGATCATTGGCGCTTGTGATCCGGTAACTGAAAATGCGGAGTCATTGGCAAACACCGCAGCAGAATATTTTGGCCGCAAGCCCACAGTGGTTAGCAAGATCGAAGAACTAGCTCCCCTGGGTGTAGCTGCGGTGGATATCACCACCACCCCGCGCTTCCACCATTCGTTGGCGGTGCAGGCCTTGCACCACGGCATGCACATGATGATCGAGAAGCCGGTCGGGTTGACTGTGCGGGCCGCCACGGTGATCAAAAAGGCTGCCGAAGAGAAGAATCTGGTTGTTAGCACCGCCGAAAATTACCGCCGCGACCCCATCAATCGGCTGGGCAAAGCCTTGCTCGACGCTGGGGTGATCGGCCAGCCGCGCTTCATGTTGCACCAAAACGCCGGGGGCGGCAACCGCATGTTGATTTCGGTTTGGCGCCACCAGAAGGATCAGAGTGGTGTCCTGTTGGATGTCGGTGTGCATTTTGCCGACATCATGGAATATTATCTGGGGCCAGCCACGTCTGTCTACGCCCAGACCCGCCTCCATGAATCGACCCGCTACAACCCAGTAGCCGAAGGGGCCAAAGCCTCGGCACCCAATCCGATCTACGAACGCTTCCAGCGCCAAATGCCGGCTAGCTTTACCGCCACTGCTGAAGACGCTGCGTACGCGACGATCACCTTTGCCAATGGCACGGTGGCGCAGTATGTCGAAGATCACGCCGCGCACGGCAAGGGCTTCTGGATCCGCGAGATCCACGGATCCAAAGGCTCGATGGACCTGCCCAACGACCGCAGCGGCAAGAACATTGTGCTGCATTTGGCCGACGGCGATGGCAAGAAGGTGATCGACGACGAGCGAATTCTCGATTTTGTGCCCGATCTGCGCTTGGACAAAGCCACGGCGACGCTGTTTGGCGGCGAACGACTCTGGCGCTACGAGTTCCCCTTCGAACAAATTGACCGCAAGCTGCTGGCTGTCGAATATGACGATCTCGCTGGTGCGATCTTGGGTGAGCACCCCGCTGAGGTGGATATTGTTCAGGGCACGCGTTCGGTTGGCCTCTCGTATGCCATGCTCGAATCTGGGGTCGTCGGTCGTGCCGTCACTATGGATGAGATCCTCAATCTGGAACTGGAAGAATATCAGAAAGATATTAACGACAGTCTGGATCTGTAGCATGATTCGTCATGCATCGGCCAAAGTTGCAGCTGATGCATGACGTCTGACCTATCACGGTTTACACCTGCTCAATTACCACTTAGAAAAGGGTACAAACGATGATTAAAATTGCTGAAGTTCTGCCGCCGCGCCCTTCCCCACTCTGGCGGATGGTGAAACAGTGCGGTGTTGATTATGTGGTTGGTGGTATGGATTTTCGCCCCGGTTGGGAAAATGTAACCAGCAAGGACGATTTGCCTTGGGGCTACATGTCGTTGGTGCGGATCAAAAATGCCTATGAAGATGCGGGCTTTGAGTTTAATACGCTCGAAAGCCGCCCACCAATGAACAAAATCAAACTCGGCTTGCCCGGGCGTGAAGAAGAGTTGGAAACAGTCATCGACTTGGTGAAGAACCTCGGCGCGATTGGTGTGCCGGTTTGGTGCTACGAGTGGATGCCCATCTTCAACTGGATGCGCACTTCGACGACGATCCAAACGCGCGGTGGTGCACTGGTCACCGGTTTTGATTATGAAGATGTCAAGAATGCCCCGCTGACTGAATATGGGGAAGTGGCTGAGGAACGCCTGTGGGAGAACCTCAAGTGGTTCCTCGAGCGCGTTATCCCCGTGGCCGAGAAAGCCAATGTCAAACTGGCTATGCACCCCGATGATCCGCCGCTCTCGCCCATTCGCGGGTTGCCGCGCATCATGCGCAGCGTGGAAAATTTCCAACGCTTGATCGATCTGGTGCCGAGCGAAGTCAATGGCATCTGCCTCTGCCAGGGCAACTTCACCCTGATGACCGATGATCTGCCTAGTGCGATCCGCCAGTTCGGCAAACAAGGCAAGATCTTCTTTGTCCACTTCCGCGACGTGGCAGGTACACCGGTGAAATTCCACGAAACCTTCCATGATGATGGTAAGACCGACATGCTCGAGTGCATGAAAGCCTACAAGGACGTTGGCTTCGAGGGTGTGCTGCGCCCCGACCACGTGCCGACCATGGAAGGCGACAGCAACGATCATGCGGGTTACTCATCCATTGGCCGCCTTTTTGCGATTGGTTACATCAAAGGGTTGCGCCAGGCTGTCTACGCCGAGTAAAGAACAAGATGGTCAATTGCATTGATACCTGTCGATGCAATTGACCATGATTCGGAGATTGAGCCATGAACTTGCTCATCCTTGGTGGGACTCGGTTTGTCGGGCGCCACATTA
>CAZMRA010000322.1:0-769 GCA_964568485.1 uncultured Caldilineaceae bacterium | reverse complement strand
CAATCCAACCCTGTTTCCTAATGTGGAAAAGCTGGTCGGGGATCGCACGGTCGATCTCAGCCCGCTGCATGGGCGGCGTTGGGACGCAGTGATCGATGTCAATGGCTATCTGCCGCGACCGGTGCGCGCCGCGGTTGAGCTCTTGGCCGATCAGGTTCTTCATTACACCGTCATCTCGACGATCTCGGTTTACGCTCGCATGGATGTGCCCAATCAAGCGGAAGATGCACCGCTCGGCATGCTCGCCGATCCCACCACGGAAGAGATCACCGGCGAGACATACGGTCCACTCAAAGTACTCTGCGAACAAGCCGTGCAACAGGGCTTTGGTGAACGGGCTACAATTATCCGTCCGGGCTACATCGTCGGCCCCCATGACACGACCGACCGCTTTACATCGTGGCTGCGACGGATCAACCAAGGCGGGGAGATGCTCGCGCCGGGTGATCCGAATGCGCCGCTCCAGTTTATTGACGGACGTGATTTGGCCGCATTTACGCTGCTGCAGACTGAAGCCCGTCAGTCTGGCATCTACAACGCAACGGGCCCGGCCCAGCCTCTCACTTGGGGCGAAACCTTTGCCGAAGCGCGGCGCGTCTACAACGCCGATACCAACTTTGTGTGGATCGATGAAGCATTTTTGCAGACGCAGGAACTGGCTGGTCATGAGTTGCCCATGTGGGCTCCAGCTGCCTACCAAGGATTGCTGCAAACCAATATCGAGCGCGCCGTGGCCGCGGGTTTGCGCCTCCGTCCACTTGCCGAAACC
>CAZMRA010000321.1:0-4230 GCA_964568485.1 uncultured Caldilineaceae bacterium | reverse complement strand
TACCCCCTGGATTTGACTCCTTTTGCGCTGGCGACTACGGGTACTGCCTCGGCTTGGTATGCCTTCCGCTTCGAGATTTGGGACTTTTTGCCCGCAGCCCGCAATGCTATTGTTGAAAGTATGAACGATGGCGTGATTGTTGTGGATTTGGATCACGTGGTGGTGGATATCAATCCCGCGGCGCTCAGCTTGTTGGGCGTGGAACGCAGCGTAGTGTTGGGGCGCCCGTTGAGTCGTGTCTTGCCATTTGCCAAGAATGTCCCCATTGCGGCCTCCTCACCGGTCCCCATCGAGATTGAAATCGAAGGCGGTTCGGAAGTCCGCTATAGCGATCTGCTTGTCTCGAATCTGTATGATCGGGCCAATCGCTTGACCGGTGCCCTCTTAACTTTACGCGATATCACCCGGCGTAAACTGGCAGAACAAGCTCTGACGCGTGAACGGCTGTTGCTCACCCAACAAGTCCATGAACAGACTGCGGACTTGCGCAAAGCCAACGCCGAATTGGCGCGAGTTGCCAAGATGAAAGACGAGTTCCTGGCGAATATGAGCCATGAATTGCGTACACCGCTCAACACAATCTTAGGGCTCTCCGAAGCTCTCCAAGAGCAGGTTTATGGTCCTGTCTCCGAACGCCAAGTGCGGGCCTTGCGCAATATTGAAGAGAGTGGCCGCCATTTACTGACCTTGATCAACGATATTTTAGACATCTCGAAGATTGAGGCAGGGAAATTGACGCTGGAATTACAACCAGTGGTTGTAGAAACAGTCTGCCAAGCCAGCTTGGGGCTCGTACGCCAAATGGCCCTCAAGAAGCAGGTTAAAGTCAACTACAACCCGAATCCTATAACACTCGTGATGCAGGCGGATGAGCGGCGCCTGAAACAGATTTTGGTGAATTTGCTGGGGAATGCGGTCAAGTTTACGCCGGAAGGGGGCGAGATTGGCTTAGAAGTCTCTGTAGAAGAGGAAAAAGATGCGATCCGGTTTACTGTGTGGGATACGGGCATTGGGATCGCAGATGAAGACATGGGGCAGCTCTTCCAGCCTTTCGTGCAGCTAGATAGTCGTCTCGCCCGTCAGCATGAAGGGAGCGGCCTTGGGCTGGCCCTGGTTTACCGCATGACGAAATTACATGGTGGGAGTATCAGCGCCACCAGCCAGGTGGGAAAAGGCAGCCGTTTTACCATCTCGTTGCCTTGGCGCGAGCCCGATTTGCCCCTGGCGATCAGTGATGCCGAAGCCGCTGGTGTAGTAATCAATCAGTTGCGACGGATTTTGATCATCGACAATTCTCAAACCAGTATCGAACAAGTGCGGCGCTATCTCCTGGAATTGGGCGCGGAAACCATTCTCCTGCCCGAACAGACAAATCCTGTGGAGTTTGCCCGTCGTGAAGCGCCAGATTTGATCATCATGGATATGATCTTGACCTACCGCTCTGGCACCGATATTCTGGCCGAGTTGCGGGCTTGCCCAGAGACCCAAGCCATCCCCATTTTGATCCTCTCGGTGGCTGCCGATTCGCTGGAGGCGGAGAGATCGAGCCCAGATAGCCAACAGCGGATCTATCATTTGCTTAAGCCGGTCTCTCGTCTGCAACTTTCGCAGATGCTGGTCAAGATTTGCCAACCGGCGAAGCAACCAGCGTTTGCTGTGCAGTCAGGACGGAGCGAGCTCACCACTGAGCGTTCGCAACCCGCTGCCCGCATCTTGTTGGTGGAAGATAACGAGACCAACATCCGCGCGCTGACCGACTATCTTTCGGCCTTTCATTATCAGTTGGAAGTGGCCCGCAGCGGGACCGAAGCGCTGCAGCTGGTGCGCAGCGTACAACCCGATCTGATTTTGATGGATGTGCAGATGCCGGGGATGGATGGGCTGGAATGTGTGCGCCAGATTCGGGCTGATCCCACCATCGCGCCGTTGCCGATCATTGTGTTGACGGCGTTGGCCATGCCTGGCGATCGTGAAAGGGCGCTGGGCGCTGGTGCGAATGACTATTTGAGCAAGCCCGTGAGTCTGAAGCAAGTCATGCAGTTGATCCAAAGCTACTTGCAGCACCAACGGATAGCGGGCGATTAAACTTTCACTGTAATATATCGAGCGCGGGATACAGAGGCCAAAGGCTGCATCTCGCGCTATGTTATTTACCTCACTTGAGTGCCCCTTGATTGGATCGCGTGAGACAGTTGACTGGAACAATCAGAGGGCTGAGGTCGCATTGTTATGGGCACCGTTGGGGACCTAGAGCTAGGTAAAAAAAACGGCTTTCTTAGGCTTATGCCACGGCCCCCAACGCGACCAGAGCGGCGCGTTGGGTCTCAGAGATGCCACTTAATTGGCGAATATCCATCCGCTCATAGGGGCGATCTAGGCGCAGGGTACGGATGCAAGCCGCGCGTTCGATCTCCCATACATGAATGACACCGTCTTCGCCACTACTCAGCAGCAGCGAGCCATCCGGGCTAACGCTTAGCGAGCGCACCCAGCCGAGATGGCTTTGATGTTGAGCAATTTCGGCACCGGTGGAGACATCCCACCAGTAAATGCTGCCATTACTAGTGCCGCCCAGTAGCGTCTTGCTGTCCTTGCTCCAGGCGACCTTATAGACCACACTGGTGAGGCCAGAGAAGGCTTGCAGCAATTCACCATGTTCTGCATCCCACACCAATAACTCGCCGGTAGCACCACCACCGCCGGCGCTGGCTAAGAGCCGCCCATCAGGGCTCCAGGCGACCCCGGCGACGGCAGTTTCGTGCCCAGCCAGGGTCTGGAGCAAGCTGCCATCTTCTGCTCGCCACACGCATACGGTATGATCCTCGCTGCAACTCGCTAATTGTTGTCCATCCGGACTCCATACAACTTCGTTAATGGGGCTGGTATGGCCGTAGGCAATCCAGCGACAAACACCGCTGTGAATATCCCAGACGCGCACCGTTTGATCCCGCCCGGTACTCGCCAACCACTGGCCGTCTGGACTCCAGACCAAGCTATAGACCAGATCAGCATGGGCTTGGATAATGCGTATACAATCCCCTGTTGTTCCGTCCCAGATATGCACCAGATGGTCAAAACCGCCGCTGGCCAACCACCGGCCATCGGGGCTCCAGGCTACGGCAAAGACCGCAGAGGTATGTCCACGCAAGGTCAAACGCACAGTATCATCGGCTATATTCCAAACCGTGAGCGTTGTATCACTGTTGGCACTGAGCAGAGCGCGGCCGTCGGGACTCCACACCACGCCAAAAAAGAAGAGACCATAGACTTTGATCACTCGTACGCACCAGCCATTCGCAACATCCCACACACGAATTGTCTGGTCATCGCTGCCGCTGAGGAGCATGGTTCCCCCACTGGTAAAAGCAACGGAATAGACCGATGAACCATGCCCCAGCAAAACCCGCTGAGATTTACTTTGGCCTGCACTCCATAGACGGATCGTTCCGTCAAACCCAGCGCTGGCAATTGTCTGTGGGTGCCCTGCGCGCGCGGGACTCCAGGCTAGGGTGATGACAGTGCTGGTGTGCTCGGCCAGTATCTGAACACAGTCGCCACTGGCAACCTCCCAAATGCGTACTGTATGGTCAAAACTGGCACTCGCCAGCAGCCGCCCATCCGGCGAAAAGGCAACTTTGGTCACTGGACGTGTATGCCCAGCCAGGGTCTTGAGGCAGTCTCCGCTGGAGACATCCCATATCCGCACCAGGTAGTCAAATCCGCAACTGGCGACCGATTGGCCATCGGGACTCCAGGCCGCCCCATAGGTGTTGTCGGTGTGGGCATGGATTGTTCTGAGACAAGCGCCGCTCGCCATGTCCCAAATACGCAGGGTTTGATCATCGCTACCCGTGGCAAGCTGCTTACCATCGGGAGAAAAGGCAATGCTCTGTACATAATCGGTATGCCCTTCCAACGTAGAGACGAGTACGCCATCATGCATATCCCACAATTTCACGGTGCAATCCCAACTGCCGCTGGCCAGGATAGTCTCGTCGGGATTAAAGGTCAGCGCCATCACAGCGCGGCGGTGGGCAGGAATAGAGAGGTGGGCGCTTTGTCCATGATTGCGCCAGACATACACTGCGCCATTGATGCTGCTCGCCGCCCAATAGGAACCGGAATGGGTCGAAGCGACAGTATGCACAATGCCCAAAGCTTCGGAGACAACACTATCCAAGAGCACCGCGCCGGTAAGCTGCGCATCTTGCATTTCGACGCCTTGTAGAT
>CAZMRA010000320.1:0-4250 GCA_964568485.1 uncultured Caldilineaceae bacterium | reverse complement strand
GTAGTTCTCATCCCGGTTGCGTGTCAAAATCATTTGGAGCAATTTTCAAGCACCCCATATCAACCCATTTTTCTCAATTTCCATTTCACAAGGAGCAATGCAATGACTCGCACACCAAAGCTGTACGCATTGGGCCTAGTAGCTTCCATGCTGCTGGGCATGATCATCGTAGCTTGTATGGGGCCAGGCCCTGTACCGGTAGAATCGGCCACTGAGACAGCCCCAGCCGAATCTGCGGCGGCGGCACCAGCGGCCCAGGGCAGCCGTGACGTCCGCATTGTGGTGGTAAGCCACGGCCAAGCGTCCGATCCCTTCTGGAGTGTCGTCCAACGTGGTGTCGAACAAGCAGGTATCGACATGGGGATTTCCGTCGAGTACCAAGCGCCAGGCACATTTGACATGGTGGCGATGGCACAGTTAATCGATGCGGCAGTCGCCTCGCAACCAGATGGTTTGGTCGTTTCCGTGCCCGATGCCGACGCGCTGGGCGATTCGATCCGCGCTGCGGTGGATGCTGGCATTCCGGTCATTTCGATGAACTCTGGCAGTGATGTGGCAGCTGAGTTGGGCGTGCTCAACCACGTGGGCCAGACCGAATACGAGGCTGGTTACGGCGGTGGTGAACGCATGGCCGCAGCCGGTGCGACAAACGCCATCTGTGTCAATCAAGAAGTGGGCAATGTCGCATTGGATCTGCGCTGCCAAGGCTTTACGGACGCCATGAATGAGGCTGGCGCAACCGTGGAAGTTCTCGCCGTGGATCTGGCCGACCCGATCGATGCACAGCAACGCATTGCTGGCGCGCTGACCGCTAATCCCGACGTCGACAGCATTATGACACTTGGGCCAACTGGTGCTGCGCCGGCGTTGGCTGCCCTGGAAGAATTGGGCCAAGTAGGCGAAATCTTACTGGCGACCTTTGATCTCTCACCAGAGGTATTGGAGGCTGTGCGCGATGGGAACATGCTCTTTGCCATCGACCAGCAGCAATATCTGCAAGGGTACCTGCCCATTGTGCTGTTAACCCTGTACGCTGATAACCTGAACACGGTTGCCAACGAAGTGATCATGACCGGCCCTGGTTTTGTTACCGCCGACAATGCTGAACGCGTGATCGATCTAAGCGCAGCCGGTACCCGCTAGTCGCTGGGCTAGGGAAATGAAGTAGAAATCATGCCGGTAGGCAGGTGGCGTCTACGGACTCACCTGTTTACCGGCTACGGACATGAGGAGATTTCTCACATGGCAACGACGTCTACTGCGCAAACCAGCGACGAGCGACTGGTTGCCACGGGCTGGCTCAAACGGCTCTTGCTGCGTCCCGAATTGGGGGCAGTCGCTGGCACAGTCTTGGTTTGGATCTTCTTTGCGCTAGTGGCTCGCACGGGTTTTGTCAGCTTGCGCGGGACGGCAAGTTATTTGGAAGTTGCATCGCACTTAGGCATCCTGGCCGTTGCGGTCGCCTTGCTGATGATTGGCGGTGAGTTTGATCTTTCGGTCGGCTCCATGATCGGCTTCACCGGGATGACGATCGCTATCCTCAGCAGCCAATTCGGGATACCAATGTATTACGGGGCGTTGATCGCCCTGGTCATCGCGCTGATTGTCGGCATGATCAATGGCTATATGGTGATCCGCACTCAACTACCTTCGTTTATCATCACCCTGGGTAGCCTCTTTATTTTGCGCGGCTTGACCATCGCCATTACCCGCTCACTGACTGGCCGTACTCAAGTTGGCAGTCTGGATCGTGCGCCTGGTTACGACCTCATGCAACTGCTCTTTGGGCAGGACATCACGATCGGTGGTGCCAATTTTCCAATTGCCATTCTTTGGTGGATTTTGGTGACGATCGTAGCAACTTGGGTGTTATTGCGCACGCGCGCCGGCAATTGGATCTTTGGGGTGGGCGGTGATCCCAATGCCTCGCGCAATGTTGGCGTGCCCGTCAACAAGCTCAAAATTGGCCTCTTCATGACGACGGCCTTTGCCGCTTGGTTGGTAGCCGCAATCCAGGTCACTGTGGTAAAATCAGCTGATACCTTACGCGGCACTGGACAAGAATTTTACGCAATTATTGCCGTGGTGATCGGCGGCACGCTGTTGACTGGTGGTTATGGTTCGGCCATTGGCGCAGTCTTTGGAGCGCTGATCTTTGGCATGGTACGGCAAGGGATTGTCTTTGCCCGCGTCGATGCTGATTGGTTCCAAGTTGTGTTGGGGGCAATGTTGATTCTGGCCGTGTTAGTGAACAACTATATTCGCCAGACTGCCGAAAAAGCGCGGCGATAAACCGGCAAAGCATTGAGAGCGAACTCCGATAATCTCTTTGCGCTTTAAGCCAGCGAACTTATTGATAGCGACGAGGAAGCTTCCCGATGACAACCCAGAGTAACGAAACGCCCCTCCTCGAAGTACGCAATATTGCCAAATATTTTGGAAACGTAAACGCGCTCACCGATGTCTCGCTCACGGTCTATCGCGGTGAGGTCATGTGTCTATTGGGCGATAATGGCGCCGGCAAATCAACCTTGATCAAGATTCTGTCGGGCGTGCATCAACCCAGCCAAGGGACTTATCTGGTGGAGGGCCAGCCCGTCTCCTTTAATTCACCGCGCGACGCGCTCAATCATGGCATCGCCACGGTCTATCAAGACCTAGCCATGATTCCCCTGATGAGCATCACCCGCAATTTTTTTCTTGGCTCCGAACCGACCATCGGCTGGGGACCATTCCGGCGATTTGATATCGCCACCGCGAACGAGATCGCCAGAAACGAGTTGTTCAAAATGGGCATTGATATCCGCGATCCGTCGCAGCCAGTCGGGACCCTCTCGGGCGGTGAACGCCAATCGGTGGCGATTGCGCGGGCAGTCTATTTCGGCGCAAAAGTCTTGATTCTCGATGAACCAACCGCGGCACTCGGCGTCAAACAAGCCGGTGTTGTGCTGCGCTACATTGCCCAAGCGCGAGCGCGCGGCCTTGGCGTGATTTTTATCACCCACAATCCCCACCACGCCTATACCGTGGGCGACCGCTTCACCATCCTCAAACGAGGACGTTCGTTAGGCACCTTTACCCGTGATGAGATCAGCCGCGAAGAAGTGGTGCGTTTGATGTCCGGAGCGGATGAACTGGATGCGCTCAGTCACGAATTGGAGCGGTAATCCCTCAAATACAAAGGAAGCAACCATGAGCGATCAAACAATTCGCCTGACGATGGCGCAAGCGGTTATCCGCTTTTTACTCAATCAATATGTTGCCCGTGATGGCCGCGAAGAGCGCTTTTTTGCTGGCTGTTTTGGCATCTTTGGCCATGGGAATGTCGCGGGCATCGGCCAGGCACTGCGCCAATACCCCGAGTTTCGCTATTACCAGACGCGGAACGAGCAAGCCATGGTCCACACTGCGGCTGCCTATGCGAAACACAAGAACCGCCTGCAGACATTGGTCTGCACCTCATCGATTGGCCCCGGCGCCACCAACATGATTACCGGTGCCGCAATGGCGACGATCAACCGTCTGCCCGTCTTGCTCCTACCGGGTGATATTTTTGCGCGCCGCAATGTGGCGCCCGTCTTGCAGCAGCTTGAGTCTGAACACAGCCAAGATATCTCGGTCAACGATGCTTTTCGCCCCGTCAGCCGCTATTGGGATCGCATCAACCGGCCCGATCAGTTGATCACTGCGCTGCCAGAAGCGATGCGAGTACTGACGAGCCCTGCAGAGACCGGTGCGGTGACGCTCTGCTTGCCTCAAGATGTCCAGACTGAAGCCTACGACTATCCCCTGCAATTGTTCGCCAAGCGAGTTTGGCAGATCCCGCGCAACCGGCCCGACGAGGCCGCGCTAGAGCGAGCCGCAGCCGCGATTCGATCAGCCAAACGCCCGCTGATCATCGCCGGGGGTGGGGTGAAATATAGCGAGGCGACAGGGGCGTTGCGGCAATTTGTCGATCAAACCGGGATTCCCGTCGGCGAGACCATGGCGGGCAAGGGCAGCCTGCGCTACGACCATCCGCTCTGCATGGGGGCCATCGGCGCCACCGGCACCTCTGCCGCCAATCTGCTATCGCTGGAAGCCGATCTGGTGATCGGGATTGGCACCCGGTACAGCGATTTTACCACCGCCAGCAAAACCCAATTCCAGCACCCAGATGTGCGCTTCATCAACCTGAATGTTGCCGAATTTGATGCCTATAAGCACAACGCCATCCCGCTGGTGGGCGACGCGCTCGCCACGTTGAATGA
>CAZMRA010000319.1:0-4278 GCA_964568485.1 uncultured Caldilineaceae bacterium | reverse complement strand
CATCAAAGACCCCAAACACCCCTATACCCAATTGCTGATCGACTCGATCCCGTTGCCCAATCCGAAATTGCACTGGGGCCAGCGCGATTTCAAGCCGCGACCCGGCAGCGCGGTGATGGTGAATCGCGGTTGCCGCTTTGCCAACCGCTGTCCACATGTGATGTCGATCTGCACCGAGAAGGTGCCGCCACTGTACCGCACGGATGAGCGTCGCGTCGCGGCTTGTTATCTCTATCAAGATGCGCCGGTGGCTGAACACAATGCCGCATCCATCTTTGAATAAGTGTCATTCCGCACTATACTCATACCATGCCTAGGGCATTCGGCGAAGAGTAAACTCGCGCTTGAAGCTGCGAGTTCATCAGTTTCTAGTTGACTGGCTGCTCCCGAACGCGTGGCACAGAATTCATGACCCAACACCGCCGCGGTGGGTGCACGTTGGCCCGCTTGTTGCGCGGGGAACGATGAGAAACGAAGGCGGAATGGTAGATGGATACCGAAAATTTTTCGACGTATCAGCGCGAATCGCGTAAAACGTGGCGATTGGTCCACACTGATCACCCAATTGTGTACCCCACCTTGGGGCTTGTGAACGAAGCGGGCGAATTGGCCGGCAAGGTCAAGAAGATTTTTCGCGACAAGGGTGGCCAAATCAGCGCTGAAGATCGCGATGCGCTCAAATACGAATTGGGCGACGTGCTCTGGTATCTCGCTCAGATTTGTACCGAACTCGACCTCACGCTGGATGAAGTGGCTGCTGCCAATTTGGAAAAGTTATTCGCACGCCTCGAGCGTGGTACAATCGGGGGCGAAGGCGATCATCGCTAAACTGGCACGTGACCCAGGTGCCTAAGTCAACAGAGATGCAGACTTAGCGTACTTGTCTACCGAATCACCAACAAGAAGGATTCTCGACGCATGACCAAAATCACCTTTATTGGCGCGGGCAGCACAGTCTTCGCTAAAAATTTGATGGGTGACATTCTCAGTTTTCCCGAATTGCAAGACATCACCCTGAGCCTGCATGACATCGATCCAGAGCGGTTGCGCACCTCGGAGATCGTCGCTCGCAAGACGGCCGCGGCTTTGGGCGCTAATCCCACCATCGAGGCGACAACCGATCGCCGGGCCGCGTTGCAAGGGGCCGATTATGCGATCAGCATGTTTCAAGTGGGTGGCTACAAACCCTCGACCGTGATCGATTTTGAGATCCCCAAGAAGTATGGTTTACGCCAGACCATTGCTGATACACTGGGCATTGGTGGCATCATGCGCGGCTTGCGAACCATTCCGGTCTTTCTCGACATGTGCCGCGACATGGAAGAGCTCTGCCCGGATGTCACCTTCCTGCAATATGTCAACCCCATGGCCATGAATTGTTGGGCCATCAGCCGTGCCACGGGCATCAACACGGTCGGCCTGTGCCATAGTGTGCAAGGCACTGCCGGCGAATTGGCACGCGATATCAACGTCCCACTGGACGAGATCAATTACATCTGCGCGGGCATCAATCACATGGCCTTTTATTTGAAATTTGAGCGCGAGGGCGTGGATCTTTATCCGAAGATTCGCCAAGTGCTTGAAGAAGGCCGCGTGCCCGATGGCAATCGCGTCCGCTACGAAATGTTCAAGCGGCTTGGCTACTTTGTGACCGAATCGAGCGAGCACTTCTCTGAATATGTGCCCTGGTTCATCAAGCGCGACCGACCAGATCTGCTGGAAGAATTCAACATTCCGCTGGATGAATATATCCGCCGCTGCGAAGTGCAACTCGCCGAGTGGCAAGGGATGCGCATCGCCTTAGAAGATCCAAATCCGGATGCGCTGGCCAATTATGAACGGCAGCGCCGTGAAGAGCGCCTAGCGCACATTGCCACGCGTGATCCGGCCCGTGCGGAAGAGCTGCGAGCGCGCTGGGCTGCCGAGGCGCAAGAAGAAGGCAAAGTGCACCGCAGCCACGAATATGGCTCCTACATCATCCACAGCATGGAAACGGGCATCCCGCGGGTCATCTATGGCAACGTGCCCAATCACGATCTGATCGATAATCTGCCCGCCGGTTGCTGTGTCGAAGTGCCGGTCTTGGTTGATAAAAATGGACTGCAACCGACCAAGATTGGTTCGCTGCCGCCGCACTTGGCCGCGATGATGCAGACCAACATCAACGTACAGTCGTTGGTGGTGGAAGCTGCCCTCACCGGCAAACGGGAACACATCTATCACGCCGCTATGCTCGATCCGCACACTGCCGCGGAACTATCGCTCGACCAGATTT
Organism: uncultured Caldilineaceae bacterium; assembly: GCA_964568485.1. GTDB lineage: Bacteria > Chloroflexota > Anaerolineae > Caldilineales > Caldilineaceae > CFX5. Next base: position 2,003 of record CAZMRA010000319.1, on the reverse strand, counting down.
GGAATTTGGTCGATGATTTGATCGAAGCGCATGGCGATTGGCTGCCCAAGTATCACTAAGATCAGCTGATCCTGAAGCTGCCGTGTCCCACTTTCCTGGTGAAGGTTGGGGCACGGCAAGCTTTTTTTCAGGAACGAAATTTTATGCTAAATGCCATTGTTTTTGACTTTGACGGGACCATCATCGACACCGAGGCGCATGATTATGGCGCGTGGGTCGAGATCTACGATGAGCATGGGGTGGAATTGCCCCTTGCGGAGTGGCGCAACATCGTTGGGACGGCCAATACCTCCTTCGATCCGCATCGCTTGCTCGAAGAGTTGACGGGACGATCATTCGAGCGCGCTGCTTTACGGGCGCGGCGTCATGAGCGCTTGCGAGCTTTGGTCGAGGCCGAAGATTTTCGCCCTGGTGTACTGTCGTTGATCGAAGCTGCCCACGCGGCTGGGGTCGCATTGGCGGTCGCCTCCAGCGGTACTCGTGATTGGGTCGAAGGCCACTTGAGCGCGCGCGGATTACGCTCGTACTTTGGTGCGGTCTGTACGGCCAATGATGTGGCGCAAGTCAAGCCCGATCCAGCACTGTATCACTTGGCTCTAGAACGCTTGGGAGTGAAGCCGGAAAATGCCGTCGCCATCGAGGATTCTCGCCATGGCATGGTTGCCGCCAAGCGCGCCGGCATGCGGTGCGTCGTTGTGCCGAATGATCTTACCCGTAGTATGGACTTCACCGAGGCCGATCTGCTGCTGACTTCGCTGGCTGAAATCGATCTGGCTGGGCTCCAGCAACTGGTCGCGCAGGCGGATCAGCCATCAGCCTGAAAACGCCTGGGGCTTAGGCTGTGCCCATCAGCGTCAGTACAAAGAAGCCCACTGCTAGCACGGCGATGCCAATCACAATCATGGACAGAACGGTCAGGGGAATGCTGATCCAGCGTGAGGCAGTGGGCGAGAATCTGCGAAAGATGCGCGGGCTGAGCCAAAAGGTGGCACCGAGGGTAGCGAGTAGGAGTACGAAATAAGCAACGAGCAGCGGCGTTGCCCGCGCTTCGCTAACGCCGTTGAAGGCAAGCAGTAATGCCAAAAAGCCCAATACGCCAACGATCACCAAGCTGATCACGGAGAGGCTGATCACCGACCACAACGCTGCGCGCATCTTCTGATTCCTATATTGTTTATAAATTGATTGATTATAAAAAAGAGCTGACAGCCACGAGCGTGACTGTCAGCTTTGATTTTACTCGATGGTGATGGGTTCACCTAGTACCGCTGGCGGCGCACGGCGAATGACATCCAGCAGCGCGACGGCTAGTGCGGGAATCTCGCGCAGCTCGGAATAGGCAATCGAGCGTGGATCGTAGGTGCGCTGGTCGGCCGCCACGCCGGTCACGGTCACGCCGAGCTGCTCGCACGTGAAGAGCGCCCGCGGTAGGTGGAACGCTTGTGTCACCAAGATCGCCTCTTCCACCTGGAAGATCGCTTTGAGCCGATAGCACGTATCATAGGTGCGGCGCCCCGCATAATCGGGCTGAATATCCTCGGCCGGCACACCCTGGCTGATTGCGTAGTCCATCATCGCGCCGGGCTCGTTATAATCGGCCGATTGATTGTCCCCACTGACGAGCAATTTTTGCACCTTGCCCGCCTTATAGAGCGCAATTGCCGTATCGACGCGGTCGCGCAGCATAGCGCTAAGTCGGCCATTGCGATAGACCCGTGCCCCAAAGACGACGGCTACGCGGGTCGGCGGCGCCTCCGCCAGGGTGTGGATCTGCGCCTGGTAGTGCGCTTGCACCCAGCGCGGCCAGCCCCACAACAAGCCGATTGCCAGGACAGCCAGGCAACCCACTATCAGAAACCAAACTCGCCAATGCATGCCTGAAAACCTTTAGTGTAAACAAGTAGCCCAGCGACCTGACAGATCCGGTCGACGCTGGCTACTGGTTACAGAACGCTTAGACCATCAACGGGTCCATACATACCGCACAACTCAACGGCCAATCA
>CAZMRA010000318.1:0-4378 GCA_964568485.1 uncultured Caldilineaceae bacterium | reverse complement strand
ATCATTGAAGGAGTATTGCGTTCGGCCATCGAAGGCCGTGAGGTGGTTTTAGCCGACTGACCGACCTTAGGCTGAATATGAATCCATAGGTAGTCCCTGGTAGGTCACGTCGAAGATGTGACCTACCAACCTGTCCCAATCGCCCCGGCTTGCTCCACGGCAGCCCCAACGTGCTCCCTTCCTCGACTTTCATTGCTTTGCTATAATAGTGAATAGCGTGGCTTATCAAGTGCCGAGTCCCCAAGCCGCGGATTGGCAATCTTCCACTTTACAGCGCTGAAATCAATCTGGGAAAGGATGATCATGGCTATCTTCAGTGCGGACGATCTCGCATTCTGGGAAGAATACGGTTATGTGATCGTACCCAATGCGGTGCCACAGGAGAATTTAGACGCAGTTGTGGATGCTGTCTGGGAGTTTTTAGGCATGGACCCCAACCGGCCCGAGGAGTGGTATAGTCTGCCACCCTGGCATAGGCAGACCGGGATGGTGGAGTTGTATCATCACCAAGCGTTGTGGAACAATCGCCAAGCGCCGCGCATCCATCAAGCATTTAGCGAGCTTTTTGGCAGCGAAGCGCTCTGGGTGAGCCTTGACCGTGCCAATATGAATCCGCCCGCTGGTCCGAATTGGGACTACCAGGGCTTTATTCACTGGGATTTTGACCCAACCACTTGGCCCATTGGTTTGCGCGTACAAGGTGTACTCTGCTTGACCGATACCGATGAGGCCCAAGGTGGCTTTCAATGTGTGCCAGGATCGCACCGGATCGTGCCTGAGATTCTAGCCAAGCAAGCGCCAGATGCCGATCTGCGCCGCCCTGACATTACCGGGTTGACGGTCAAGCCAATCGCAGGCAAAGCCGGGGATCTGATCATCTGGCACACCGGGCTGCTGCATGGCAATGGCCGCAACCAAACGGACCGCCCACGCCTGGCCCAATATATCACTATGTTCCCGGCCAAAGAGGATGACGAAGCTTTGCGCCAACACCGCATCGACTCGTGGCGCCGGTCGAGTACACCGGGCAAATTTCCGGGCGACCCTCGCAAGCTAGAAGAACAGGCTGGGAAAACCGCCGAACTGACCCCGCTGGGTAAGAAATTACTTGGCCTGGAGCGCTGGTAAACAGCCTCAGTCGCTTAGAAACAAAGAGCCGGGCACTTTTCCGTGCACCGGCTCCCTGTTTTTAATAACTACTCGCGATAGTGACAGCCCATGCTCGTCTTGTTACGCCAGGCGGCATTGGCCACAATCCCTGCGGCCTGTACGGCATTGCGCAGACCAATCAGTGCATCGCTGAGACAAGCATTACGATAGAACTGCTCGATCTCCAGCTCCAGTTGCCGCAATTCGCGCAAGGCGCGCTCCAAGCGGGGGGTGGTCCGCACCAGCCCCACATAATTCCACATAATATGTTTGATGGTGCTCATATCTTGCGCCATCAAGGCAGGATCCGCCGGTGTGAGGCCGCTATATTCCCAGGGCCGAATCTCGATGCTGTCATGCCCATTCGACTCGGCCAAGCGCTCTTGAATATGCCAAGCAGCGCGCTCACCCCAGACCAACCCCTCCAACAAGGAGGTACTCGCCAAGCGATTGGCCCCGTGCAACCCAGTACACGAGACTTCGCCAATCGCATAGAGATTTTGGAGATTGGTACGCCCCCATTCATCCACCCGAATGCCGCCGCAAAAGTAATGCGCGGCCGGGACCACCGGCACGAGATCCGTCGCGATATCGATGCCAAATTCCAGCGCACTTTGGCGGATATTGGGAAAGTGCTCGTGGATCTCTTGCTGGGAGACGTAAGAACGCAAGTCGAGATAGACGTGGGTAACATCGTTGGCCAACATCTCGCGGTGGATGCTGCGCGCCACTACATCGCGCGGGGCCAGATCCTTCCACTCAGAATCATACTTCTCCATAAAGGGCGTGCCATTGGCATCCACCAAGCGAGCACCTGCACCGCGCACCGCTTCGGAGACCAAAAACTGAGCTTTCTGCCGCGCATAAAAGGCCGTGGGGTGAAATTGCACAAACTCGGCGTTGATAATATCCACCCCCGCCCGATGGGCCATGGCAATGCCATCACCACGCGCTCCCGGCGGATTGGTACTCTGCAAGAAGATCTGCCCCAGCCCACCAGTCGCTAAGATCGTCTTGCGGGCGCGGCACCGCTTCACAAACCCGGTGGTGTTGTTCAACAGGTAGGCCCCAACACAACTAGGAGGCTGGTAAATGGCTTGGCGGTTGGGTGAATGGTGGGCTGGTGTCAACAGATCGATGGCCGTGGTTGAGGTCAGCAGCGTAATCTGCGGATGGGCGGCCAAGGCCTTGAGCATGGCGAGCTGGATGGCGCGGCCCGAGGCGTCCGACGCATGGATGATGCGCGGCAGGCTATGGCCACCTTCCCGGGCCAGGGACAGCTTCCCCGCAGGCGTGATGTCAAACTCGACCCCCACCCGTTCCAATAGCACTCGTTCGACGGCACCGGGCCCAGCTTCGGCCAGCAGACGCACCGCTGGCGGATACGCATGTCCAGCTCCGGCTCGCTCGATATCTTCAGCCAGCAGATCGGGCGAATCATCCTCGCCCTGGTAAATAATGCCCCCCTGCGCCCAGCTGGTGCTCGATTCTTCTGGTGCCTTGGCGCGAGTCACTACCGTGACCGGAATGCCAGCATCAGCCAAGGTCAGCGCAGCGGTGCACCCGGCGATGCCACAACCGAGGATCAAGACCTCGGTTTCATACAGATCACCTGGTTCAGAATTTCTCATAGCATCAACCAATGGCAATCATCCGCTCAACGGATCTGGCGGCGCGTACCCGAATCTCTTCGGGCACGGTGACTTCGTATTGGTTGTAGCGCAGCGCGTTCAGCGTATCTTCCAGCGTGATCTGGTTCATGTGAGGGCAACGCACACTGCACAGGCGCAACATCTCTTTGTCGGGGTTGCTGGCAATGATGTTGTCGGCCATTGAGCATTCGGTCAGCAATAAATAATGCGGGGCCGTCGATTCCTCCACACGGCGGATCATCTCGGTTGTGCTGCCCGAATAATCAGCAGCTGCGACCACTTCAGGGCTGCACTCGGGGTGGGCAAGAATTTCGACATCGGGGAATTGTAGCCGGACATTTTGAATATCTTGCACGGTAAATTGTTCGTGGACTTCGCAGCGACCATGCCAGCCGACCATACCAGCGGGCACACCGGGGGTCGGCGACAAGGGAATCGGCGCAATGTGGCGATTCTGCTGAGCACCTTGCGCATCATAAAAACGCTCGCTACGCCCTTTTGCCGCGGGAATGATGATCTGCTTGCCGGTTTCGCGAGCGACATTGCGCGCCAAATATTCATCCGGAATAAAGATGATGGTATCGGCATCCAGCGCGTTGACCACGGCCACCGCATTGCCCGAAGTGCAGCAGATATCGCATTCAGCCTTGACATCGGCGTAGGTGTTCACGTAAGTCACCACGGGCACGCCGGGATATTGGGCTTTGAGGGCGCGCACATCTTCAGCGGTGATGCTGGAAGCGAGCGAACAGCCAGCCCGTTCGGAGGGCACCAAGACCATCTTCTCGGGATTGAGGATCTTCGCGGTCTCGGCCATAAACTCCACGCCACAGAAGACGATAATGTCCTTATCGGTCTCGGCGGCTTTGCGGCTCAGCGCCAGCGAATCGCCCACAAAATCGGGGATCGAATGAAACAGGGCCGGTTCCATGTAGTTATGGCCCAAAATGACCGCGTTCTTCTCCTTTTTTAAGCGATTGATCTCATACGCGATCTCGGCTTTGATCCTCAACTCGACATCGGGCACCACATCACTGAGCTTCGCTTTCATCTGTGCATAGGTCTCTTGCACAGTCTTTGCATCGATCATCCTACTCTCCTGATTATTGCTGAGTCTATTTTGACGCTGGGTACCACGTTCGAACTTTCCTCGCCGAACTAGCAGCAACCCAGCATTGCATCTCAAAACTGTCGTTACAACAAAAAGCTGATATCAAACGCCTGCACCGAATGGGTGAGCTTGCCAACCGAAATGTAATCAACGCCCGTTGCCGCAATCTGCGCAATCGTTTCCAACGAGACATTGCCGGAAGCTTCCAAAGGCACGGCCCCGTTGGTAATGGCAACGGCCTCGCGCATCTGCTCGAGGTTCATGTTGTCCAGCATGATCTGATCCACCCCTAGCGGCAAGGCTTCGCGCAATTCATCGAGCGTTTGCACCTCAACTTCGATCGCCCGTCCACGCGGATCCAGCGCCCGCACTTGGTTCACTGCCGCGGTGATACCACCAGCAGCCGTGATGTGGTTTTCTTTGATCAAGACCATGTCGTACAGGCCAATGCGATGGTTCTCGCCGC
>CAZMRA010000317.1:1842-4546 GCA_964568485.1 uncultured Caldilineaceae bacterium | reverse complement strand
TGCTTGCGCACCGCTTCGGGCAGTTCTGCCGCGGTGATCAGCGCTCGAATATCGTGCAAGTGGCGGTGGACATGTCCTTCGACGGTCTCCACATGCACCAACGTGGCGCGCAGCGGACCGCGCATCACCGTTTCTTGCCGGATAGACCACATCTCCGCGGGCAATCCCAAACTGGCAATCGTCGCCTGCAAGCGGGCCAACGGCCAACCTGCATCGACCAAACAACCAAGCATCATATCGCCGGCTAAGCCAGACGGTAGATCCAAATAGGCAATCATGCTGTCAATTTCTTTTCATGTCCGCAGTCGCGCCAGCACGCAGTGACTGCAAGATTGGTTTAGCCAATTTCTGGCAGCGAGAGGGTGATGCTGGTGGTCGCGATTGGGTTGAGCGAACCACTACGGAACCCAGCCAAGTCGAGCGTGACAAAGCGGTATCCCGCCTCTTTAATGCCGGCGACAATGTCCGCATGATATTGCAACGCCAGCGGAAAATCTTCGGCAGGCAATTCTAAGCGAGCAATTTCGCCATGATGGCGCACGCGGAATTGGCGAAAACCCAACGCTACCAACACATCTTCGGCCTGTTCAATCTGCCGCAGCAACTCCGGGGTGATGGGCGTGCCATGCGGTACACGGGATGAGAGGCAGGCCATGGCTGGTTTGTCCCACACCGGTAGATTCAGATGCCGGGCCAACTCACGGATCTCCGCTTTGCTGATGCCAGCTTCGATCAAGGGCGAACGCACACCACGCTCGCGGGCTGCTTCCATACCCGGGCGGAAATCACCCAGATCGCTGAGATTGTTGCCATCTAACACCGCTTGCCAGCCTTCAGCCTGAGCAATCGCTTTGAGTTGATTGTGCAATTCCGACTTGCAGAAATAACAGCGATTGGTTGGGTTGGCCGCGTAGTTTTCGTCCAAGTACTCTTCGGTATTCACCAGTCGATAAGGGACGCCGAGTTGTTCGGCCAGTTTGATCGCATCGCGCATCTCGCGGGTCGGGTAGCTAGGCGAAACGCCAATACAGGCCAGCGCGCGCTCGCCCAGGGTTTGATACGCCACCGTCATGACCAAGGCGCTGTCAACGCCGCCCGAATAGGCAACCAATACCGAACCACAGTCACTGATCAAAGCGCGTAGCTTGTTCAGCTTTTCTTCAAGTGTAGCAGACAACATCGCTCTTCCTCACTTTACCGAGCTAGCTTGCACAATCCGCTGATTGATTGCTGCGGCCATGCAAGCGGCCCCATAGCCATTATCGATATTCACCACCGAGATGCCCGAAGCACAGCTGTTGAGCATGGCCAACAGCGCAGCGAGGCCGCCAAAGCTGGCCCCATAGCCCACCGAGGTCGGCACCGCGATCACCGGGGCAGCGGTCAACCCGCCGATCACACTGGCGAGCGCCCCCTCCATGCCCGCGATGGTGATCACCACCTGCGCGGCTTGCAGGGTGGGGACATGCGGCAGCAGCCGGTGCAGGCCAGCCACCCCGACATCCACAATACGCTCGGCCGCGTGCCCCATGAGATCCAGCGTGAGTGTGGTCTCTTCCAAGACTGGCAGATCGCTTGTCCCCGCGGCGGCAACCACAATGCCTGGGTGGCGGAGGCGATCCGGCTCCCGGTCGATCCACAAACAGCGGGCGAGTGGATGGTAATTCACCTCGGGGACCAAGGCCCGTGTGGCCGTGTAATGTTCCGCAGTGGCGCGGGTCGCTAACAGCCGTGGGCTGCGTTCGGCCAGCCGCGCCACAATGATCGCCACTTGCTCGGGCGTTTTATGCTCACAAAAGACCACTTCGGGAAAGCCCCAGCGCAAACTCCGATGATGGTCGAGCGTGGCAAACTCGACATCTTCAAAAGGCAAGGAGCGCAACGCGGTCAGCGCTCCATCGACCGATTGTTCGCCGCGTGCAACTGCTTCGAGTAAAAGACGAACCTTGGCTTGATCCATAACTTGCTTGTAGAGATGGTGGAAATTCAAGAGATCGACAGAGATTGTGCGTCTGCAATCTCAGGCAATCTTCCAGAATTTCTGCAATCTCTTATGCTCCATTCCATAGATTTAAGATTTATGCTGATGGATCACCAGCGCGTGGGATGTGGCCCAAACTGCGCTTCGTAGAAGGGCGAAACCATGCGGCCTGGTGGCACCAAATTGTCGATGGTTTGATGATCCTCGGCGGTCAAGGTGACATTTAGCGCGCCGAGATTATCTTCGAGCTGTTCCATGGTCCGCGGCCCGATGATCGGGCTGGTGACCCCCGGCTGCCCCATACACCAGGCCAGCGCCAGCTGCGACAGGGTGCAATTTTTGGCATCGGCCAGCGGTTGCAAGCCCTCAACGACGTCATAGAGTTCATCAACCATCCGCGCTCGCCGTTGGGGGTTCGTTTCGTAATCTGCAAAGCGGCTATCCGGCGGTGCTGGTTCCCCGCGGCGATATTTACCGGTCAACAGCCCACCCGCCAGCGGACTCCACGGGATGATGCCGATCCCATAGGTTTGCGCCATGGGGATCAAGCCGCGCTCGATGCGGCGGTCGAGAATGTGGTAAGGTGGCTGTTCGCAGACAAAGCGATTCAGGCCATATTCTTTGGCCACCCACAACGCTTCGACGACTTGCCAGGCTTCGAAGGTGCTGGTGCCGATGTAGCGCACCTTGCCCGCGCGGATCAGATCGTCGAGCGCGCGCAGC
>CAZMRA010000317.1:0-1832 GCA_964568485.1 uncultured Caldilineaceae bacterium | reverse complement strand
CAGCGTTTCATCGATGGGAATGTCGGGCTGCGGGCGGTGAATCTGGTAGAGGTCGATGTAATCGGTCTGGAGACGGCGCAAACTGGCTTCGCACTGGGCAATGATATGGCGGCGGCTGTTGCCACTGGCGTTGATGTCGTCGTCATCCATGCGCCCATGGACTTTGGTAGCCAGCACGATTTGGTGCCGTTTGCCATTGCGCTTGAGGGCTTCGCCGGTGACTTCCTCGCTGCGGCCGCGGCTGTAGACATTGGCCGTGTCGAGAAAATTGATGCCTGCGTCAATGGCGCGGTCGATGATCGCATGCGAATCTTCGGGGCTGGTCTTGCCGCCGAACATCATACAGCCGAGGCAGAGCGTACTCACCTTAACGCCGGTCCGTCCCAATGTTCGATAGTCCATGCTGTGATCTCCTTGTGTGCGTAGGATTGACGTAGCTGCCGAGTGGCGAAGTGCAGGTTGAAGCAATCAACCGGCGCCATCGCAACCGGAAACCGTATCCAAGACTCTTTGCCGGACTGCTCTTCTGGATGAGAAGTGTACCACAGAATCTATACGCTGTTGAGCTTGGCTTAACGTGTTGGCATCAAACGGCAGATTCGACTACAATGCTCCTACCAATACCCACTTGCCATCAAACAGTGCGATTCATCCAGAGATCCAGAAATTACTATGAAAACAATTGTATTGGAGGAACCCGGTCGCTTTCGCTTGACCGAAACCGATCCACCCCCTGCGCCTGGCGTCGATGAGGTCTTGGTGCGTGTGCGCCGCGTGGGCATCTGCGGGACCGACTTGCATGCCTTTAAGGGCGACCAGCCATTTCTCTCCTATCCGCGCATTTTGGGCCACGAATTGGCCGTCGAAGTGGTGGAAGTTGGCCCCACGACGCAGCCCCACTCGCTCCAAGTGGGCGATCAATGCACCGTGGAGCCCTATTTGAATTGCGGCACGTGTAGTGCCTGTCGGCGGGGCAAAACCAATTGCTGCACAACCTTGAAAACCTTGGGTGTACACACCGATGGCGGCATGCGCGAGCTGATCGTGTTGCCGATCGCGAAGCTACACAAAGCGCCCGCGGCTTCGCTCGATTCCCTGGCGATTGTCGAAATGTTGTGCATTGGCGCCCATGCCGTGCGCCGCGCCGCCTTAAACCCCGGTGACCCGGTGCTGGTGATCGGCGCTGGCCCCATCGGCTTGGGGACGATGCAATTCGCCCAGCTAGCCGGCGCGCAGGTATTGGGCATGGAGATGAGTGATCGGCGCATTGAGTTCGCCAGCACGCACTTAGGCATCAGCGAGTGGATCGATCCCCGCCAAGATCCTCTGGCCGAGTTGCGCCAACGCTTGAATGGTGACCTGCCCTTGACCGTGTTTGATGCCACGGGCAATCCCCGTTCCATGGCGCAGGCCTTTCAGTATGTGGAGCAGGGCGGGAAGTTGGTCTATGTCGGCTTGGTGCAGGCGGATATCCCCTTGCCCGACGCTGAATTCCACCGCCGGGAGTTGACGCTCTTTGCCAGCCGCAACGCCACCAGTGAAGATTTTGCCTATGTGATCGACCAGATCAGCGCGGGCAAGGTCAATGTCGCGCCGTGGATCACCCATCACGCCACACCGGAAAGCATGATCGAGGAATTCCCTAATTGGCTCAATCCCGATTACGGCGTTGTGAAGGCGATGCTGACCTTTGACTAGCCAGTGGGCGCAGGGCGGTAGCCGAGTACGCAGTGATGGTTGATGCCTGAGAGTTGGTGACGAACGGTGAACCCCATTTCACAGAGTGCATACGAGGGAGCTGTGACTCGATTCAACGACTTGCCGATCATTGA
>CAZMRA010000316.1:0-4602 GCA_964568485.1 uncultured Caldilineaceae bacterium | reverse complement strand
GGCCAGCCGCGATTTTGCCCCGTCCAATACGGTGATCGATGTCAATGGCGTCAAGATCGGTGGCGATCGCATTGCGATCATGGCGGGGCCGTGCAGCGTGGAAGGCCGAGAAATGATCATCGAAACCGCCCACATGGTCAAAGAGGCCGGGGCGACCATTCTGCGTGGTGGTGCGTTCAAGCCGCGCACCAGCCCTTACAGCTTCCAAGGGATGGGGGCCGAAGGGTTGAAATACTTGGCCGAAGCGCGTGAACAGACGGGCTTGCCCATTATCACCGAAGTGATGAGTGTGGATGAGATCGAATTGGTCGGTGAATATACCGACATCTTCCAGGTCGGTGCGCGCAACAATCAAAATTACTCGCTGCTCAAGGCCCTGGGCAAGACCAACAAGCCGGTATTCTTAAAGCGCGGTATCAGCGGCACGATCAACGAATTGCTGATGGGCGCCGAATATATCATGGCTGGGGGCAACATGCAGGTGATGATCTGCGAGCGCGGCATTCGTACTTACGAAACGGCCACCCGCAACACCTTTGATGTCAACGCCGTGCCGTTGCTCAAGCAATTGACCCACTTGCCCGTCTGCGCTGATCCCGCCCACGGCACAGGCATGGCCAAACTGGTGCCGGCGATCTCCAAGGCGGCTGTGGCTGCCGGCGCCGATGTGCTCATGCTCGAGGTCCATCCCGATCCGTCCCGGGCCTGGAGTGATGGCGCACAGAGCCTGAATCCACAACAATTTGCGCAACTGGTAGCCGAGCTGAAGCCGATCGCTGCGGCAGTTGGACGTGAAGTTTAGCGACTAGCGTGTGGAGATTAGCGGCAGAATAGCGTCTCTAATCTCCACACATCATTCACCAAACCGCACATGACAAAACGTCTTTCTGATTGCAGTGTGGCTGTGGTCGGTCTTGGGCTCATGGGCGCAAGCCTCTGTCTGGACTTGGTGCAAGGCAAGCTCTGTCGCGAAGTACGCGGCATAGCCCGGCGGACCGATACGGTGCTTGAAGCCTTTTTTTCTGGCGCGGTGGATCTGGCAACCAATGACCCGATCACCGGGGTGATGGGGGCGGATATTGTGATCTTCGCCACCCCAGTACGCACGATTGTCGATCAGTTGCGCGAGTTGGGGCCCCATATCTGGCCCGGGGCACTGGTCATGGATATGGGCAGCACCAAGGCAGCGATTTGTGCAGCAATGGCCGAATTGCCATCTGGTGTGCAACCCATTGGTGGCCACCCGATGTGTGGTAAGGAGACTGCCGGGTTTGGCTCCGCGGAAGCGGGATTGTACAAAAATGCGCCGTGGATTCTTTCCCCGCTGCCGCGTACCAGCTCCGACGCCCTGGCATTGGCGCGTGAGTTGGCAGAAGCCATTGGGGCTCGGCCAATGGTGATTGATCCTGTGCGCCACGACCGGCTGGTGGCGACGATCAGCCATCTGCCCTTTTTACTGGCCAGTGCCTTTGTCCATGCGGTGGCCAACGTGGGCACCGAGGATGAATTGGTCTGGCAAGTGGCTGCGGGCGGTTTTCGTGACACAAGCCGCGTGGCGGCCAGCGATACCCGCATGTTTATGGATATTTTGCTGACCAATCGCCAAGCGGTGCTGGACCAATTGGATAATTTCGCGGGTCAGCTAACCGAATTACGGACCCTGCTGGCCGAGGGTAACGAAACACAATTACACGCCAAGTTGGCTGTTTCCCAGCAAAAGCGGGCAAGCTGGAAAAAACAGTAAAATAACCCAGGGCTGACCCTATGTCGCGTACCGGTGTCGAAGCAAAATTACCCTGGCGTCATGTGCCGAAGGCCGTGCGTCAACAAGTCGAAAGCATGCTCGGCTCTCCAGTGAGCCGGGCTGCGCGCATTTGGGGGGGCTATTCGCCAGCCCCTACCTTCCGTTTGGCCTTGGCCGACGGACGGCGTGCCTTCTTTAAGGCAACCTATGCCAAGTCCAACGAGTTTTCGACTGCGGCACTCTGGCAAGAAGCGCGCGTCTATGCTGAATTGAAAGATCTCATCGGTGCGTGGATGCCCCAGTTCTATGCCGAGTTTCAATACGAGGATTGGCACGGCCTGCTTTTGGAAGATCTCGGCCCGAAGAGCGCGCCACCGTGGACCCCAAGCTTAGTCCGCAAGGTGGCACACGGTCTGGCCGATTTTTATAATGCTACGGTGGCGAAGCCGCTACCGGAGTGGCTCGCGCACCCAGACAGCTGGGTCCAGGAAGAGAGTTGGGCCCGAACGGTTGCGCAATCTGATGATCTGCGCAAGGTGGCGGCTATGGCTGGCGAACGCTCTGACGAAGCCTTGCGCTGGTTGCAAGCGGCCACCCCGACCATCACGGCCATGTTCGACCAGGGTGGCTTGCTGCAAGGGCCATTTGCTCTTCTGCATGGCGATCTGCGTTCGGATAATCTGCGCTTTACCCGCAATCGCCTCTATCTGTTTGACTGGCCGGCGGTCATGGTCGGGCGGCCTGAGTTGGACCTCGTGGCCTTTGCCCAGAGCATCACCGTAGAGGCCGGCCCACAGCCCGAGCAGATCCTGGCTTGGTATCGTGAAAAAGGCCCGCTCGAGCCAGTGGCGGTCGATAGCGCGCTGGCCTGGTGCATTTCGTTTTTTGCCAGCAAAGCATGGCAAGCGGAATTGCCGGAACTGCCGCGGTTACGGCGCTTTCAGCGTCAACAATTGGCGGTGCTGCTCCAATGGGCGGCTCGAGCGTGGGGGCTGCCTGAACCGGAATGGGTCGCGGTATTGTTTGAATAGCGGGTGCCGCATGGCGGTAACGCTTTGCGGATCTTGGGTAGTGAAACACAGCTGTCGTCTATGATGCTAAAGCTGGGCGAGCTAAGAACGCCTACGTTTTATTGATAAACTAAAAATAATTGTTGAAAGCATTTCATGATATCTGTGTTTCGCTATCTATTGGAACTTGCATCCACCTTGTTCGCCAACACCCAATAGAGTCTTTGATAGAGGACGACGGACGTTTTCGCCGCCTCAATGTTGGTACCAAAATCAGTAATAGCAATGCGCATCACCCAAATTATCGATTGCGCCTTACCGATTGATGACTTATTGAATATCTTAGCGTTTCACCAGGAGTATAGGAATGACACAAATCAATCTTCAACCCGGCTCGTCTTTGGTGGGCCAGTGCAGCGTACCGGGGGACAAATCGATCAGCCACCGTGCTGTGATGTTTTCTGCCATCGCTGATGGGGTGAGCCATGTTCACAATTTCCTGGACGGGCACGACTGCCGAGCCACCATTCGGGTGATGCGCGACCTTGGCGTGGTGGTCGATGAAGTGTCCCCAACTGAGTTGGTCATCCATGGGCGCGGGATCGATGGTCTGCAAGAGCCAAATGGGATTCTCGACTGCGCGAATTCAGGGACAACCATCCGCTTGATGGCAGGGTTGCTGGCCGGCCAAAAATTTACGAGCATCCTCAATGGTACCGAGCAGATTCGGCGCCGCCCCATGGGTCGGGTGGTCAACCCGCTGCGGGGCATGGGCGCGCAGATCATCGGACGGCAGAATGGCAATTATGCGCCGCTGGGGATTGCTCCCACTCGGCTGCGCGGCGTGGATTACACCTTGCCCGTGGCGAGCGCCCAGGTCAAAAGCTGTATTTTATTAGCTGGTCTCTATGCGGAGGGGTTGACCATTGTGCGCGAGCCCGGTCCTGCCCGTGACCATACCGAGCGCATGTTAAAGGCCATGGGTGCCCCAATCCAGGTGACTGGCCGCACGGTCTCCAGTGAACGACCCTCGGCTCCGCTCCAACCTATTGACATCATCGTCCCCGGCGATATATCATCTGCTGCATTTTTGTTGGTGGCCGGTGCCATCGTGCCTGACAGCCATATCACGATCACTGGTGTTGGGGTCAACCCAACACGGACCGGCATTGTCGATGCGCTGTTGGCTATGGGCGCACAGATCGAGTTCAAGAACCAGCGCGATCAAGCCGGCGAACCTGTGGCAGATCTCGTAGTGCGCACCAGTGATCTGCAAGGCACCACCTTTGAGGGCGAACTGATCGTCACCATGATCGATGAGCTGATGATCTTGGCGGTCGCTGCCACTCAAGCGCGCGGCCGGACCGTGATCCGCGACGCCGGTGAGTTGCGTGTCAAAGAAACGGATCGCATTGCGACCACTGTCACCGAATTGCGCAAGATGGGCGCGCAGATCGAACCGACCGAAGATGGCTTCATCATCGATGGTCCTACCCAGTTGATCGGCGCACCGGTGGAGAGCCAGGGCGATCACCGCTTGGCCATGGCGATGACCGTGGCCGGCATGGTGGCCAAAGGCGCAACCACGGTCTATGGCTCCGAAGTCACTGCCGACAGCTTCCCTGGCTTTGAAATTACCCTGCAGGCCCTGGGTGCCAAGTTGGAGGTCGTAGAGTAGCATCTGGAGACTACCATGGCAACGGAGATGGGGGCTATCCAAGTGGGTTCAATTCTCTCCGCCAGTTGTGGTAGTGCTTACAAAACCAACGAGTAGTGGCTCAGCTTTGCAGCATACCTTGCTCAATTGGACATGATAGCCAACGGTATTCATTTTTTGTCAACATGCTA
>CAZMRA010000315.1:0-4623 GCA_964568485.1 uncultured Caldilineaceae bacterium | reverse complement strand
CACCGAGGCACTCCCGGGTAAATTCACATGGCGGATGCGTTGCCAGCGGTTCGCCCCATCAATCGCCGCCGCTTCGTGTAGGGTGGGATCCACGGCGGTCAACGCGGCCAAATAGATGATCGTTGCCCAACCGGCTTCCTTCCAGAGATTCGTCAAGATCACAACTGGGCGAAACCAAGCATTGCTCCCCAAAAAGAGGATCGGCTCAAAGCCCAACAAGCCGAGCCCGCGGTTGACCAACCCATTGGCGGAGAGCAGATCGACCAAAATGCCCCCCAGCACAATCCATGAAAGAAAATGCGGCAAATAGATCACCGTCTGGAGCGTTCGTTTGAAGAGCATATGCCGCACTTCATTGAGCATCAAGGCCAAGGTCACGGCCACGAGTTGCAGGCTGACCAACTTGCTCACGGCGATGATCAATGAGTTGGTAAAGACGTTCGTAAAATCGGGGTTCGTGAAGAGATAACGAAAATTCTCCAAGCCGACCCACGGCGAACCGCTAAAGCCGCGGCCAGGATTAAAGTTTTGAAAGGCAATCACCACCCCATACATCGGGTAATAGTGAAAAAGCGCGAGTTGGCTCAACGGCAACACTAGCATGGCGTAGAGCGGCCAAGTACGCCGCCAATAATGACGCCATTGCATACGCTGCTCAGCCTGTTGTGCCGCAGGGTGAGCAACTTTCTCTGCAACTTGCATCGTCCCCCCAATCCCGACAAAACGGGGAATGAATGGTCAACAGATCAGATTCAACAGTCGGGTTCAATGGCTAATGCGGCCTCGACAGTTCGAAAGCGCTGCATTAGCCATTGAACCTTACTCATCCCTCATTGGCCGTTAACGACTTGCCCACCACTCGTTTACTTCTTCGGTGATTCGCTCACCACCGAGTTGTTGCCATTGTGCGATCATCTCGTCGAACGCACTCAGCGGCTTTTCACCAATGATGATGCCCAGAATGGTCTCATCCAGCAGCTTGTCCAAGTCCACGCTACGTTCGACCATCGTCGGAGTTGGCAAGCGCTGCAACGCGGTCATCTTCGCATCGGCTGCGTGTTCGAGGATGAACAAACGTGACTCATCGCTCACTTGCTGCACGCCGGTCGGGTCTTCTAGCAACAGGGTTTGCATGGCGTCCCGTTCTTCAGGGGGCACTGCGCCAAACACTTCACGGCGGTATTGAATCTCGTTGCCAATGTGGCGCGGATCAGCCATACCGCCGCCCCGCGTGCCAATTGGGCCGATGGCCCAAGGAGCCCAGCCGGTTCCCGTCCAGGCCACAGTATCCCCATCCCAGGCATAATTGTGCCCTTCCCAGCCATGGAAGCGCCGGTCGTAGTCCTCGGTCAATTCGATCATCCAGTTGGTGATCTCAAAAATCTTGTCGATATGGGGTGCACCTTTGCGGAAGGCAAAGGGATCGGGCTTGAAGTTATTTTCCGTGTGTTTGCCCTTGGTACCATCCGCCCGCGTGGGGATGTTGGTAAAGGCCCAGCGAGTATTGGGGTCGTTTCGCACCGTGTCTAAATTGGCCCCCCACGAAGGGGTGAAATGGAGCCCACACTGGCTCGCCGCAATATCTTGGATCGAATCCGATGTCTCAATCGTAAAGAAATCTCGCCGGAAGATGCCATCTTGATACCACTGATTGAGCAAGGACAGTGGCTCTTTCATCTCCTCACGAATACCATCGAAGACCAATTGTCCATCCACTTCGCTCCAGTGGTCGGGAATCACGCCAAAAGCGCCCCAGATCGGATCTAAGCTACCATACCAGGTGTGGTCATATTGTTTGTTGGCGAGCAGACCGAGTGTGGTGCCCGCCGCGCCCAAGCCAGCGTTAGCTTGCACGAGTGCCAACGCCACATCATGTAACTCGTCTAATGTGGTGGGCACCTCTAAGCCATGCTCTTCCAACCAATCGGCGCGATACCAGAGGATCGTGTCGTTGTGGGCGAGATCTTCCACCCGTGGCAGCCCCATAATCCGCCCATCGAACTTGGTCCACGTCCAGGGAAGTTCGCCATAATCAGCAAAGGCTTGCTTCCAGCGGTCACTGGCGTAACTCTCCCAGGCGTCGGTAATGTCTTCCAACGCATCGGCCTCGACCATCTGGACAAAGATATTGGCCGGGATTGTCTCCAAATAATCGGGGATATCACCACTAGCGAGGGCTAAATTGTATTTGGAATTGACCTCATCGGTCGTTGCCCACGTCCAGGCAACCGTGAACTCGACCCCGAAGAGCTTGCGGATCATGCGCGTCCAGGGGTTGTTCTCTAGGCTATCTCCTTCGGCGAATTGAGTTTGCGCATCCACTCGCCGGGTGATCGAAATGGTGATCGGCTCAGTGCTGGGTGCGCGGGGCAGATCGGGCAAGCGCGTCGTCCAGCCTTTGGGATGGGTGGGGCTACCCGGCATATCAGCACCTAAGAGCGCCGGCAATTCATCCGAGCTGACCGGGAACGCAGGTGAAGTTGCCTCGGCGGCAGTGGTGGAGGTGGGGGCGTCGCTCGCTGGCGGGGTACAGGCGACCAACAAGGTTGTGGCACCAAGCGCGCCGCTCCATTGCAAAAACTGACGACGTGAGAGCGATTGTTGGGACATGGTTCTCTTCTTCCTTTGTTGAACATGAGTAAGTCCAAAATGTGACAAAACGGTAGCCAGACGATTGGGGAGCCACGGTCTACGCGGTATCACCGAGGTATAAGGTAACGGGTAAACAGGTTTCCACGGGCACAGGTTGGCCCGCCAACAAAGCATGCAGCTGATCCACCGCGGTTGCAGCGACCTCGACCCAAGGCGCCACCACTGTGGTCAACACTCGCGCAGGGCGAATCCGCATGGGGATGCCATCAAACCCAACGATGGCGATGTCTTGCGGGACGCGTAACCCAAGCGATTCGCAGGTAGTTAGCAGCGTATAGGCATTCAGGTCGGTCCAACAAACCGCGGCAGTAGGACGTTGCTCGGGCGGTAGCGCCAAAATTGCCAATTCGTTACTCGATAATTCATGGTCTTGCTGGGCATGGGTAACCACGACTTGTAGATCATGCCGACTGGCCGCGGCTAAAAAACTTGCTTGGCGGCGCATCACCGAAACGCGTGGTTCTTCGTGCGAGCGATAGAGGATGCGCCGATGTCCTTTTTTGACCAGCTCCTGGGCGATCAGCTCGCCGCTGGCCTCATCATCCACCACCACCGAAGGCACGGCGGGGTGCGCATTGGCGATAGCCACTACCGGCAGATGCGCATCGAATAACCGATCGGTAATTGGGCTGCGCGGGGTCGGCATAATCACTAAACCATCGATCTTGCCGCTGGCCAGAGTCGCATAAATGCTATCGACCGTGTCGCGTTCAAAGCTGCCAAAGAGCATGAGATCTTGTTGATGCGCCCGGCAGCTCCGTTGCAGGCCTTGCAAAATCGCGGCCGTGAAGGGAGTATGCGCATCCAACGCTTCATAACCCGCGTAGTAGCCAATGATGTTGGTCCGCTCGGTCCGCAAAGCGCGCGCCAAGGCATTGGGGGCATAACCCAACTGCTGAGCAGCCTCCAAGATTCGCTGACGCGTGCTTGTGGAGACTCGTGTCCCCCCCTGGGGCGAGCGGCCCAACGCAACTGCGGCAGTTACCCGATTGACCCCCGCAAGGTCGGCTACAGCTTGCAAAGTTGCTCGCCGCCTTGTTTGCTTTTGTGGAGCAGCCATTATGGATGAAATTCAGTGAATCAGAGCGAGCACATGGGGCTATAAAACTACACGTGTAGTTTCATAAAATTCATCGTAGCAGATGAAAAAGCAGTTGTCAATCGCTTTTCTTATATTGCCGTAGTTCGTCTCACAAAACGCACGTTCCGTTTCCGTAAAAGGCCGTTTGACGAATTAAGCCATTTGATGGTAAAGTATGCGCCATTCAGCAAGTTGCTCCCAACTGGCGAAATTATCTACTTTGTTTTCATGCTGACATCCTAAACGAATATATCCAGGGACGGATAAATACTGCACAGAACGCAGCTCGGCATTGGAGCCAAAACCCATCCCAGCATCATTGGACCCTGCTGGCGGGATTGATGGATCTTCCATCAGCCGCATGGATCGGAAAGTCACGAGCCAACAGCGCCAGCATTCTGAAGTTTGCAAGCTTTATCTCAACGTCTATTAGTAACCTCGTCAGCACCACAGTTGTCATTGCCACCGTCGGCACTCGTAATTCCTTGCATCACAACATCATTGCTTCAACGCTAGTTGTTTCTTTCATTCTACGTAATCCCTTTAAGGAGGATGAACTGCAATGCGACAATCTATCAATCGTCGTAGTTTTCTAAAGGGCATGGCAGTGGCCGGGCTTGGTGCAGTCAGCGCCCAATTGATGGCCGCCTGCGCACCAACAGCAGCTCCAGCCGGACAAGCGCCAAGCACGACCGATTCCACTTCCGCCCCTGCGGCCACGGACGTAACGTTACGCGTCCAGATTCCTTCGACGAGTGAAAGCGTGATGCCGACGCAGTTCGCTGAGCGCTTTACAGCTGATACTGGTATCCAGGTAATCATCGAAGAGACGATTTACGCCGAAATTGAAACCAAAACCCAAACTGGTTTCATCTCTGGTACCCTGCAGG
>CAZMRA010000314.1:0-4701 GCA_964568485.1 uncultured Caldilineaceae bacterium | reverse complement strand
GTCAAGGGGGGCATCAACTGGCCGTCTGGCGCCAAGGCAGGATGGAAGCTATCGATGCGCAGGATCTTGGCCCCAGCCGCGCCGCTGCTCGCCGTCCAGGCCAGCCCAGCCGGAATCTGCACGCCTTGCATCGCTTGCAAGTGACGTGATTCGCCGTCGGCTCTGACTATCAGGTCACCGGAGATCACACAGATCACCACTTCAGCCGGGGTGGCGCGCACGGTGCGCACAGGTCCAATCGGCGCTTCTGCCGGCAAGGTGCGGATCTCGATATACGAGCGGGGGGTATCACAAAGCAGCGCATATTCACTGGCAATGGCAAACCGTTGCATGGGAGCTCCCTTCGTTCTTCGAAAAGCGCGGTGTGCGCAGGATTAACCGGCCGAATCGGCTGGCGGATGGATGGCTAACAAGACCTTGCCAGCGGCCGTTGTACGGGCATATTCGACGGCATCGCTCACTTGGTCCAGAGGAAAGACTTCGGTCACCGTAGGCGTCCAATCGATGCGCTGCTCCATGCGGATCGTGCGCTCGAACAGCTCGATCCCGCCCCACGAGGTGCGCAGGGTGTATTCCCGCATAAACATGTCGTTGGGCGAAATGGGGATGGTCAAGCCGACCGGGGCCAATCCACCCCAGACCACCGTTCCCCCGATCGCCACCACTTGCACGGATTGTTCCAGCGTGGGCGCCAACCCTACGGCCTCGATGCTCACCTCCGCGCCGCGGCCGCCGGTGTGGTCCATCACCACCGTATACAAATCCTCTGTGCTCGGGTCCACGACCACTGGGATGCCCAGCTGCTGGGACAAGGCGCGGCGACTCGGCCGCACATCGCTCACAATGACTTTGGCAGCGCCGCTATACAAGGCCAGGACCGCCGAGTATAACCCGATCGGCCCGGCGCCGATCACGCAGACGGTCATCCCGGCCAAGAGATTGGCCCGATCGATGATGCGCACGGCTGCCGAGAGCGGCTCGGTGATGGCGCCGACGGCGAGGGAGACATCATCAGGTAAAGCATGAACGAGTTTGGCAGGCACCACGATCCACTCGGCCCACGATCCGCCACGCTGCGCCACTTTGCGGCAGAGGGCGCTCATGCCATTGCGGCACAGCTCACATTGATGACAAGGGCCACGCGGCGCGACCGTCACGCGCTGGCCAACCGTCACAGTTTGCACCGCCGGGCCCACCGCGGCCACAACGCCGCTATATTCGTGCCCCAGTCGGGATCCGGCTGGGCGTTGGCCTGGCACTCCCCCCGGCACCAACTGATAACCTTCGATGGCGTGCAATTCACTGCCGCAGATGCCGCTGTAAGCTACGCGGATCAAGACATCGTCCGGCTGCTCGAGCTGAGGAATAGCAATTTCCTCCACCCGCACATCGAGCCGGCCATACAAAAACGCAGCGCGCATCGAGCCCGCTTCGGGATTGGTAGACATGGGTTCTCTTCCTGGAATGAAGGGGGTGAATTTATCTCAAACTATACCTAGCCCTCGCGGAATGGCCAAATCCCCCAGCGCCCGATACTAGGGAAGCGCAAGATATACCCCCATGCCTATCGCGGAGTGCGCAAAAGGTTCAGGCGCGTGCGTGGTCAGCCCGCTATACTGGGGGTGGATTCCGTAATAACGGCTGGAGCAAAGCACTCATGACGCACCGCTGGTTGCCCATTTGGATCAAGGGATTAGGCACCCTCTATCTCCTCGAAGCGCCCCTGTTGCTGGTGCTGCGCGCCTTGATCCTGATGTTTGTGCCAAGCAAAACCCCGTGGACGGCGGAGTTCCAGGGTTTTCAATATCGCACCTGGAGCGTGGTGCTACTGTTGGCGTTTGCCGCTTTTTTGCTCAGCGGCATTGCCTGCTGGGTGAGTGGCGTCCGCTTGACGCGCGGCCGGCCCAATGCCGAACGCACTTGGCGTTCTCTGGTGCTGGGCTTGGCGGGGATGCACCTCCTCTGGCTGGTTTGGGTCTTTCTGGTGCAGGATCGCTTCTGGATTCTGCACTTGCTACACGCGCTGCTTGTCTGGGGACTTGCGTTCCAGGCCTGGCAAGGGCCACGCGATCTGCCCCAGCCGGCGGGTCGCGACGCTGAATATATAAGCTGATTAGTATCAACCTGGATAACCCGAATTGGATATAGACCACGATATACCCAGCTCTATATCTAGATATAGGCACTTTTTGTGATTTCTTTCGTCTTAGGGATGGCCCCTTGCGAATATGAGGATTACATTGCTCGCACTGTGTGCAGATCCAAAGTACGAATGGTTCAACATAGGAAAAGGAGTAACATGCACAAACAGATCTTTCGAACTTTCCTCCCCCTGGTAACACTTTTGCTCATCAGCGCGTGTACGCTACCCACCCCGAGCGGCGTCACTCCGGCTGCTACGGAAGTACCCGCAACGGCGGAAATACCAGCCGCAACTGAAGATGCTACCCCCGCAGAGGGTGGCGCTTCGTTGGAAAATACCGAGTGGCAACTGGTCTCCTTTGGCCCTTCTGGGGCTGAACTGCCCGTCATTGAAGGGAGTCTCCTCACTCTGAGCTTGGCGAGTGATGGTCAAGCGGGCGGACAGGGTGGCTGCAATAGCTTTGGCGGCAGTTACCAACTCCAAGGGGACACGATTACTTTTGGCGAGCTCATCAGCACCTTGATGGCCTGCGTGGACAATCAAGTGACGCAACAGGAGCAAGCCTATCTGCAGGCGCTGCAAAGTGCGGGTCGCTATGAAGTGACCGCCGACTCGTTGACCATCTGGTATGCCGAGGGCGCCAATCAGCTCAACTTTGTGCCGTTGAGCGCGGCGGTGGCCACGCCTGTGCCAGCAGAGCCCGATGACGAGACCGCTGGTCAGGACAACGGAATCACAGTGGCGGAACGGGTAGAATTTGAACCGGGTGCCACTTCGGCCACCCTCAGCGGCACCTTAGCGCCGGGAGAAGTCAAAGAATATGCCCTGGCGGCCAGCGCAGGTCAGACAATGCACGTCCAGACCATCGGGTATGGCGCGCCTGTCAATTTCACAGTCTATGGACCAGGTGGCGTGTCTTGGCCTGGTGAGGCCCAAGCCAGCGAGGTTTACATTTTTACGACCTTGATCACGTTGCCCGACAATGGTGATTATCTGGTCCGGCTTTCGGTTCCAGACGATGCGGAGGCAGAAGCGCAATATGATGTCGTCTTTACCATTGACAACAGCTTGGCGCAACCCCTGACGCCGCAACCCGGTCCCGCCGAACGCGTGCAGTTCGATGCCGGTGCGACTTCAACAGAGCGGAGTGGGTTGCTGCCCACCGGCCCGGGTATCCAACAATATCTGCTATCGGCGAATGCGGGTCAAACCATGACGGTCGACGCCACCAGCGACGGCACGCCCTTGAGCATGACCATCGAGAGCCCATCGGGCAACCAGTGGATTCCCGAAATGCAGGAAGTGCCAGAGGGCTACACAATTGGGCACCAATTGACCTTGCCAGAGCCCGGCTACTATCTGGTATCGCTGGCCAAAGGTGACCATAGCCCCAGCACCAACTACACGATCACCTTTACGATTGAGTAACCGCAGCATGTGCCAGCGCACAGCAGTGGTCACCATACAGACATAACTCAGGCAATGGGTGAAGCGGCTAGCTGCTCACTTACCTCGTACAGGAGCGCCTAGAACCTAAGCCCTTCAGAAAGTGGCTTTGTGTTCTAGGCGTTCTTAAAATCTGGCAAGTAGATTCCGCAGCTTGCATACTGCTTATGCAGACTGTTTGCAACATCCGACTCGAGCGTTCACCACGAGCAAACGACTAGCCGATTTACCCCTTGTTGGACATAGGAAAATTCGCAAAAACCTTGACAATTCTGAACAAATGTTCTATAATCTAGAACAACAATAAGTAACGCACCGGAACGTGATGGAGCCACTTATGTCCTCTCAAATCCAGGCCGAACATTTCAAGAATGCGCTTTACCTACTGCTAGATGAAGCCTTCGACAATGTTCATGGCATTTTTTTGGATCGCGGCACCTCTCTATTTGAAACCCTTTCATCAATTTCAGCGGATGAAGCATCAACGCCGGTTGCCGGCAAATGTGCTACGCTGGCCGCACAAGTCAAACATGTGGCCTTTTATTTGGACACACT
Organism: uncultured Caldilineaceae bacterium; assembly: GCA_964568485.1. Classification (GTDB taxonomy): domain Bacteria; phylum Chloroflexota; class Anaerolineae; order Caldilineales; family Caldilineaceae; genus CFX5. The sequence goes on along the minus strand of CAZMRA010000314.1, from coordinate 557 downwards.
GGAAAAAAATGTGCGTACACAGCGCTACGATCCAGTCGATTGGGGCAAGATCTGGCGCGAAACCAAAGGTGTAACGACAGAGGAATGGGAGGCGCTCAAGGTCGATCTACGATCGAGTTATGACCGCATCAAAGCGCTAATCGCCGACCAACAAGAATGGCCGAGCGAACGAGAAATTGCCGGGGCAATGGCTATGGTTGTTCATACCACCTATCATCTTGGTGAGATTCGTCAAGCGCTCTGTATTTTGAAATAACGCTCCCCCGCTGCAACTGTCCCATACGTAGCACATCCAGAATCTACTCTGCTGAAGGGCCGAAAATCTATTCCTAAGGAGGAACTATCATGGCAACAATCAATCCGTATCTCAGCTTTAACAACAACTGCGAAGAAGCCTTCAACTTCTACAAGTCTGTTTTTGGTGGGGAATTTCTTGGTCTCATGCGTTACAAAGATTTCCACTCCGAAGCCGAGATAGCGAGCGACGAGGGCAACAAGGTGATGCATGTCGCCCTGCCGCTTGGTGGGGGGTCCATTCTCATGGGTAGCGATATTCC
>CAZMRA010000313.1:4387-4703 GCA_964568485.1 uncultured Caldilineaceae bacterium | reverse complement strand
GTGGTGGAAGAGAGCCCCGACGGCTGGGAGACCAAAGCGTTGGCAATGATCCGCGAAAATAATATTCGCTGGAGCGCCAGTGGCTACGCTCAATTCGACTGGCAATGGAACTATATTCAACAGGGCCTCTGCCAACCGATCGATGATCTGTTGGCCGCTTCCCAGATCCCTTGGGCGCAGGATTACGCGAATTCGTTCTACCACCCCGGCATCTACGAAACGACCCGGTTCGAAGGCAAAACCTACTTTGTGCCGATGAAGCTCAACATCTTCATGGCTGGCTACCGGCAAGATTATCTCGAAGCCGTCGGTTATG
>CAZMRA010000313.1:0-4377 GCA_964568485.1 uncultured Caldilineaceae bacterium | reverse complement strand
CTACGAGCGCCTGCCCGAAACCTGGGACGAGTTCGAGCTGCTGCTGGGTAAGCTCAAAGAGGAACTGGCAGAAGAGGATGTGGTCCCCTTCGCGGTGCGCAAAGACATCTTCCGTACCTTGGGCATTGCGTTTACAACCTTCATCGAGAAGCCCTATGACGATGATTACATGCTCAAGATCAACAGCGAAGAGTTCCGCGAATGCGTGCGCATGTTTAAACGCTGGTTCGATGCGGGCTACACTAATGTACAACTGATGCAAGACCCCATGCCCGATTGGCAATTGGGCAAAGTTGCCATTGGCTTTGACTCCCACTCCTGGATTCGCCTCGGGCGCTCGGTCTTGGGCAACGAGAAGATCCATGGTAGCCTACTGCCGAAAGTCAATGCCAGTGACCCGCACCGCGCCTGGATCCATGTCGATTCGTCCTTTGTCTTTGCCGGTGCGCCTTATCCACAAGAAGGCTTGGATTGGCTGCTCTCGATCTTGGGGCCTGAAGGTGCTCCCGCCGACCGTCACTGGAGCGGCACGCTGACCCTTTCGGGTATGCCCGTCCACCAAAACCAGATCGACCGGCTGCTCGGCGCCGATACCACCACGCCCGAACTGAGCGCGGTCTATGAGGCAGTGCCGCACAGTCAACTGGTACCCATGGAAGCGGGTAAATATCTCCCCATCATCAACACCAAGTTGATGCCTTGGCTGGAGCGCTATTGGGGCGGTGAAGTTGAACTTGACCAAGCCATGCAAAACGCCATGGACGAAATCAACACAGAATTAGACAAACAACTCGCGTAGATTGTGGTGAGGGGATAGGAGCACCAAGATGTTGTGCTGCCTATCTCCTTCCCTCCGATGCTTGGCGCATTATCAAATTATGATCGGCTAACGCTATGCAAGATGCAACACAATCAGCAGAATCCTCTTCAGCACTGCAACGATGGTGGCAAGCGTTGCGCAGGGTGCGCCGCGAAGACCGCAGCGATGCACTCCTGGGTTACCTATTCATCTTCCCGGCCCTGGCGCTTTACATTACCTTTAGCGCCTATCCGCTGATCCGCGGGGTGGCCATTGCCTTTTCAGATTATCGCTACCTGATCCCCGACCATCATCCCTTCAATGGGTTGGCCAATTTCAGCGAGATGGTGAACGATCCGGTCTTTTGGGAGGCCTTTGGGCGCTCAATCTACTATACCCTGGTCTATACACCGCTCAACATTGGGCTAGCATTGCTGATTGCAGCCTTGATCGCCAAGGTGATCAATCCCTGGGAAGCTGCCACCTACCGGGTGATCTCCTATCTACCTGTCGTGTTGCCGATTGCGGTCGCCTTGTTGCTGTGGAAGCAGTTACTCCATCCCCAATTTGGTTATCTCAACTACTTCCTGCGCGAAATCATCGGCATGGCGAATCCACCAGCCTGGCTCGCCGATGCCAAATGGGTCATCCCGACAATGGCCGTCGCTGCTGCCTGGAAGTCCATGGGTCAGAATATTTTGCTCTTTCTGGTGGGTCTGTACAACATCAACAACGAATTGTACGAAGCAGCGTCTATTGATGGGGCGAACGGTGCGGCCCAATTTCGTCACATCACTCTCCCACTGCTCAAGCCCACCTTCACCGTGGTTTTGGTGCTAGCGGCCGGCGTGCTGGGGACTGCCGAAGAATCGCTGATTCTCTTTGGGCGCACCCAAGCTGGCCCACAAAATGCAGGCATGTTGGTGGGGCGCTATTCCTATGATATTGCCTTCTATTTGGGTGATATGCGCTGGGGTTATGCGGCCGCGATCAACCTGACAATGGGCGTCATTTCGATGATTATGGCGGGGACGATCTTCAAGTTATTGCGCTCAGGGAGGACTGAATGACGAGCCAAACTCACTCTGCGCCACTGACCAAACCAACAGCTGTGGAGGCTTCGCCGTTGGCTCGCTTCTGGGGGCGCCGTGGCCAATGGCTACCGCGCATCGTGCTGTGGTTTTTCCTGCTCCTTTTCTTGTTGCCATTTGTTTGGGCAGTGTCGGCCTCGCTCAAAACTCGCCAAGAGCTATATGTTGAGATGCCCTCTCTGATTACGCTCAACCCGACGCTGGCGAACTATACCTATGTGCTGCGGCGCATGCCCGCCTTCATTACCTATTTCCAGAACAGTGCAATCGTCACTGTCGGGTCGACTCTATTGCAAGTGGCCGTGGCCGCCCTGGCTGGGTATGCCTTTGCTCGCCTGCGCTTCCCCGCCCGCGACTTAATCTTCTACACGTTGATCTTGTTGACCTTTGTACCACGTGCCGGTGGGTTGATGGTGCAATACGAGTTGATGAGCTTTCTTGGGCTGCGCAATAGCCAACTGGGCTTGATCCTCGCCTTTGCAGCCGGTGTGCCGATCCCGATCTTTATCATGCGGCAGACCTTTCTCAACATGCCGCACGAGTTTGAAGATGCGGCATTGATCGACGGCTGTAATCGCTTTCAAGCCTTTTTGTGGGTGATGTTGCCGATGGCGACGGGCGGCATGCTGGTAGTGGGGCTCTTTGAATTTATTCGCGTCTGGGGTGAATATTTGTTCACCTTAACAATGATCGACAATCCTGAACTCTACACCCTGGGCATTGGGATCGCCATGAACTTTGTCGGCCTCGCGCTCGAGGATGGCGAATTTACCAGCTACGGCGCCGAAGCTGCGGTCTATCTGCTCACCTCGGCCCCGGTGTTGCTGCTCTTTATCGTCTTCCAACGGATGTTTATCCGCGGCATGTTGGAAGGGCTGAAGTTGTAACGATATCGCAAAAGCATGGCAATCGCTCTGCGCACGAATCACCCGAATCAGCACGAATTGGTCTTTCTCTCGTGTTGATCCGGGTGATTTCATTTAGCCAATATTTTCCTCGCCAAGCTTGCCAGGAAGCGCCGCCCAGCGGAGCGTGAAGCGCGTCCCTGGCGCTAAGTTCTCCACCATGACCTGCCCATCTTGTTGCTCAACGATGGCCTTGACGATCGCCAATCCCAAGCCGCTGCCGGGATAATCGGCTGCGTTGCGGCTGCGGTGGAAACGATTGAACAAGTGGGGCAGATCATCCGGCGGCACGCCAATGCCGGTATCGGTAACGGTTAAGGCCACATGCGCTCCTGCTTGGCGGAGTTGAATAGCCACATCCCCACTGGGTGGCGTAAATTTGCAGGCATTGTCAAACAAATTGTCCAAGGCCAATTGCATCTGGGCCTTATGCGCACGAATAAAGACAGCTTCAGCGGGCAGATGCAGCGAGAAGCTCAGCTCGGCCTGTTCAGCCTGCGAGGCATAGCGTTCGGCGCTTTGGCGCAGGAAGTCTGTCAGATCGAGCGGTACGGCCGGTTCTGGTTCCGCTTGCGCTTCCAGTCGTGAGAGATCGAGCAAGTTGCTGGTCAACGCTTTTAGGCGCAAGACAGAGCCTTGGGCACGGCGCACCAAGGCATATTGTCCGGCCGCATCCTGCCCTTGGGCAGCCAGGTCAAGGTCGGCGTAGAGTGCAGTGAGTGGCGTCTGCAGCTCATGTGCGGCATCCGCAACAAAGCGATGGAGCACGGTAATCGTCGCATCCACCTGCTCCGCCATCTCGTTGAAGGAGCGGGCCAGTTGTCCAAACTCGTCGCGGCTTTGGACATTGGCACGACTTGCCAGATCCCCTTGCGCCATGCGTGTGGTCACCTCCGTCAAGGCTAAAATTGGGGCGCTGATGCGACGGCTCATATACCACCCCAAGAGCCCTGCAAGCACCACCGCCAACAGACTCGCCACTGCCCATCCCCACGCCACACTCCGCAAGATCGCCCGGCCAAAGGCGGGCCCTTCCGAGAGCACCAGCATGCCCACTGGCTCGCCCCCCTCCACATTCAGGATCGGTTCGGAAATTGACAGCGAAGATTGCCTCAGGAGAAAGTCCATCCGTACATCTGCATTCTGCGCCGGATTCAGCACCAAGCGATAACGCGGCCCATCAGGCAACACCCCTTGCAAAACCATTCGAGCTGGAGGTAAGGCTGGGGTGATGGTGATCGTGTCCCCCGTGGTGAGCCGGAGCTCGTCACTACTGTCACTGAACCGAGTCACCAGTAGATTACTCGACTCGAGATCGAATCCGACATCTTGCAGTGAGCCGGAATCGTAACGCAATTGTTGCTCGAGGTCATAAGCTTGAATACGGGTTTGGGTGAAAAATGCCAACTTCTCCAGCAGCGGTTGGACTTCCTCCGGCGACATCTCGCTTGACATCATATACCCGACCGCCAGGCTGATCACCCCAACATTGCTGCGCAGGTAATATTGTTCCTGGTTCGAGTAATAGTTGGTCAGAATGGCCAGCAAGACTACGCCCAGGGCACAGACAGCAAAGACGGCA
>CAZMRA010000312.1:0-4786 GCA_964568485.1 uncultured Caldilineaceae bacterium | reverse complement strand
GTCCGACCCGCGGTGCTTCTTTGACAGTCTCGATCTCTTCATCAGCGCTGGGGATGATTAACTCTTGGCCCACGCGGATCGTATCGGGATTGCCGATATAGTTGGCGGCCATCAATGTACTCAGCGAGAGCTCATGATCTTTGGCGATTTGGCTTAGACTGTCCCCCGACTGCACTACATAGGTTTGGCCTGAACTCGGGCTCGACCGCGCCACAAAGATATCCTCAGCAGTCGCGGGAACGATCAAGCGCTCACCAGTCACTAGCCTGGTGGAATATTCCAGCCGGTTGATGCGCCGCAGGGCCTCGGCATCCACCCCCAAGCGCAGCGCAATCCGGTTGATCGTATCATTCTGGCGCACCTCGTAGGTACGGTTCAAGCTGGTAATGCTTACTGGCTGGGCCGGGCCAGTTTCCACCGCGTCCGGCTGCTCCGTTTCGGTGTCAAGCTCCTCCTCGGCTTCAAGCGGTGCGGTGCTGGTTGGCGTTGCTGACGCAGCAATGGTGACCGTGGCTGTCGGTGTTGTGGTGATATCGCTCGTGGCGGTTGGTGTCGGCGTACGGGTAGCAGCGCTGGGCAAGCGCAACCGCTGGCCGCTGTAGATCGCATCTGGATTGACGATCCCATTGGCGGCCATCAATTCCCGCATCGAGAGGCCATATTGTTGCGCAATCTCACTGAGCGTTTCGCCGGGCTGGACCTCATGGTATTCTGGAAGATCGGACGGTGTGGACGTAGGCTCCTCGGCGGTGGCCTCCGCTGCGCTGGTAGCTTCCGGGGTCTTACCTGGCAGCAGCGTATCTTCCGGCAATGGCGTCTCGTCAACGGTTGCTTCCGCCGTTACAGTCAGGGTTGGCGTGGCTTCTGGGGACGGCGTTACTTCGGGTGTCTCCTCTTCGAGTGGTGGCTCGTCGTCCGGTTCATCATCACTGGGGGTGATCGTGGTGGTTGGTGTCTCGGTTTGGACCACTTCAATTGGCAACCGCAAGACCTGCCCCTCGTAGATCTCGTCGGCATCGCTCAGGCCGTTGAGAAACATCAAGCGCGTCATTGATACGCCATACAACTGGGCAATCTGGCTGAGGGTTTCGGCGGCGGCTACGGTGTGGGTGGGGATTTCGGGCAGCGCGCCGCCGATCTGCACGGCATTGGCCGGAAGGATCAATGCCTCGCCCACTCGGATCTGGTTCGGGTTACTGATGCCATTGAGCGCCATGAGATCGGCTGTGGCCACACCATAGGACGCAGCAATCTCACTGAGGGTTTCGCCTGTGCGTACGGTATGGGTGAGGGATGCTGCAGTCTGGGCAAAGAGGGGCCAACTGGCCATGGCCGCAAACAAACACAGCAAGCTAAAGCAAAGTGCGCTCTGTCTCAACCAGTTACGATTTTGCCTTTTTCCCATCACACTCCCCATCATGGACATCCTCAGCAGCCCGTGGTCGCTAGCTGTTCTATCGTTGACCAGCCGCTGGCGGTCATAGTGACTATTTGCTCTTTTCACCTATTGTTGGCTACAATTTTCTCATGTTCTTTGATCAAGCCAAAATTCATGTGAAAGCCGGTGATGGTGGCAACGGAGTTGTCTCCTTCCGCCGGGAAATTTATATCCCACGTGGTGGACCCAACGGTGGCAATGGCGGTCGAGGCGGCCATGTCTACTTGGTGGTCGATCCGAGACTGAATACGTTGCAGTCCTTCCAGCATAAGACACGTTATCGTGCTGAGCATGGTGTTAGTGGCGGCGGTGCAGATAAGACCGGCGCCCAAGGGGAGGATCTGCGTATTCCTGTCCCCCCAGGTACACTGGTGTATGATGCCGATACGGGCGATCTGCTGGCTGACCTCACCACACCGGGGCAAGAAGCATTGGTTGCTAGCGGCGGCCGTGGGGGGCGCGGCAATGCAGCCTTCAAGACCGCGCGCAATAAAGCACCCAAAATGGCCGAAAAAGGCGAGGCTGGTCAGGAGCGACGTCTCGAGTTAGAGCTAAAGCTTGTCGCCGACGTAGGCATTATCGGCGTACCCAATGCGGGTAAGTCGACCTTACTGAGCGTGGTGAGCGCGGCTAAGCCGAAGATTGCTGACTATCCATTTACAACTGTTGTGCCCAATTTGGGCGTAGCCCAAGTGGATTACCGCCAGATTGTGCTGGTCGATATCCCCGGGTTGATGGAAGGAGCGCACGAAGGTATTGGCCTGGGCCTGGATTTCTTGCGTCACATCGAGCGGACGCGCATGTTGATCCATCTGCTCGGTGGTGATAGCCCTGATCCGCTGGGTGATTTTGAAGCGGTGATGCAGGAGTTGGAATTGTTCAGTCCAGCCCTGTTGGATAAGCCCCAGATCGTCGTGCTCAATAAGCTCGATCTGCCCGAGGCGCAAGCGCACTGGCCCGCAATCGAAGCCGCCATGCAGGAGCGTGGCTTGCCCACCTTGGCGATCAGCGCGGTGACGCAGGAGAATGTGCAGCAATTGCTCTATCAACTCCAGACTATGTTGGATGCTCTGCCCGCGCCTGTTGAGCCAGAGTTGCCCACTGCTGAATTGCCAGAAATCACCATCGAAGAAGATGAGAAGGCTTTCCAAATTTATCCGCTGGCCGATGATAAATGGTTGGTCGAGGGAGTTGCGATTGAACGAGCTGCCCAGATGACCAACTGGAGTTATTACGAAGCCGCGATGCGTTTCCAGCGTATCCTCAAAGCGATGGGGATCAGCGATGCGTTGCGCGCAGCAGGCGTGCAAGAAGGCCATACGGTGCAGATTGGGGAAATCGAGCTAGTGTGGGGCTACGAGAATGCCTTTGGTGAATAGCCAGGCTAGGCAGCGTATCGGTATTTTTGGGGGCACATTTGATCCCATCCATCTTGGCCATTTGGCAATAGCCGCGGAAGCTCATCAACAATTACAATTGGATGGGGTCTATTTTGTTCCAGCGGGCGATCCACCTCACAAACAAACCCGCCAGATCACGCCGGTTGCGCAACGGCTGTGTATGCTAGAGCTAGCCACTGCCGAAGTGGATTGTTTTTGGGTCAGCAGGATCGACGCTGATCGTCCCGGCCCCCATTACTCGAGCGATATGGTGCGCTTGCTGCGCGCTGAATTGGGTGATGCAAGCGAGCTCTTCTTTTTGATGGGCATGGATAGCTTGCTTGATCTACCCACCTGGCACGAGCCCGAATGGTTATTGAACCATTGCCAGTTGGTGATCTTCAATCGGCCTGGCAACGAGCCAGACTGGGCTACGCTCGAAGCTCATTTCCCCAACATCCGCCAGCAGATCACTCTGCTGACGATGCCGCAACTCGAAATTTCCAGCTCGGCGATCCGCCAGCGCCTGGCCACTGGGCAAAACATTCGGTTTTACCTCCCCCCCTTAGTTGAGGCCTATGTGCGCAAGCACCATCTCTATCAGTAGCCTAGGCTGATTACTTGTAAGCTGATAGACAATCCCTACAAAGTTCCCGAAACTGTAACTGTTGTAAGTTGGCCGCTAGTTGATCCAGAAGCTGATTGCTCTGGTAAGGAGAAACTCAGATGACGAGAGCGGCAATTGCCGAGGCGCGGGTCTTCGAAAGCTGGCAGACTTTTCAAGCAGCGCTGCTCCAGGCGATTGAACCATTGACTGAAGCGCAGCTTTACCACCAGATCGTACCGGGACAGCGCACGCCTGGCGAAATTGTCAGTCATATAATCTATGGCCGGGCTTTGTGGTTACACAAGGCGTTTGGCGAACAGGTTGCCGAGGTGAAGCCATTCTTGTCATGGAATGCGCCTGCTGAACCGCCACGCAGTGCGCACGACTTGGCGCAGGGTCTTACCACAACTTGGCAAGTGCTGGCCACCATCCTGACCAGAGGCACCGCAACCGACGAGATCCCTGCCGAAGATGTAGACGCCTTCCGCACGATCTGGGGCTGGTGCGCCGCGTAGGCCCGGCGCTCGCACCCCAGGTAGCCGAGGAGCTCGGCGGCCGTGTGCTGGCCCTCGTCGAACGGGGTGCTGCGCCCCGGCCACGCGGTCAGCTCGTAGAAGTAGAAGAGGCGGTGGCGTCCGTGCTCGTCGACGAACAGCGAGAGTTCCACCGGCTTCATCGGCCGGTTGTCGTCGTCGGCCATGAGGAACACGTCGTCGACCGCGGGGTGCGTGGCCAGCGCCCGGCGGATCGCCGAGTTGCGGCTCTGGTGGTCGAGCGCGGCGAGCTCGACCGCGGATCGCCCGGTCAGCTCCTCGTCGGTGACGACCTGCACCGAGGGCAGGCCCTCGAAGGCGGTGGCCAGCCGCTGCGGGGTGACGACCACCGCCCGGTCGACGAAGGGCATGAAGTGGCGCACGTGGGCCCAGCTGCCGGCGAACACCTCCGGCCGGATCGAGAGCGTCACGAGCTGCATGCGCCGCTCAGTCTCGCACGGCGCCTCGACGGGATCGTGCACGCCGGCCGGCGCGCCATCAGGTCGTCAGCTCGTCCAGCACCCCCGGTGGACCCTCGCGCAGGTACCACTCGAAGCCGTAGACGTCGGTGAACGAGGCGTGCGGCATCGCCCGCACCAGTGACTCGTCCGGGAGCTGCGACACGTGCAGCTCGATCGAGCGGCGCTTCGCCTCGATCACCCGCCGCACGTCGACCATCGTCGAGATGAGCACCGAGGGCGAGCCGAACGACGGCATGTCGGGGATCCCCTGCGACGCGTGGTCGACCAGGTGCGTGTCGACGAAGTGGAGGTACTCGGCGTCGACGGTCGCGTCGTACCGGGTGGCGAGCCCGGCCGTCCGGGCGGCG
>CAZMRA010000311.1:0-4825 GCA_964568485.1 uncultured Caldilineaceae bacterium | reverse complement strand
CTGGTTCGTTGCCGCTCTCGACCGAAATCTACCAAGAGGGCATCATCATTCCGCCGGTCAAGCTCTACACCGCAGGCACGCTCAATGAGGATCTGTTGGCGCTGATTTTGCGCAATGTGCGCACGCCCGAGGAACGCCGTGGGGATCTGGCCGCGCAACGGGCTGCTCATGCGGTGGGTGAACGGCGGCTACACGAATTGGTCAAGACGCATGGCCACGGCGAAGTAATCGCCTACGCCGATCATCTCTGTCGCTACAGCGAGCGCTTAACGCGTGCGGCGATTGCCACGTGGCCGGATGGGGTCTATCAATTCGAAGATGTGATCGAATGGCCGAATGCCCACGGCCACGATCTGATCCCGATCCGCCTGAGCGCGACGATTGCGGGCGACACGATCACCTTTGATTTCAGTGGCACGGCACCGGCCATCCACGGTTCACTCAATGCCGTGATTGCCATCACGCAGTCGGCTTGTTATTACGTGGTTCGCTGCCTGGTGGGTGACGAAGTGCCCATGAATGCGGGTTGTTTTGCGCCGGTGCAGGTGATCGCACCAGCCGGCTCGTTGATCAATGCGCAGCCGCCGGCGGCAGTGGCGGGCGGCAATGTCGAAACCTCGCAGCGGCTAGTCGATGTAGTGTTGGGCGCCTTGGCCCAAGCCCTGCCTGATCGGATCGCCGCAGCCAGCCAGGGCACAATGAACAATCTGACCATCGGTGGGCAGCGGGACGATGGCACCCCCTTTGCCTATTACGAGACGATTGGCGGCGGCATGGGTGCTGCGCCGGACGGCCCCGGCATGAGCGGGGTGCAAGTCCACATGACCAACACGCTCAACACGCCGGTGGAAGCCTTGGAGATGGCCTATCCCTTCCGGTTGATTCAATATGGCTTGCGAGCGGGCAGCGGCGGTGCGGGACAACACCGCGGGGGCGATGGCATCATCCGTGAATATGAGATCCTGGCGCCAGCGACGATCACCATGTTGAGCGAACGCCGCCAAGTGCGGCCCTGGGGGTTGCATGGTGGCGAAGCCGGCCAAGCTGGCCGCAATTTGTTGATCAGCAACGGGGAAGTCCACGAAGAATTACCGGCCAAATTTACGCGCCGTTTTGCCCCCGGGGAACGGCTGCGAATTGAGACGCCGGGCGGTGGGGGCTGGGGCAGCCCGCAAACGCCGCCAGCCGCTAAGACAACATAAAATCTCCAGCACAGAAACCGTAGGTTATGGCCGAGCAGCAGAGCAAACCCGATGCCAATCAGATTCTGATCGCCGAATATCAATACCTGGCGCAAACTGCCTTTCAAGTGAATGAAGACCGCGCTCGCGTCGCGGTCTTTTATCTATCCGCGGTCGGCGGTTTGGCCGTGGCGATCATCAGTGGCCAGGAGACGGCCCGCTCGACGCCGGATGTAGCGTGGGCCTTTGTGACCCTGTTTTTGGTGCTGAGCGCTTCCGGATTGTTGACCTTGCTGCAATTGGTCCGGCTGCGCCAGGCTTGGTTCGAAAGTGTGTTGGCGCTGAACCGCATCAAAGAATATTTTATTGAGCATGCGGAAAGTGATACGCTGGCGCTGGCCTTTGCCTGGCGCAACCATACCTTGCCGCGCCGCTTCAAGATGTCGACCCTTTCCTTCCTTTACGTCATCCAAGTGGCCATCTTGAGCGGGTTGATGGTGGGAGCTGCGGTGATGTTTATGGGGCTGGCGCAGAATCGCCTCTGGTGGGGCGCCGCCATCAGCGCGGGGGTTGTTTTTACCCTCTTCCAGCTTTTCCTCTATTGGTGGCTACTGCGCAAGGATTGAGAACCTGGCCGCGGGGCCAGCCCAACAATCAGGCTGCACCCAACGCGCCATCTCAATAGCCCGCATTACGCTTGATGCGACCCACTTCACAAATACAATTTCTCGTAAATCGCCACTTGCCGCTGCAGCGCCTCGCGATGGATCGCATGGTGGGCAGGATTGGGCTCATATTGGCGCCCAGTTGCGGGTGGTAGATCTGCCATGCGGCGAATGGCCCCGATCTGCTCTAAGCCGAGCAAGGCAATCCCGCGGCTGGTGATCTCGGTTTCCGCCAAGGTGTGGATCGGCTGGCCCAGCACGTCGGCGAAGATCTGCAACCAGGCGGGCGAGCTGAGCAGGCCGCCCCCACTGGCAATGATCGCCCGCGTCGAGCTATACGGCAGATGCCCGGCGATGCGCTCATGGATGATGGCGAAGCGATAGGCTATGGCTTCGAGGCTGGCCTGGACGATATCGATGGGCTGCGTGTTGAGATTAAAGCCCACTAGACTAGCCCGTGCTTGATCATTCCAACCCGGGGCGCGCTCACCAGCCACGAAGGGCAGCACCGTCAAGCCGTGCGCGGCTGGAGCGGCGGCCGCCAGTTGTTGCTCCAGTTGTTCGGCAGGAGGCAGGCGCAGATTTTCTTGTAACCAGGCGTATAAATTGCCCCCCTCCGTAGTCGCGCCGCCCAACAAGCCCCGATTGCGATCCACCCGATAGAGCCACAGCCCGGCCGGTACCCGCTGCAAATCAGGATTCAAGACCACGCGCATCGCCCCGGTTGTGCCCACGGTGAGCGCAATGCGGTCGGGATGGTCACAGCCACTGCCGAGATTGGCCGCGGCCCCGTCGCCGATCGAAGGGAACCAGGGCACATCTTTGAGGGCGGGCCAACGCTGAGCCCACTCCCCACGCAATCCGCGTAAGGGCTGATCAATATCGATCAGCGGGGACAATTGCTCAGCATTCACCGGTAACTGTTCGAGCCACTCGGCATCCCAGGTGAGCGAATGGCGGTTGAGCAACCCCGTCCAGGCGGCGACACTATAACTGACCGCCCGTTGCCCCAAGAACTGCCACAAACAATACTCCCCAAACGAGAGCCAATAGCGCACTTGCCGAAAGCGATCGGGCTGGGTGCGCAATAACCAGCGAAAGCGCGCCGGCAAGTAGGACGTATGGATCAAGGTGCCCGTGCGGTCGTGGGCGGCGCTGCGCCCTGCTGGCCCCAATTCCAAGCGCAATTGTTCGGCATCAGGCGCATTGCGGGTATCTGCATAGGTGTAGATCGGCGTGAGGGCATTGCCCGCTTCGTCGCAGCCGAGTACATTGCCCACAAAGGTATCGCTCGTCACCGCGGCAATTTGGCTGGCTTGGGCCCCCGCCTTCGCCAAGACTTGATCGATGGTATCGACTACCTTGTTGAAGAGATCTTCAACCACAAAGGTTGCGCCGCCATCGGCCGAGGTTTGCATCTGGGTGGCAATTTGAATGGTGCAATCCGGCACAGGTTGGGCCTGGGCGTTGTAGAGAATCGCACGCGTCGACGAAGTACCAATATCCAGGCCGAGGATCAAAGGTTCACTCATAATCACCAAAGGATGGATTAGCCAGGACGAGACGCCTGTGCAAAATCGCTGTTGGCTGAGCCGCTGCTAGCCCGAGCATCGATGAGCTAGTGAGATTTTGCGTTCAGGACGAGTTACTGGCTGGGCGGATGAGTTCGGGCGTTCAGAACGCCCTTGTGTAAGCTATGGTAAACCAGAGGCAGGAAGACACAAAAAATTATCTCGGCTATATGCAAGAGACGAGAAGAGGATAACGCGCGCGGCAGAAAAGCACAAAGGTTGAGCGCTAGTGGATCGGGACAATTGATCGGCCTAACAGCTGCCGATTTGCTAGCAGTGTACCAGCCTGGGCAAGGCGGTAGCTAAGTCTTGGCCGTCTAACCAAGACGAGAAGCGTGGCTCAATGCTACGCAGCAGGACGATTCCAAGCTGAGCTTAATTTTGTTCCTGCTTCGTCAACTTCGCTTCCAGGAGTGTTCCGTCCTCGTCTGGCTCTTCTGCAGCAGATGCCGATGAGGAGGTTTCCCAGTTCAGCATGAACAACGCTAATACAATCAAAACTACCAATAAGATCAGTTGTGAAAAGGGCAACATAAATGGGTTCTCCGTTTACACTGAATCTGTGTAATCGGGGCCGCAGCTTATAACAATCTGCCAGAGGAACAAGCACAAGCTAACGGCGATACACGTTTATCAATAAAGTGGTTATCCAACCTCATAAACAAAACTTACCGTAAGATAAACGCACCGAGCGTGCAGAAGGTTACGCCAAGTTTTGCGCAAGACCAACCTTGAGGAAGAAAAATAGGAGCAAATTCAGCCTCGTAACGAAGGATTAAGACCTCCACAGCGATTATATAAACAGGGGCTTAACCTCCGAGATGCTCACCTGAACCTCATACACTGCTCATCCCATTCGCCCCTAACTGACTATTAGAGCACAAGCCTAGGCGTTGTGCTCCATTCTTACTATTTCATCTCCACACAAGGAGGGCGAATGCCCGCACAACCACCAAGTTTGTTTGTACGGTATCAGCTTTATTGGTTCCCCCTGCTTTTGCTCGCCTGGCTGGTATTCGTACCAGCACCTGCCCAAGCAGCTCCATTAGCGCAAGTGGACTGTGAATCTGATATGACAATGTTCGTTAGCGATGAGGACGAGTTGAACGATGCCATCGACTGTTTTAATGGCGTCGGCACACCAGGGGAGTATACAATCATCCTGGAGAATGACATTCCACTCACTGCCTCGACCACGATCATCAACAAGAACTCATCTGACTACAGCCTGCTGATTGACGGGGACACCTACACCGTCGATGGGCAAGACAGTGGTCGCCCCTTTACGATTGCAGCTGGCACTCGGGTCACCATGCAGGATATCACGGTGACCGGGGGGAAGGCCTTCGCCGTCGGCGGCGGCATCTTGAACGATGGCACGCTGACGGTCAGCAACAGCACCGTCAGC
>CAZMRA010000310.1:0-4874 GCA_964568485.1 uncultured Caldilineaceae bacterium | reverse complement strand
CACATCTTCGTAGCCTTGGAGCACCCCAGCTGCCCGCAAGATGGCCCGAGCCTCGTCGCCCTGAAACTCTGCATAGCCCAGATTCCAGAAGCGCAGACCGCCGCCAATCACCAGTAAGATTAGGCCGCCCAGCCACCAATAACGCGCCGCAGCACTTGCCGTGGGCTGGGCATTTGATTCGCTGGTGGTGGCGGGCCATTCCCGTGTGGGGAGGATGGCCAAGAGCCCAAGCTGGAGGGCAACCAAGAGATCAAAGGTGCCGAGCAGCAACCAAGGCGAGATGCCGCCGGGCAGGTAGCTGAGCAGCAACACCAGCAGAGTAAGGTTGCCATAGCCTGCGGTCAAGCCGTAGAGCAGCGCCGATCCGTATGCCAGCGACGTCGTCGGTTTGCCCAAGAGAATCCGTACCCACAGCCAACCCGGTACGATCAGCAACACCAACAGGCTGAGAATGCCGAGCTGGGCCTGGCCCCAGGCAAGGACCAAGTGCGCAGCCACAAGCAGGGCGCTATAAGCAGCGAGTTCATTTCGGGTCAGCGAGCGAGGTGTAGCCATAGCGCTTCGGACTGCTTGGGTGTTCACGGCTCAGGGACAATGGGCGCAGTGGCGTTGATGGTCGTCAGCACCAGCGCATCATTCCCTTGTGCATCCTTGACCGCCTCAAGCGTTTGCGGATCATAGAGTACGCCCACGAGCTGATACTCGCCTGTGGGCGCAGTCGGCGGCAGCAGCAAACCATAGCGCATTGGCTGGGCAACATCGCGATCCTGCTGGGCGACCACCGCCCCGGTTGGATCCACCAAGCGCAGCGAAAGTTTGAGCGGATGGTCAGGCGGAGTTTGCAAGCTCATCTCCACGGGCAAGACCGCCCCCAAGGGCAAGGTCGCCAAGCCGCGCAGCTCGCCAATGGTGAATTCCGCCCACTGGTTGAGCAACGGCAAGGATTTCAGGGGCTCATTAGGTCGGCCCACTACGGTCAAGTGAAATTCGTTGTCGCCAACTTCCACCGCAGGATACGTATGCGCAAAGAGCCACGCTTGCGCCTCTGGTGTATCGTAGCGGGTGACCACAAAGAGCGTCCCATACGCTTCCGCCAGCACATCGGCGATGCTCTCCCCAGCGGCTGGAATCACAATGCGGTCGGCCACGAGATCATGAATGCCGACCCACGTGGCAGTGTCGGCATTGCCGAAATAGAGCGTGGCGCCCGCGCTCCACAAGTGGTTAATCGTCTCGGCCAGCGGCGCCGTTTCGATCAACACCACCGGGTATTCGTAAGGATCGACCGGCCCCACGCTGCGGTGATAGAAAAACGCTGTGTCGCCATTGGGCAAGGGATAGCGTTTGACTTCCTGATACAGCAGATCAAAGAGCGGATCGCCCTGGGCAATGCGTTCTAGCAAGCGCTGCCCGGGCGCCTGTACGGCACTGTTATCGCCATCTTTGAACAGCACCCATTGATTGGCCAAGAGATCACTCCAGCCACGGCTATTATTTTCGGTCAGGGCCATCAATCGCACATTGCGCCCCTGCGCATTGATCAGATAGCGGAAGGAGCCGCGATGGATCTCCCACGAATCGATCAACATCCCCAGCGTGGCCGGCTCATCGAGCGGATCGCCAATCGTGTCCAGCACATCGGGCTGGATCCAGAAGCCGGGGTCCGAGGGGCCACTGGCCGACCAGGCGTTGTAATCACCATATACCCACAAATTGGCCGTGCGTGCCACCAGCGGAGCAAAGCGATCAAAGCTGTAGAAGAGCCATTGGCTCCCCAAGACTAGCAGCCACAGGGTGACCAAGCCCACAGCCAGCGGGCGTCGATAGCCCTGCAAGCCGGCGATCAACAAAATGCCGATCACGGGCAGCATGGCGTTGAGATTGCGCGCATTCGCCTGCGCGATCACGGTCAGCGCGATGTAGCCGGAGAGCAGCGTCAACCAAAGCAGATGATGCGTGCGGGACGAATCGGGCTTGCGCCACTGGTTGATCCAGCCCACGATGGCCGTAGGAATGACCACCACCGTGGCCAACACGCCCATGTGATGGCTCAACCAAAGGCCAAAATAGCGCGTGTAATTGCTCAGACGGGTGAGATCCAGCGCTTCTTGGGTGCCGCGATCGGTGCCAAAAGCGACATCACTCAGGCGATTGGTGAAGTCGATCTGTGGGAAATACCAGAGGCTGGCCAGTGAAAGGCCCAGCAGCCCGGCACTCAGCCAGTTACTCCAGCGCCCTGCTGGCAACAACAGACTGGCACCCGTGATTGCCCAGAGCACAAACCAGCAGAGCGGCAACCAATCACCCAGGCGAAACTCTTCGCTCAAGTGGCGGCTGGGCCACCACCAGCCAAAGGCCAGCCCTGTGGCCAACCCAATCACCAGCAGCAAAGCCGGCCAGGCGACGCGCCATGTGCGCACTTGCGGCCAGTGCGGCGTCGTTTTTTCACCCTGCCACAGCACATAAAACATCGGCAAGAAGATGTAGATCGGCGCGGTCCATTTGGTCAGCAAGGCTAGCCCCAGGCTCACGCCCCAGATGAGCGACCAGCGCCGCTGGGTAAAGCCTTCACTGCGCAGCAAGGCGATCAAATTCAGCAGCAGGAGCGCCGTGAGCAGATTCTCCATGTAGTAGAGGCGACTCATGGCGGCGATCATCGGCAGGAAGCCAATCAAGAGCGCAGCGCACAAAGCCCAGCCATCGCTGAGCCACTGGCGAGCGAGCACAAAGGTCAAGCCGAGGATCACCGCCAGCAGTACCACATTGAGTAGCTGCGCGCTGTCCATGCTGGAGCCAAAGAGCGCGTAAAAGGGCACAGTCAACAGATAGAGCAGGGGCGGGCGGTAATCATCAGTGAGCGTGATGGCTTCAAAGAGCGAGCTCAGCGAGAGCGGCGTCATGAGCTGCTCGGCCACCACACTGCGCTCCAAATGCCCGGCGGCATCCCGGCCGATCAGGGTCACATTCTGCTGGATCCAATAGAGATTGACCGCGACATGCGCCACAATGATCAGGATGAGCAGGAGAAGGGTCGAAAGCGTGGGCGATCGCCGCGATGAAGGCGCAGAGGACGAAGACAAAGGCAACTTACTTTCCAAAATGAGACCAGTCAGATACCTAGATGAACTGGGGCATGGCCAGCACTCGACATGGCGCAACCTGCCAGCAAACGCAGTGTAGCATCAAATGGTGGATGATTCAACTGGCATTCGCTCGCATAAGGGCCTATCTCCAGCGCCATGAACATCGGCGCAAGTTGGCCTCAAGGCACTTGAAAGGTCCCCACCGTGAAGGCGTCGATATGGTCTTGCACGGGGAGGCGTTGCCCCGTCTGCGGCTCGTAGAACCCCACTAGGATCTGATAGGTGCCGGGGGGCGCCGTGGGCGGCACTTGCAATTCGACCTCGTCGCGCACGGTATAACCGGGTTGCCAGGCGCTGGTGGGGTAGAAACCGGCCAACGGCGGCTGATCCTGTTGGGTGATCAAGGCGCCACCTGGGCCGATCACATGGGCAAAGCGGGTGTAATCGCCTGCGGGCCGGACCAGTGCTTGCCAGTGCAGCGTAAAGTGGATGGTCGCGCCGGGGAGAAGCTGCTGAGCAGTCGGTGGCGCAGCCTCCTCGGATCGCTGGAGCAAAATTTGTTCGCCAAAGATGGCCAGCGTCTCTCCTGACGGCTGGGCCGCTGTATCCGCCACCAACAAATAGCCCACAATGACCGGGTGATCCAGCAGCTCTAGCGTGGCCGGATCATAAAAACCGAGCTCCACCCCATACACGCCGGCTTCGGCATCTGCCGGAACGGTCAACGTATGGCCATCTTGCCAGACGCTGTGTAGCTCCCAACTGGAGGTAGCCGAACCCCAGGGCCAACCTTCGTTGCGCAATAGTTCCTCGCCTTGGGCGTTGAGCACCCGCACCAACACATTCAGATCGGTATGGAGTGGTGCCCTGTTTTGCAGATAGAAGGTGACGACAAAGGTGCTGCCAGGCGTGACCGGATCACGCGGGAGGGTGTGCCCACCCAAACGGATGGCGCCGCCCCAATCGTGTTGCGGCGAGAGCCAGAGGATTCCGTCATCGGGCAGCTCCACGGGGACAAAACCATGGGCTTGCACTTGTTCTACCAGCGGCGCTTCTTCGGATTTGTCGTCGACCTCGATGTCGGTGAGTACCCCGCGGGGCGGATCGGTGCGCCAGTGGCTGGGCAGATCCGTGGGCGCAATCAACCCCAGTTCGGCGCGGCGCTCATCGGGGACAAAATCGGCCACCCGCCAAGCAAAGGGCCCGGTCGCCAGCGCCGGGTCGATTGCCGCGCCGCCTTCCAAGGGATAGACTGGCGCCAAGCTGAGCACTTCTTCCTCCCCCACCAACTGGGCAATGATCTGGCCATGCTGGTGGACTGTCCAAGGTAGCCAAGACTGGGGCTTAAACAAGGTGGTCACGGCGGGGATGTAGCGGGGGACGGCCAACAAGAGGGCTAGCAGCGCCGCACCGCCGATCCAGCGCAGGCGGGCCCGCTGCGTCTCGATCGTATGGGCAGTCAAGCAATCAATGGTCAACAATAGGCAGATGGGCAGGAGCAGATAGAAGTATTGCCACTGGCTAGGGGTGGGGCCGAGCGCTGCTAAGCCACTCAAGCCGAGCAAGAGCAGGAGCAACGGACGTTGCGAGCGGCGGTCGGTGGTGGGTGCACGGCTCGGCCAGCAGGCAATGGCAACCGAGCTCAGCACAAGCAGATTGCCTGGCTGAAACACCAGCAATTCGAACCCATAGCGAAGCTTGCCTAATAGATGCATCGCCACGGGGGCGGGATGCAAGCTGCGATAATAGACTGTATTCAGCCGGATATATTCGACATTGCCAAACCAAAAG
>CAZMRA010000309.1:0-4916 GCA_964568485.1 uncultured Caldilineaceae bacterium | reverse complement strand
TAAACAGCCATGAACGTTGTAATTTTGTAGATAAGCCAAAGAGTCTATCCGTAGCGTTTGGAGCAGACGAGATAGACTCTTAACCGAACGAATCGCTGCTACGATCCTATCGACCGTACGCCAGTCAAACAATACTACACAGCAACTCGTACCAGGGCTGGACGCAAAATTCGCCCTTTGTATTCATAACCAGTGCGCAGTGTCTCAATGATGTGACCACTGGGCACAGTCTCATGCGGTTCGCTGGTAACAGCTTCATGGCGATTGGGGTCAAATTCCCCATCAAGCGCCACAGCGACCAGACCCTCATCTTCCAAGATACCGGTGAGTTTTTTCTGGATCTGCCGGAAGCCATCCACCCAGGCGAGTTCAGTATCGCTCAACTCACTTGGCAGATTACCAAAGGCAAGGCTAAGGTCATCCAACACGGGTAACATCCGGTTCAATAAATGACCGCTTGCCCGTTCGATTTCGTCTTGTAGCTGACGCTCTTGGCGACGGCGGCTATTCTGAAATTCAGCAGCAGTACGCTGTACAATATCGGTTAATTCGGCCACCTTTTGGTTGGCTGCAGCCAACTCGGCCTCAAGTTTCTGAATCTGTTCTGCCTCTGGGCTCAGCGTCGGAGTTGTTTCCTCTGCTTCCTCAGTATTTCCATTTTCAGCCACTGGCGCCTGGGCATCTACTTGTTCTTCTGGACTCTCAGTTACCGTCTCTTGTGTCATTATCATCCAACCATTTCTTCGATCACTTCACTCATCAGCGTGGCGACATAGCGTACCGCGCCAATGGTTCGTCCATAAGGCATTCGTAGCGGGCCAATCACACCCAACAGCCCTGTCGCTTGACCAGCCGAACCATAACGCCCAATCACCAAGCTGATGCCTTGTAACTCCGCATAACGGCCTTCCCCAGCGATGACTACCTGGACATCATCGCCGCTGCTCAACTCGCCCAATACTTGTTCTAAAAGCGAGCGTTGCTCAAAGACCTGCACAATCCGACGGACATGTTCGCCCTCGGCAAACTCTGGGGCTTCAAGAATTTGGCCAAGCCCATCGCGATAAATCTGCCCACTAAATTGGTTATCCTGCCGGGCCATAACATCGATCACCAGCAAGGCTACTTGTTGGGCAAATGGGCTCAAGCTCGACAACTTAGCCCCCATGCTCGCTGCATCACAGCCGGCGAGCTGAGCGTTGATTTCATTACTGGTCTGGCTTAGCTCGGACTGCTCCATCGGTGCATCCAGATCAAACAATTGCTGCTTGATCGTCCCCGCCTGAAGCACAAGCACCAGGAGCACCTTGACCCCTTGAATGCCGACCAATTCCATATGTTTAAAGTAAGAGCGAGCCGTACGCGGGGCAGTAGCTAATGCTCCATTTTGCGAAACTTTCGCCAAGACAGAGGTACTTAAACGCAGCCACTGATCCAATTCTTGCCGGGCCAAGCTGAATTGCGCACGGATATCATGCCGCTCATGCGCAGACAGCTCAGCAGAAGCCAGCATATTTTGCACAAAATACCGATACCCCGCATCCGTAGGTACTCGCCCAGCGCTGGTATGGGGGTGAGTCAGTAGCCCGATGCGCTCTAATGCGGCCAATTCGTTGCGAATGGTTGCCGGGCTCACGCCCAAATTATAGCCGCGGGCAATCACTTGGCTACCTACCGGCTGGGCCGTACGTACATATTCTTGAATGACGATATGCAGCAGTTGACGCTGCCGTTCACTCAGATTATCTACAGCTTGCTCATGACTCATGGTACGATCATAACACTGGCGAACATCTGTGTCAATGTTCTTGCGGAGCTTACAACCCTTTGGGGCAGACGCACTTGCGGTCACTCAATAGGCATTGTGATTGGTGCCTAAAATCCATTGGACAATGGTCCGCAAGATGATCTTGAGATCCAGCGCCAACGACCAGTTCTCAATATACCAAAGATCATATTTGGTGCGCTCGACAATCGATGTATCGCCACGCAGCCCATTGACCTGTGCCCAGCCAGTCAGACCCGCTTTCTCTCGATGGCGATCCATGTAACGCGGAATGATCTGGCGGAATTGCTCCACATAGACTGGCCGCTCAGGACGCGGCCCGACCAAGCTCATCTCGCCGAGGAAGACGTTGATCAGCTGTGGCAGCTCGTCGATATTAAAGCGCCGCATAAAGCTACCCAATTTGGTGCGCCGCGGATCATCTTCCACTGTCCAACCAGGACCACCCACTTCAGCATCTTGGCGCATGGAGCGAAATTTGATGATACGGAAGGGACGAGCGTCCATCCCCATCCGCTCTTGAATATAAAAGACTGGTCCAGGGCTATCCAATTTCACCAACAGCGCAGTCAGCAGCATAAATGGGCTGAGCAAGACCAACGCAATCCCGCTGAAGACCACATCCATCCCGCGTTTGAGGGTCAATTTCCAACCGCGTAATGCCACATCGCGGATAGTTAAGAGTGGCAACCCACCAAGGTCCCCAATCCCCACTTCGCTCGCCATGATTTGGAAGACATCGGGGAAGACGCGGATACCGACTTTTTCCCGTTCGCACAGGCTGATAATGCCGACTAATTCCTGGTGGCTGCTCTCTGGCAAGCCGATGATCACCTCATCGATGTTATATTTTTCGACGATCTGTGGGATGTCGGCAATGGCACCCAGCACAGGCACTTCTTGGAAGGCATGCGTATTGATGGCCCGGCCATTGTCCACAATCCCAACGACTTGATAACCCAGCTTCGGATTGAGGCGAATCTTCTGCAGCAACATCTGCCCGACTTCACCGGCCCCAATCAACAACACCCGATCATCCCCAATCCCACGAGCTTGGGCCCGCCATTGAATTTGGGCATGTAAGCTACGGCTCACCGTCAGCAAAATAATGTTGATTGCCCAAGCGTAGATGATGAACCGGCGATGAGGATCAAAATTGTTTAGTGCCAGTCCGAGCAAGGCCACCGTCAGCAAGCTAGCCACGGTTTGATGGCTAATAATCTTAAAAAACTCATCAAGATGGCTGATCGGTCGCCGTCGTTGATACATCCGCTGCGAGAAGAAGATGCTCACCAACAAGACGGTATTGAGGGCAGGTAGCGGCCAAAATTCGAAGAAGGGCCCAATGACCACATCCGGTGACGTAACAAGCCAAAAGTGAGCCAGGTAATAGGCTAGCCAAGTGCAACCTACATCCAACACCATGAGCGCGGCCACAAACAGAAATTGCGCACGCTTCATTAATGTTGGTTGGCGGACACGACGGCTGTGATATTCGCTTTCAGCCGAAACTTTCGAAATGGTCTGTTGCATAGCTTCTGCTGCGTAAACCGTGTTTTAGGACCAGTAGGTTTTTATAGACGAAACAAATAAAACAAAAGCTGCAGCTGTTCAATGAATCTCAGTGGGCAGCTTCTTTGGGTGTAGATTTTATCTGCTTGCTCTAGCAATACTCACAGTTTACGCTTAGATAACGCTCTCGAACTCACGGCAATTGTAGCATATGCCTAGCCGATTGCCGAAGTCGAGCAGACACGAGACAATCGGACAGCTATTCGCTCTGTTCTAGCAAACTGCCATTGCGGTTATTGTGCCCCAGCGCGTATTCCAAGATCTGCCTACTGGAGAGTGTGGGCAACTTGAGATAATGGGCTGCGGCTTGTAAGAGGGCCTGCTGGGGCAACAGGCCGATCAGCTCACCACGGGCGACCGCGGTACCGTGGGCATGCGCTAGCCGATTGACCTCATCCACCAAGCGGGGCAGGGGCGTTTGTTCAAAGTCGGTCAGGTTGACACTCACCTGGGCCCGTTGATCGACCAAGAGCCCTAGCGCACGTACAGCCGGCAGGCCACCATCCCGCTCACGGATTGCCCGGGCGATGGCGCGGGCAATCCGCACATCACTCGTCTCCAGAAAAAAGTTAAAGGCGATCAGGAATGGCCGAGCACCGACAATCACCGCTCCGGCCGGGCCCACTCGCGCCGGGCCAAAATCGGGCTGGCGATGGGGTTGGGTGATCTCATGCAGCAATTGCTCAAATTCGCCCCGGCGGACATCAGCTAACAAGCGTCGATCGGGCCGGGTAGCCGCGGCTTCGTAGAGATAGACCGGCAAGTCCAACTCTTCCCCAATCCGCCGCCCTAATTGACGCGCATACGCAGCGCACTCGGCCAAAGAGCTGCCTTCCAAGGGAATCAGCGGCACCACATCAGCCGCGCCCAGCCGTGGATGGGCGCCCCGCTGGATAAAGAGATCGATCTTGTCCGCCGCCACTTGGATCGCACGAAAAAGCCCTTCCAACACGGCAGATGGAGCGCCGGCCACAGTCAAGACTGTACGATTGTGATCCCAGTCGCTGGTTTGGTGGAGTAATTTGACTCCCGGCGCTTGGATGGCTTCCGCCAGGGCAGCGATCACCTCGGGACGGCGCCCCTCAGAAAAATTGGGCACCGCTTCGATCAAGCTACCTTCTGTTCGATTCTTAACCTCATCACTCATACGCGCCGATCACCAACGAAAAATCTAAATTCAAGACACAAAATTTGGCCAAGAATGGACCAGTTCCCAACAGCCATTACTCGACCAATCAGCCGCCATCACAAGCGGAATTGGTACTTCGGATTTGGAACATGTATGATACTGCTCATGCGGGAATCACTAAAATTTGGCAAGACATCAAATCAAGTCACTGCGGCGGCATGGGATTGTTTTGCCCAGCAACACCCAGCTGCTCACTTGCTGCAGAGCAGCCAATGGGGTGAGCTCAAAAGCCGCTTTGGTTGGCAACATGAATTGGTCACCGTGCCGGGCAGCACTGGCCAGATCCAAGCGGGGGCGCTGGTACTTTATCGCCGGGTGGCCGGGTTGACCATGGCCTATGTGCCGCGCGGACCCCTGGTCGATTGGCAA
>CAZMRA010000308.1:2415-4941 GCA_964568485.1 uncultured Caldilineaceae bacterium | reverse complement strand
GTGCTCTATGTGGGCAGCAGCAACTTTGCCGGTCTGCACATCTCGTTGGCACAGGCCGCCGCCGAGAAGCGCAACTTTTTCGGCCTAGTCTCCGAGCAGAGCCTCTACAACCTGAACGCTCGTACCATCGAACTCGAATTGATCCCAACTTGTCGCCACTTTGGGCTGGGGTTGATCCCCTGGAGCCCGCTGGGCGGTGGGCTGCTCGGTGGTGTACTGCAAAAGGCTGCCCAGGGACGCCGCGCGAGCGAAGTCATGCAGCAACGCATTGAGAAGTTGCGCCCCCAACTCGAAGCCTACGAAGCGCTCTGCAGCGAATTGGGTGAATCGCCCGCCAATGTCGGCTTGGCTTGGCTGCTGCACAATCCCGTTGTCACCGCGCCGATCATCGGCCCGCGCACAATTCAGCAATACGACGATACGCTGCGCGCGGTCGAGATTGAACTTTCCGCCGACGTCTTGGCCAAGCTGGACGAGATCTGGCCCGGCCCTGGTGGAGAAGCACCCGAAGCCTACGCCTGGTAAGCCTGAAAAAGGAGAGTTACCATGAGCCAGTCCGCACCCTTGCGCGTCGCCATTATTGGTACGGGGCGCCGTTCCGACTATCTCTACGGGCCGATTATCAAGGCCCTACCGCATGAGGTTGAGCTGGTTTCGGTCTGGGGCCGCAGTGCCGAATCGGCCAAGCGCTTGGGCGAAAGTCTTGGCGTTCCCTGGTTTACCGATTTAGATCAACTGGTGCGCGAGACCGCCCCGGTGATCGGTGTTGTCTCGGTAAATTATGGCTCCAATGGGCAAGTCGGCCTGATGGCGGTCGAAGCAGGGCTGCACGTGCTGCTGGAGACGCCCATCGCCCATAAGCTGAGCGAAGCGGATGCGATCATCGCCGCGGCTGCCCAACGTGGCCTGCTGATCGAAGTCGCCGAGCAGTTCCACAAACGCCCACTTGAGCAGATCAAGCTCAAGCTGATCGAGTCCGGGCTGTTTGGCCAGGTCTATTCCTCGTTCAACGATTTCGCTGGTCATGGTTATCACGGTGTCAGCGTGATGCGTAGCTATTTGGGCTTTGATGCCAAACCCACCCAAGTTACCGGCCTCGTGCGCCAGTACGAATTGGCCAGCCACTATTCCCGTTTGGCCGACAAAACCGGTCCCCGTACCGAAACCCAAGAGCACGGCCTGATCGACTTCGAAGATGGCCGCGTGGGCATCTTCCACTGGACCAACATTGGCTATGATTCACCGCTGCGCTGGTGGCGCAGCAGCCGCTTCTTGGCGGAAAAGGGCATGGGCGTCACCGTCGGGGTCAATTTAGAAGTGCAGGAGTGGCTCAGTTTGTTGGCCCCTGGTGGCGAAGCTCCGCGCTTCATCACTCTAGAGCGGCGCTGGGAGCGCAACGATGGTGGCGCGCTGGTGGCGATGGTTGCGCACACCGGCGATCCCGAACAACCAATTGTGCGCTGGGAGAATCCCTTCAAGCCGGCACGGCGCGGCCTTGGGGTGCAGTGGCACGACGACGAGATCGGCGTGGCCGGTTGTTTGATGAGCTTGGTTAATGCCGTGCGCACGGGGACACAGCCCACCTATGGTCCCTACCAAGCCCGGTTGGATCAAGAGTTGATCTTGGCGCTGCGTCAATCGTCGCTCGAAGGTGGGCGGCCAAATGCGTTGCCCCTCGATACAGCCGCGCAAACGCTCAAAATTTTTCAGAACCACAGATTGCACAGTTTTCACCAGCAGTCAGACTTCGTACAGGGGTCTGGCTGTTGTTAAACGCTGTATCTTCACCGAATTGAGGCGACATAATGCAGGCTAATTCCTCGCTAACACTCTTTGTGATGATCGATGGGTTGCGCCCCGACGCGCTCGCACAAATGGATTGTCCGACGCTTTCTGGGTTGCGCGAACGTGGCGCATCAACCCTGGCCGCTCGCTCAGTGATGCCGTCGATCACCTTGCCCTGCCATACGAGTATCTTCCACAGTGTACCGCCGACGCGGCATGGCATTGTCACCAACGATTGGCAACCAATGGCGCGCCCATTGCCTGGCTTGTTCGATCTTGTCAAAGGCGCGGGCAAACGCGGCGCGGCGATCTATAACTGGGAGCCGCTACGCAATTTGGGGCAGCCGCTCAGCCTTGACTTTGCTTGGTATCGGGATCTCTCGTATCTGCCAGAGGGAGATGACCTCACCGCGGACGCGGCGATTCAATACCTGCCTGAGTTGAAGCCCGATTTTGCCTTCCTCTACTTTGGCACAGTGGATACGACTGGTCATCGGCACACTTGGATGAGCGACGAGTATTTGCGCCAGGCCGAACGTGTGGACCAACAATTGGGGCGGGTGTTGGCTGCGCTGCCGGATGATATCCATGTGGTCGTCCAGGCCGATCATGGTGGGCACGACCGCACCCACGGTACCGAGATGGCCGAGGATATGACCATCCCGTGGATCGCGGCAGGCCCGTCGATCCGCCAGAATTACACCATCGAGACGCCGGTTTCCCTGTTGGATACGGCGCCAA
>CAZMRA010000308.1:0-2405 GCA_964568485.1 uncultured Caldilineaceae bacterium | reverse complement strand
CGCATCATTGGGGTTCCCACCCATCGCGACTGGGAAGGACGCTGCATCGACGAAATTTTTGTCGATTAAGCAAAGCAACGCCCGAGCGAGTGATGATCCGCGTTGCTCGCCGATCGTCTCGCCCGGGCGTTACACCGTTTGCGGATGATTTTATCCCTGGCGGGCGTTGTAGACCACGGCACCGCTCGCGCGGAAGTCTTTGAACACCTGCAGCGCCTCCTCGCTTAACAGCCCGTCGATCACCTCGATCCCGCGGCGGCGCAATTCTCCCGCCCAATCTGGAGGCATGGGGCCTTCATCAAAGCCTGTAGTCTCTTCCATTTCGGGGCCGCTGCTGGCGATCACCAACGAGCGGATACCCGACCAGATCACTGCTCCAAAACACATGATGCACGGCCGCCAATTGACGACCAACTGGTAAGCCGGCAGACCCGGCGCGCCCAGATCCCAACTGTCAAGCAGTTGTTGCGCAATTGAAAGGGTGGTCACTTCGGCGTGGGCCGAGGAACAGTTGAGCGGCATCACGCGGTTGACCCCGATTACTACCGGTCGTCCGCTATCTCGTTCAAAGACCCCAGCGGCAAAGGGGCCACCAGTTTGATGTTCAAAATTAAGCCGCGAAAAACGGATCACCGTTGCCATGCGTTCTTCCAGTGTGGGCATGGTGGCGGGCAATTGAGCCATTTCGTCCCAGGCCCAGTCGGGCAGGGTGAGATGCAGTGAAGTCATGGTTGGGCTCCCCTACGGATGTTGAATCGCAAGCCAGTATACGAATGGCCGGAGCGAATTGATAGATAGCGTCGAACCTGTGGAGCAATAGAGCAGCAGACAGTTGCCCATCTCGATTTGCCAAACACTATAGCATGGCTGAGGATTTTCTTCAATCGATTTGCGGGGTTGTGGGGATAGAAAACCGGCGCGCCTCTACCCAGGAAAGCGGAGACACAACTTTCACCTTACAGTTAGAAGCTAGGCTTTTCCAAAAAGCCTGGCTTCCGGTCTACTCAACTAGTGAGAAGGTATTCAGTACCACCTCGGCGGCGGCTTGGCAGGCGGCTATAAATTCTTCAGAAGCTTCTTCCGGCCAGACAAGGGTAATAAAAAAAGAGATACCCTTGTCTAGCTGAGGCAAACCATAGGTAGAAGCATTGGGTCGAAATTGAGGCTCGCTGGAGACGAACCACGATAAACCAGCCAGTAGCTTTTTAATAACTATAGCATCGGGTGATTGACCGCGAGCGCCATCACGTAAATTCATATTGCATCCCTCAAGGGCAATATGAACTAATTGAGGATTTTCAGAACCATCTTCTTGGGTTATGCGCCATTCCTCAGTGGAGTAGATAAATTTGTAATGATACTTCCTTTCATAGGCATCTGCTACGATAATTTGTTCAGTAGTGTCAATTTCCACCAGTGGGGATTCGGAAACAGGTGGCGTAATTTCTATGGGCGAAGTGAAGATCGTAGTCGCTGTATAAGTCGGCACAATAGATGTTTCGATAGTCTGTGCGACTGGGGTATCAGTTAGGTTATCGGGTATTGAAGTTGGCGTTGGTGGTTCTTGATTGCAAGCAGTGAGCAATACAGTCAGAAGAACGATTGTTGGTATAACAAGTATTGTCTTCATCTAGAATTTTGCCTTACCTGTAAATAATCAGAACAAACTCCTGCCCGAAGAGTTGTTCTGATTATTTCAAATTTCCAGAAACCTAGAATTTATTCTACAACCCCTGTCCACCACAGCGGACGTTAGAAGTGGTGGGATTATAACTTGGACTTGTTGTTAGCAAAATTCGATCAACCCTCAGGCCATTTTCACGCATATGCAGATTAATATAGTTATAACCTCTTGGAAAATAGAGATAGGGTACAAATCCATTCATTCTGGCGCTTTGCCAAACCCAATTGGTTGAATGGTAACCTGTCATATCGGTTGCTGTTGCAAAAATTGCTGGCTCTACTTGTGGAACATTCCCTGCGGTTATATGTAATGAGTCATCGTCTACATGCCCACCCATTGCGCAAACCCAGACATAGTAATTAGTATTCGATGGCAACCAGATATTGTAGGTGATCCTGGGAGTTTGATTTACATTCGCATTCGTTAATGGCGATAGCCCCCAATGAGGTGTAATAGGAACCGCTGCCCGATAGCAGGTCCCTGTATGGTTCGGAAGATAAGTAGAGCAATTCCAGGAGTGACCACTGCTACCGGGCTGCGTCTGAGCTCGAAATTCGTTTGCTTCGATAATGATAGGTGTAGTGTTTGCGTCTCTCACATCACCGCAATCATTGTCATTAATGTTGGTCACAAGAGGGTATTTGAGATTAAATATCAACCCTTTGATTGGCGAGAGATCAACAGGCATAGCGACACCTCCAAAGATGGTAGAAATGCCGAA
>CAZMRA010000307.1:0-4948 GCA_964568485.1 uncultured Caldilineaceae bacterium | reverse complement strand
CAGCTTCAGCTCGGCATCGGTTGCCAGCCACTCCGTCAGCGGCTGCGGTGGGTGGTGGGGGCGCTTCTGATCCGGGGGCAGGGGCAGCTGGTGTTGCAGCCGGGCACGCGGCCAGCAATAATGCACTGACTAGCAGCAGACTCCAAAACCAAAGTCGCTTACTCATCTTGCTTTTCTCCTTTACAGGAACAACCAGACAGCTACGATGGACAAACAGCTACGAGGGGCGAATGAAACAGACGAATGAAAATAAACGAGGTAGTACGAGTAGGAGCTTCGCCGGAATGACGAATGGTCATTCCTGAGTTAATGGAGCAGTTGAGCCGCGCACCAACAACTTGCAATCGACATATTGTTGGATCGGCTTTGCATGCGGATTCGCGATCTGTTCGAGCAGAATCTTGAGCGCGATCGCAGCCATTTCGGCGTACGGAACATGCACGGTCGTCAAACCAGGGTGAACATGTGCGGCCTCGGGTGAATTATTGGTACCGATCACCGAGACATCATCTGGCACACAGATGCCTCGTTCCCGCAGGGCACGCATCACGCCGATGGCCATCAGATCATTAGCGGCGTAATAGGCAGTTGGTTGTTCGCTGCCCAGTTGCATCATGCGTTGGACGGCTTGAAAGCCACCATCCTCGGCGAAATAGCCAAAATCAATCCACGATGGGGAATGTGGAAGGTTGGCAGCGGTCAACGCAGTGTGATAGCCACGCAAGCGCTCGGCAGTCACTGCCACATCCGGATCGCCCCCGACAAAGGCGATACGGCGATGGCCCAGCGCCAAGAGATATTCGATGGCCTCGCGGGTATCCCGTTCGTTGTCGGCGTCCACCCAATTGACATCTTGATAGTGGGAGGGCGGACGGCCAATCAGCACAAAGGGCGTTGGTTGTTGCCGCAGAGCACCGACTGTATCGACATCCAAGCGATTGCTTAGTACCACGATGCCATCGGCTTGCCGAGAGCCCAGAATCTGGAAGGTCTGGGTAATATTATCCTCGTGGCTGTTGCTGCCGCTGACCAAGATCCGATAGCCGTGCTGATAAGCGATCTCAATCAGCCCGCGCATAATCTGGGGGAAGAAACAGTCTTCAAAGTAGCCGGGAAAGATGTGGGGCACCACAATGGCGACTGTATTCGTGCGACGGACACTCAGTGAACGAGCAATCGCATTAGGCTGAAAACCGAGCTCGGCAGCAGCCGCTAGTACCCGCTGCTGGGTTGCTTTGCTGATCTTGGCCTTGCCCGAAAAGACCCGGCTGACTGTGCTAGGGTTGACACCTGCCTTGGCAGCAACATCACGAATTGTAGCCATAACCAAAAGAAATGAATCAGCCTGCGCCTATCGTGATCCGCCTGGGTACCCCAAACCTAACTGTGCAGCAATCTGCACTTGCTACGCTGTGGATTCCAAACAACATATCGATTTTGATACTTAAAAACGTTGAATGGCACAAGCTGCGACAGCACAAGGGGGCATGCAACCGATTGCAATTATACTAGGTTCTCGACCCTTGTCAAGCAAGCAAAAAGGGCCGGGGTTGGCGACAAACGAGTTAGCTTGTCCTCGTCTGTCGCCTATGATTTACTCCAGCACCCGCGGGGGCAACTTGGGTAAAGCGCGGCTGGGCCGCTGACTCAAGTCTGGCCGACCCACTGGTTTTTCGGCTAATAAGCGTAGTATCTCTTGTAGCGCGCGCTCGAGTTGCGGATCGCGCCCAGCCCGATAATCTTGGGGAGTAATATCGACTTCGATGTCGGGCTCGGTGCCATAATTTTCCACATTCCAGCCCACATCTTCGAACCAGAAACTATATTCTGGTTGCGTCGTCATTGTACCATCTACCAAGGAGTGCCGCGGCGAGATGCCAACCACCCCGCCCCAGGTCCGCTTGCCGATCAGCGGGCCAAGCCGGAGCAATTTGAAGCTATGGCAGAAGATATCACCATCGCTGCCCGCATGTTCATTGGTCAGCGCAACCAGCGGGCCAGCGACCGAATCTACCGGATAGGGCATCTGCCCACCCCAGCG
Source organism: uncultured Caldilineaceae bacterium (assembly GCA_964568485.1). Lineage (GTDB taxonomy): Bacteria > Chloroflexota > Anaerolineae > Caldilineales > Caldilineaceae > CFX5. The sequence goes on along the minus strand of CAZMRA010000307.1, from coordinate 2,907 downwards.
CGAATAATCATACCCAATGCGGCGGCGGGCCAACTTCTCCAAAATCAGCTGGCTAACATGGCCACCACCGTTATAACGCACGTCGATGATCAGGCCATCGCGGTCAACCTCGGCGAGATATCCCCGATGGAATTCAGCATAACCACGCGCGCCCATGTCCGGAATGTGCACATAGCCCACGCGTCCCTGAGTTGCCTCGTGCACGCGCCGCCGATTTGCTTCTACCCAAGCACGGTAGCGAGTTGCTCGTTCACTATGAAGTGTACGTACAACTAGATTCCGGTTTGGCTGCTTGACGGGAGCCGTGGCCTCTTTGGGGGGACGCGGCGCAAAAGTCAATAGTACTTCTTGCCCGGCTTGATTGACCAACAGCTGGGCAGGGCTGAGTTCTGCATCCACTGGTTGGCCGTTGACCGCCACCAACACATCACCGGGTTGAACATCAATCCCTGGCCCGCGGAGCGGCGAAGTCGCATAGGGGTTCCAGGGATCGCCCTCGATGACTTCCCCAACTTGATAGCCCCCAGCTTCGGCATTCCAGTGCAATTGCGCACCCAAAAAGCCTTGGTTGTAGTAAGGGGGCCAGCGGTAATCCCCACCCATTTCATAGGCATGACTGGTGCCCAACTCGCCCTGCATCTCCCACATCAGGTCGCTAAATTCGTTACGCGTGCTCACCCGCTCGATCAACGGGAAATAGCGGTCGTAGACGGTTCGCCAATCCACGCCGGACATGTCTTCTGTCCAGAAGTGGTCGCGCTGCAACCGCCACGCCTCACGGAACATCTGCGCCCATTCGCTGGGCGGATTGACCGAGACCTTGACGCGGCTCAGGTCGATCCAACCGGTGCGGCGGGGATGCCCCCCTTCGTTGCTCGGCTTTTCACCTGCATTGATCACCCGCAAGCGTCGCCCACTAGCGTAAAGCAATTTTTTGCGGTTGCGCGACAGATCGAACCAGCTCACATTGTCGGTGACTACTTCCAGCTTGTAATCTCTGAAGGAATAGGCATAGAGGGTGCCACTTTCCGGCCCTTCATTCTCCCAATGGTCACCATTTTCGAGCGCACCCTGCAAGGGGAATTGAGTAAAGATGGCCTTCCCCGGTATCCCCATAATTTTGCCAAAACGGCCATCCGCCACGGGAAAAGCCAAAATCCGCTTCTCAATGCCTTCCAGATCGATCCGCAACACCGGGGCGCTATTCCGAGCGTGGGGTGGCAACTTTGATTGTTCGCTGCTGGGAGGTGCGTCGGGTGATTCAGGCGAGACCAGTGCTGGCTCACCTTCACCTTCATTGCTCGGCGTATGCGCTGTCTCGCTGGCCTCCGGCGCGGCGTCGTCTCCTAATTCTTCCGCAGTGCCGTCGTCTTCGTTATCCTCTTCCTCTGGCCGGTCATCGGCTTCGCCATCAGGACTTTCTGGCGGTATAGGTGTATCACCAGCAAGCTGCCGCGGGGGCTCATCCTCTTCCAATTCAGGATGGGGCACGAAAGGATGGGGGATGTCTGCTCGCAACGTAATGAGATACGGACGCATACCCCAGGGGAAACCGAGGTCAAAATGCAGACCATCGGCCACAGGATTAAATTCCCGATAGCTCAAAAAATAGAGATATTTGCCTTCCGGGTCAAACGAAGGTTGGACGTCGTACAAGATCGGGCGAGTGACCGTGTGGATGCTGCTTTCTTGCAGCGCCGGATCAGTCGCTTCTGGATCCGCCAGCCGGTAGAGGCGAATCTCGCTAGTTTTCGAGGTCACCGCATAGCTGTAGGCGAGCCAACGGCCATCGGGCGACCAATCAAAACCGCCGATCGAACGGTAGGGGCTGCGTGCCACCAGCGTCACCGTGGCAGTGGGCAGATCGACAATTAGCAGTTCGTGGCGATGATTCGTGATTGCCACCTTCTCTTGCACGGGCGATGGTTTTAATGCGATCGCTCGGCCCAAGTCCAAGCCATCTAGACGCCGCGGGGCATCATCCACATTGGTGGTGTGGATCTCCAATGTCTCTTCGCCCAGCTCATCGCTGATCACCACCAAGTGGCGATGATCGCACAGCCAGTCCGCCAGCCGATAGCGCACGCCATCCCGTTTGCCCAGTTGCAGCACTGGCCCATCATGGTTGTAAAAGGCAAAGAACTTACCGCGGCTGGTGATGGTCAAAGCCCGGCCATTGGGATGCAAGGCGGCGCTGTTCAGAAAACGAGCAGCATCCACAAAGCGACGGTTGCGCTGAATGCGCGGGCTGCGATACTGGATCTCCACCCGCGTGCTTTGATCAGTCACGACCTCATAGACATACAGATCCGCACCGGCGTGGTAGACAATCCGCCGGCCATCGGTGGTGGGATTGCGCACATAATAATCTTCATGATCTGTATGGCGCTTTAGATCGCTGCCATCGGGGTTGACGCTGTAAAGATTGCCAATCCCTTCATGATCGCTAGCAAAAAAGATCCGTCCTTCGGAGCCGTCAGTTGCGATCCACATGGGCGAGGCGATATTACCCGGTAAATCGCTCAAAAAACGCTCAAATTGGCCGTCGCCAGTGCGGTCGATCCACAAATGACCGGCAGTCCCGCCGCGATAGCGCTTCCAACGGGCTGGATCATTGCCCATGTTGCGGCCGATGACGACACCGCCTTGAGGGCCAAAACTGATCGACTGGGCTAGGCCATAGGGCAAGGGCGTGACCTCGCCAGGAACACCCTCGAGCGGCACAGTGAAGAGGCTGTACTCACTGGCCATGGCTTGCCCATAGTTGCTCATAAAAATGATCTGCGTGCCATCTGCCGTCCAACCGAGCACACGACAATTGCTACCCAGGAAGGTCAAGCGCCGGGCGCTTCCCCCATCGGCGGGCATCACATAGACTTCGGACGTGCCTTCTTCTTTCCCGACAAA
>CAZMRA010000306.1:0-4992 GCA_964568485.1 uncultured Caldilineaceae bacterium | reverse complement strand
CTCGTCCCCACGGCCGGCCACTTGGAAGTCAACGGCATGGTCCCCTGGGGCGAGCGGGAGCGCTACGTGGCGCGCATTGGCGCCGTCTTTGGTCAACGCACAACCTTATGGTGGGATCTGCCGGTGATCGAATCGTTGCAGTTATTGCAATACATCTATCGTGTACCCAAGGAGCGCTTTGCCCAGAATCTCGCTGAATTTTGCGAATTGCTCGAGCTCGATCCCTTTCTGCAATCACCCGTGCGCTCACTTTCCCTCGGTCAGCGGATGCGGGCGGATCTCTGTGCGGCGCTGCTACATGATCCAGATTTGCTCTTTTTGGATGAACCGACGATTGGCCTAGATGTAGTCGCCAAAGAGCGCATCCGCCAGTTTATTGCCCACATCAATCGCGAGCGGCAAACCACCATCTTGCTGACCACCCACGACCTGGCCGATGTTGAAAAGCTCTGCCAGCGTGTAATGATCATCGACCACGGGCATCTACTCTTTGATGGCCAGCTGGACACCTTGCTGAATCGCTTTGGCGGGCAACGACAACTGGTGGTGGATCTGGCCGAGCCCTACGACGATGTCTCGGTGCCCGGCGCGGAAGTGATCAGCCACGAAGGTTTGCGCGTCACCTACCGCTTCACCCGCAACGAGATCACCGCCTCGGAGCTGATCGGCCGGCTCTCGGAGCGCTATCGCCTCAGCGACCTCAGCGTACGCGAGCCCGAGATTGAAACCACCATTCGCCGCATCTATGAAGAGCGCTTGCTCGACACGCCGGAGTCACCTTAATACAACATGCCAAACGTTATCTGCCGCAGCGGACGGCGATTTTGTCGCCCAGCTAGATTTTAAATTTGCGCAGATCTGTGTAATCTGTGGCCAGAATAGTCTTTTTATGCTGATGTAGGAGAAACATCCATGCAAAGTTTGTGGAATGAAAGCGAAGCCGCCGCGTTTGCGGACGATCCGTTGGCGCTGCGGGTTTATACCTCGCGCCTGTTGGGCGGTGATCCCTCGTTGGTCTTGCACGGCGGCGGCAATACCTCCGTCAAAATGACGGTGCCCAACTTCTTTGGCGAGCTCGAAGATGTTTTGTATGTCAAAGGCAGCGGCTGGGATCTCGGCACGATCGCCGCGGCCGGCTTTGCCCCGGTGCGCATGAAAGCCTTGTTGCAACTCGCCGAACTCAGTACCTTGAGCGATAGCGACATGGTCAAACAGCAGCGCGCCGCCTTGCTCGATCCCGGTGCCCCCACGCCATCGGTCGAAGCCATTTTGCACGCCATCATCCCCTTCAAGTTTGTCGACCATACCCACGCCGACGCGGTGGTGACCATTATGAATTCGGTGGATGGCGAACAGCGCATTCGGGAGATTTACGGCCCCAAGGTGTTGATTGTGCCCTATGTGATGCCCGGCTTCATCTTGGCCCGCACCGTCTATGAAATGACGCGTGACATCGATTGGGCTAGCCTCGAGGGCATCTTGTTGATGAATCATGGCGTCTTTACCTTTGCCGATGATGCCCGCTCCAGCTACGAACAGCACATAGCGCTGGTCAACCGGGCCGAAGCCTACCTTGCCCAGCATGTCTCCGTTGTGGAGAGCACACCCGCACCTACCGAGGTGGATCTGCTGGAATTGGCCAACTTGCGCCGGGCGGTCTCGCAGAGCCGAGGCGGTGCCACGTTGGCCCAACTCGATACGCGTGATGAGGCCCTGCGCTTTAGCCAACTGCCTAATGTGGCGGATATCGCCACGCGTGGCCTGCTCACGCCCGATCATGTACTGCGTGCTAAGCGCGTTCCGTTGATCGTCGGGGAGGATGTGGCGGCCAGCGTCGAACGCTATGTGGCTGACTATCGCGCGTATTTTGAGCGCCACGCGCCCCAATACCCCCAGCCCTTAACCCCGCTGGATCCTGCGCCGCGTTGGGCGGTTTGGCCGCAACGTGGGGTCATCTCCTTTGGTCGCACCATGGCCGAGATCAAGCCGGTGGCCGATATCCAGCGCCATACGCGACGGGCGATCCAACTGGCCGAAGGTTTGGGCGGTTGGCGTACGCTGGACGAAGCGGCGATCTTTGAGGTTGAGTATTGGGAATTGGAACAGGCCAAATTAGGCAAAGGCGGTACGCCCCTGCCTTTGTTGGGGAAGATCGCTCTGGTCAGCGGCGGGGCAAGTGGGATTGGCGCTGCCTGTGTCAAGGCCTTGGCCGCGCAGGGGGCCGCGGTGGTGACGCTCGACATCAACCCGCAGATTGTTGACCAATTCAACTCCCCGCAGATTCTGGGGAAGATTTGCGATGTGACTGATCCGGTTGCCTTACGGGAGGCAGTGGAAACGACTGTACGCCACTTTGGTGGGCTGGATATTCTAGTCTGCAACGCAGGGATCTTCCCGAGCAGCCAGCCGATCGAGCAGATGTCGGAAGAGGCCTGGTCGCGCAGCTTGGCCTTGAACCTCACCAGCCACCAACAACTGATGCAGGCGGCAATTCCCTATCTCAAACTTGGGATCGACCCGGCGATTGTATTGATTGCATCCAAAAATGTACCTGCCCCGGGTCCGGGCGCAGCGGCTTATTCCGTCGCCAAAGCTGGGTTGACCCAGCTCGGCCGCGTGGCGGCCCTCGAACTCGGCCCAGCGGGCATTCGGGTCAACATGGTGCATCCCAATGCGGTGTTTGATACAGGTATTTGGACGCCTGAGGTCTTGGCCAAACGAGCGGCAAGTTACGGCATCAGCGTGAATGAATACAAAAAGAACAATTTGCTCAAAACCGAGATTACTTCGCAGGATGTGGCGACGCTGGTTTGTGCAATGGCTGGGCCGCTTTTTGCTAAGACGACCGGTGCACAAGTGCCGATCGATGGTGGCAACGACCGGGTGATTTAACATTCCGCTTAAAATTGAACCGAGAGAGATTGACATTCGCTGCGGATAGCAATACAATAAGGGGTAAGGGTCGGTGGCGGAACGGCAGACGCAACGGACTTAATTAGATAAATTGAGCACCTGGATAGGAAACTTCCAGTGTGAATTCGGTCAAATTCGGGGAAACCTTCCGCTCCGCGGGTGGCAATCCCGAGCCAAATTGTTTGCTTGACGGTGGAGACAACGTCATTCGTTTACTTCGGTGCCTCCAGGATCTTTCTGGGAGAAGTAGCAAACAAGCGGTGTAGAGACTTAATGGCCGAGACCTACGGTGGGCACCTAAGGTCAAGAGAAAGTCCAGCCTACAAACTTTGCTCGTTCAGTGGTAGCCAGCAAAGGTGGCGAAAGCCATAGTAGGATGAAAATCCGTCGGGTTAACACCCGTGTGGGTTCGAGTCCCACCCGACCTATTGCCGAACTGGAACTCAAAATCGTTTACTCGATTGGCTGTACGGTCGAAGCCCCCGTCAGCCAAATCGATTTTGAGAGGGCTTCTATTATCCTCTTTTTACCCAATGGAGTGCCTACTGCACTCCCCAGTTTTTCTTGAACGCCCATGCTCAAACATCTATGCCGTACCCTGGTGTGCGTATTGGTGCTCTGCGGCCTACTGAGTGCGCCTATGCCACTCTTTGCTCAAGAACGCCTCCACACCGTCGAACGGGGAGATAGTCTTGCGTTGATCGCCCAGCATTACGGGGTGACCCAACAAGGGATCATGGCGCTCAACGGCCTGAGCGACCCAAACGTGATCTACATCGGCCAGCAGCTGCTGATCCCCGGTAACCCGGGCAGTGGCAGTTATGGCACACCGGCAACCAGTGAGCCCTTACCGGCGAATGATGGTTACCATATTGTGCTCCGGGGGGAAACCCTCTCGCAACTGGCGCAACAGTACGATATGGCGCTCAGCGATTTGATGCGGCTGAATGGGATTACAAACCCCAGTACGATTTATGTGGGGCAACGCTTGCGTGTCTCAGCTCGGGCCCAGACTTTACCTGTAGTGGAGCCGGGTGCACCGCAAGTGGCCGAACAGATTCACATTGTGCAGCCTGGTGAATCGCTTTATGCGATTGCCAAAACGTATGACACCACCCCTCAAGCTTTGTTGACTGCCAATGGCCTCCCCAATCCAAACTTTATTTGGGCCGGCCAGCGCTTGCGTATTCGCAGCGAGCAACCCTTGGTGCAAGCCGCCTTGAGTGCAGCTGGCGCTCCCGAGGATGGCGAGCGCTGGATCGAAGTCAACCTGACTACTCAGACGTTGACGGCCTGGCAAGGAGATGTCGCAGTGCTACACACGTCGATCAGCAGTGGCACCGACCGCACGCCAACCGTCACCGGGCGCTACAAGATCAACCGCAAGTACACCAAACAACGCATGACCGGCCCGGATTATGATCTGCCCAATGTGCCCTGGGTGATGTATTTCTACAGCGGTTATGCCATTCATGGCGCCTACTGGCACAATAAATTTGGCACACAGACCAGCCATGGTTGTGTCAACATGCGTATCGAAGAAGCTGAGATGCTCTATCACTGGGCGGATATGGGCACTGAAGTATATGTGCATTATTGAGTGAGCTGTGGGAAAAGCTATTCGCAACCGACGGGCATACGCTCGTCGGTTTTTTGTTCGCTACCGTCTTCATGGGCTTTGACAGGGTGCCAAAGAAGCCATATAATCTGCATTTGGTATACCAATCCTGTGTCCCCAATCTTACCTGTTATATAGCTCGTACAAAAGGCTTTCACGTTACGCAGTGCCAGTCGCGGCTGAGCGGTATCATTTTTGGCCGGGGTTTGCGTAGCACAGATGCTTAAGGAGAAACCGACGATGTCTTATTCTTTTACGCGCCGACGCTTCTTGCAAGCGGCTGGTGCAGGACTTGCCCTTCCCTTCTTTTCGCAATTGATGGCTGCTTGCCAAATGGTTGCGCCGGGCAGCAGCACGCCGCTCAGCGAAATCGTTTGGTCGCGCGGTGATGATCTCCGTACGCAGGACCCGCAATTGATCGCCGGCCGTATGGAAGGCGAGATCAATCGCTGCATCTATGA
>CAZMRA010000305.1:0-5014 GCA_964568485.1 uncultured Caldilineaceae bacterium | reverse complement strand
GTCCGATATGGGTCACACAGGGTTCGCCATTAACTTTGGCAGCAATGGCTTCGAGCATAGGGCGGACATCTTCCCAAGTTTCGGGTGAGCCACCGGGCATAATGCTCGGTCCCCAGAGCGCTCCCTCTTCACCGCCGCTGACGCCGACGCCCATAAAGCGCAGGCCTTTGGCTTCCACTTCCAGCGTGCGCCGTTCCGTATCCCGAAAGAGGCTGTTCCCACCATCCATGATCAAGTCGCCCGGCTCTAGCAGCGGGATCAAACTCTCGATCACCGCATCGACCGCGCTGCCCGCTTTGACCATGATCAGGATCCGGCGCGGGCGTTCTAGGCTGGCCACAAACTCTTCGAGTGTGGTGGCTGGCACCAACTTTTTCCCTGGATGCTGCGCCACGAATTCGTTCGTCGTGGCGGTGGTGCGATTGTAGACTGCAACTGTAAAGCCATTGCGTTCTAGATTGAGAACCAGATTTTGGCCCATGACGGCGAGACCGATCAGGCCGATGTTGGCAGTAGTCATGTTGTACTCCTCAGGTTCGTGGCGATTGATAGGCTGGGTGTGGTGCGTTGCCGGTTACAAGGTGCGAGATCCATGGTCAAAGTGGCAAAGAGCCTGGACTGGCTCGCTGCACATTCGTTGCGTTGTCTAGGGATTGCTCGCTCAACTTAGGCGGCGTGATGAAAATCCAACGCGCAAGCGGGGCGGGCGTTTCTCCACAGGCCGGGTGAAGAGTCGAGTATCAATGTTGCGCAAAAAGAGCGAAATGGTTCCCCAGCTCGGATCTTGATCTTCTTGCCAGAGCGCGCGCCGGGCCTCGCTGAGTGCACTATCGACTGGCATCTGCTCGGCAATGGCACGGTAGAATTGATGAGCAAAGGCCAGCGTTGTCGTCGGCGGCAAGGTTTGGTGCAGCGCCACCGTGGCCGGCAACCCTCGGCGGATCAACTGTTGGGCCACGCCCAAGTAGGGATTGTGCCGATCCGGCTGTGCGGTGGGGCAGGCTTGTAAAGTCACGAGCCGCATGCTGAAATGGTCGCTCAATAAGGCGCCCAGGTGCTGGCTGTTCACTGGGCGCGTGCGACCCATCTCGTCTTCAAAAAATAAAAGATGCTCCTGCCCTAGCCCATCATAGCGACCGTGACCGATGAAATGCAATAAATGATATTGCTGGCGCCGCAAACGCCGCTGTAACTCGTGTACGGTGGGGCGCATCAACCGCTCCAGCAGCAACTTGCCTTCTACGGCCAGATAATCCAAGGTGTCGACCAGCGAGAGCCACGCCTCGTCCTCATCGTACATCGGCTGGCCGCCCGGGTTGGCAACAACTACTAGCAGCCGCAATGGAGGCTCGACCGCCAGGGGCACAATCTGCTTTTTGAGGTCGGTGTAGCGGACCAGCGGCGTGGCCGCGGAAAGGGCCACGAATGACTGCTGTTGCGGATCCCACAGATATTCCCAGGGCAATTCGGCAAATTCGCTGACCTGATAGAGGTGCAAGCGCAGCCGTAAGCGTTGGCGCTGTTGGGTGGCCAACCGGATGCTTTCTTCCCAGCAGAGGCGAATGTTCGGCGTGAAGAGCGCTTGGAAGAGACGTTCCCCCTGGCGACGAATGGCATTTTGCTGTTCTGCCCCGCGTAATCCAGTGCTTTCACTTTCGCGCAGCAGCCGGTAAAATTGTTCTAACTCGCCCCGCCCAAATGGGTTGCGAAAGGGCGCAACCGCCTCGCCTGCGGGGGAAGCCAACACGCGGGCAAAATAACCGTCTTCGGTCTGCTCAATGGCTAAGTCAAACTCTGCAAAGGAGATCTCCATACCTGCTGTTCATTGTACATGGGGCGGAAGTGTCGGGCAAGAAGGCGCGGGGATGACGTGCGCTTATGCCGATTGGGCCGGCGCAAAGTCGGAACCAATGCCAATCCCTGGTATCATCCTGTATCCACCGCTTATTCGTCGTAAAGTTCCGAATCTGGATCAAATCAATGCTAACCAAAGTCCCGTATCAACTAAGCTATCGTCATCTGCTGCTGGGGTTGCTGATCCTATGGCTACTCCCGCCAATGTCCGTACTCGCCCAAGATGCCCCGCCACCTGCCCCGATTACGAATGATGAAGGGGGGGCTGTGGCCATCCGCGGGCAGCTGCACTATACCAATCCGCTCTTTACAGTGGGCGTGGCCGCGCCGATGGTCATCCTTGAAGACCAAGCTGGCTTTGTGGACCGCAACGAGGCCTTCTTGTTGCCCAAAGCTTCGCAGACCCTGGGCCAGATCACCAGCGATTTTACGCGCTCGCCCTTTTCCTATACGCTGGCCCTGCCCATCGAACCGCAGGCTTCGCTGCGCGATGTGGATGGCGATGACGAAGCCGACACTGGCGTGATGATTTTTGCGGTTGCCTACTGGACCAACATCTTTGGCGATCCATTTTTGGAAGAGCGCGATCTCTTTGGCGGCGGCTGGTCAACAGCCTATGCCTCGACGCGGGTCAGTCAAGAGGCCGAGACCAAACGGGAGGTAATCGGCGGAAAATTGTTGGTCTACGCACCGGATGATCAGCAAGACTTTCCGGCGGATTTTGGGCCGGATGGACTGCTCTTTACCGGCGACGAGGAGATGGTGACCTTGCCCGCGGGCTATACCGTAGTGGATCTGGATCAGACGCCGTTTCTCTTCGACCGCAGCCGCTACCCGGTGATCGACCTCCTCGAGCCAGAGGGCGCGGCGCTCAAGGATTTTTCCCGCTTGCCCTACAGCGAAGCCTTTGATGAGATGATCGAGTTGATGCGCCGCGAATATGCCTTCACCGAATATAAAGGCATCGATTGGGACGAGCTGAGCGCAGAATTTCGCCCCAAATTTGTGGAGGCTGAAACCAATCAGGATATCCGGGCCTATTTGCGGGCTTTGCGCGACTTTACGTTCGCCATTCCCGATGGTCATATCGGCGGGCCATTTATCGCCCAAGATTTTCAAGCCGCCACGATTGGCGGGTTGGGTATGGCCATTCGTACACTGGATGATGGCCGGACGATCGTCAATTTTCTGACGCCGGGTGGACCAGCCGAACAAGCGGGTATTGAGCTGCGGGCCGAGATTTTGGCTATCAATGGCCAGCTAACCAGCGAAGCCGTGGCCGCAACGTTTGCCTGGGGTGGTCCCTTTAGCACCGAGCACTTTCTCTATTTACAACAATTACGCTATGTCTTTCGGGCGCCCTTGGCTACCGAATTTGTGATTACCTATCGCAATCCGATGGCTACCGCTGAAGAAACCGTTACACTCAAGACCGTGAACGAGCGGGCTAGCTTTGAATTTTCTTCCTTTGAGGCTGGGCGCACGGGCGCTGAACTGCCCGTCGATTTTGAGATCTTACCGAGCGGCTACGGCTATGTGCGTATCTATAGCTTTGCCGACAACGACTTGCTGACTGTGCAGCTCTGGGAACGGATGATCCGTACGCTCAACACCCAAAATATCCCTGGGCTGATCATCGATCTGCGGCAAAATAGTGGCGGCAGCGGCTTCTTGGCCGATCAAATGGCGGCCTATTTCTTTAATGAGCCATTGCGGTTGGGGAATACGGGCTATTACGACGAAACCCTCGATGATTTTTATTTCGACCCGCGCACCGAGGATCTCTTTTATCTGCCCGCGCCGGAGCTGCGCTATCGCGGCAAAGTTGCCGTGATTGTGGGACCCAATTGCAAGAGTGCCTGTGAATTTTTTAGCTATGATATCAGCTTGCAAAACCGCGCTGCCATTGTCGGGCATTACCCGACCGCAGGGTTGGGGGGCAGCATAGCTGCCTTTAAGATGCCAGCCGGCCAATTTGTGCGCTTTACGATTGGGCGAGCGGTGGATATGGATGGGAACATCCACGTCGAGGGCAAGGGCGTGGTACCGACGATTCATGTCCCCGTCACTGTGGAGACACTCTTCAGCGAGGGCGATCCGCTGCAGGAAGCAGCCATTCGCTATTTCCAGGAGTAAGGTCAATCAAACACAGATTGCGCAGCGTGCGCCACTTTGAGCTGAGGCAACTGCGCAATCTGTGGAATGGCTTGTGGTTACTTCGGCATCGGTAAAACTAGATCGTAGGGGAAGTCGGTCAGGTTGATCAGCTCGCCCGCTTCGTTGAAGGCCACCGAATCCTCGATGCGCACGCCGAAGCCCCGATCGGGGTAATACAACCCCGGCTCCACGCTGACCACATGGCCTGGCTGCAAGACCGTATCATTGCCAGCGGCGTGGCTCAAGCGGGGCTCCTCGTGAATATCCAGCCCGATCCCGTGGCCTAGGCTGTGGACGTACCCTTCGTGTGTGCCGGGGTAGGAGAGCGGAGACTTGTGCCCTTTGGCCTCGAAATATTCGCAGGTCATCAACTGATAGTCGCGGCAGAGACGGCCCACTTGCAGCGCCCCCATCACCTGGTCGAAGATCTCCTTGCATTCATCCCACGCTTGTTGTACCTCGTCGGTGGCGTACCCCAAGCTCCACGTGCGCGTAATGTCGTGGCAATAGCCGCTTTCGAGCAGCGGGAAAAAGTCAAAGATGATGCTCTGCCCCAAGCGCAGCGGCATATTGTAATCCCCACGATTGTGGGGGACGCCCGCGTCGCGGCCTTGGCTAAAGATATTCTCGTGATCCTCGTGCATGCCATAGGTCGAGAGCCGTTCACGAATGAACCCTTTGACATCGCCAATTGTCAACGGCTCATCATCGGTGCGCCAGACCATTTCGTTGCGCACATGATGTTGTTGGATGAATTCCTGCACCTCACCCATGATCAAACAGGTGCGGCGGCCAGCTTCGGCTAGTTGCGCAATCTCGGCGTTGTCTTTGGTCTCACGCGCTAAGGCGAAGAGAGAATCTTCATACTCGCCGATCAACTCCGTATCCACCAGCATATCTTGCAGGTGATTCAAGAGCGTGTAAGCCGCGCCGGCATCGACTCGCCCGTAAATCCCGATGCGCCCCTGCAGCTCCTGATCACGAATCACCCGGCGCAGATCAT
>CAZMRA010000304.1:0-5085 GCA_964568485.1 uncultured Caldilineaceae bacterium | reverse complement strand
GACAGGCCGTGGAGCGCGGAGCCCTGATCAACTCGATCGCCACCGAACCAGAATTGGGCAGCCCCAGCCGCGGGGGCAAGCCCAAAACTACGGCCACCCCGGTGATGGAGAGTGGCTCAACGCCGAGTGCATGGTTGCTCAACGGCCACAAGACCTTCGGGAGCATGAGCCCCGCGCTCGACTATATGTTGATCCCTGCGGTCTTGCAGGATGGCAGCGAAGAAGTGGCACGTTTTTTGGTCGAACCTGGGCCCGGCTTGGAGATCGTCGAGACGTGGGATGCGCTCGGCATGCGCGCCACCGGCAGCCACGACATCGTCTTGAACAACGTGCGGGTTCCCCATAGCCATATTATGACCCGCGGTCAAACCGATAAAGCGACCAGCAAAGTCACTAAGGGGGCGAAAACCAATCCCTGGTTTATGTTGGGCATCAGTGCGGTGTATTTAGGAGTGGCAGAAGCCGCATTGCGAACCGCTGCTCGCTATGCGCAAGAGCGAGTTCCCACTGCATTGGGCAAACCGATCGCCGAATTGGAAAGCATTCAACGGCGTTTGGGCCAGGCCGAATTGTTGATCCATGAAGCGCGCACAGCCATCTATCATGCCGCCGAATTGTGGGAACGCCATCCCGAGGCGCATATTGAGCTGAGCCCCACAATTTTGGCCGCCAAATACACCGCCACGAACCAAGCAATCGAGGCGGTTGACCATTGTATGCGAGTTGCAGGTGGGGCAAGCATGGGCAAGAGCTTGCCACTAGAACGCTATTATCGCGATGTGCGCGGTGGTCTTAGCCATCCAATGAGTGATGATCAATTGTTAGTACTTTTAGGTCAACAAACAATCCGACAATTGTAGCTTGTCTCCAAGCGTATTTGCTTCTAGACTTGCGGCAAAATGATAGTGCAGTATGTAGAAGCTCCTCCCAATCGCTCATCCTCGCACAAGCACTGTCAACACACTCAGCGAGGCCCAACGATTTTCGGAGGGAAAAATTATCGTTTGACTGCCCAACACGTGATTGCGTGTTGGGCAGTTTGTCCTCAGGGTTACTTTACGGAGATGTCAGCGATGTTCGAGCATGAACCACTCCAACAACCGCCGCTCACCGCCACTGCAGCCAAACGCAAAGCCAATCCACTTCTAACCTATTTACTCGGCGTCTTTACCAGTTTCGTATTAATCGGCGGGAGTCAATTGATCTGGCCCAAAGCGGCACCACCTACCATTGCCATTCAAGAACCACCAACACCCGCCCCAACGGCCACCCCGTCACCAGCACCGATAGTGATCCCCACCGCCACCCCATCCATCATCATCTTTGTGAGTGGAGCGGTGCAACTGCCAGGCCTCTATCAGCTGCCAGCCTCCGCTCGCGTGGGGGACGCCATCCAAATGGCCGGTGGTTTAGCAGCCAATGCAGATGGTGCTCGGGTCAACCAAGCCGAGCCACTGATCGATGGGGCACAATTACATGTTCCGACAACGGACGAAACCGCTGCCCTTCCGCCGGTGATCGGCCTCTCGGGTGGTGAATCTAGCGGGATAGCAGCACGCAGTGGGGAAATCGGCAACATCATTCCTGGAGGACTGATCAATCTGAATACAGCGTCATTAGCACAGCTCGATACCTTACCTGGCATCGGCCCCAGCAAAGCGCAGGCGATCATCGATCACCGGCCCTATGCTTCAGTACAGGATCTGGCGCGTGTGCCCGGGATTGGGTCTAGCACAATCGAGCAGCTCGCCCCGTTGGTAACCGTGGAGTAGCGAAAAGAGGCTGAATTCGTAGTCTTCAGCCTCGGACAAAATGGTTTTGTTCGTTTTTCGGAATGTAATCTCCCTGGTATATTGGTAGCCGCGCTTGGCCCAACTAGTTTTCGTTAGGCTAGCGTCTTACTCACCTGATTGTTGGTTGCAAAAAAGCTTGAAGGGATTTGCAATGGCTACCGCCAAAATTACCAATGTAGAACGCATTCTGCTCGTGGTACCCTTTGTGGAACGCATTCGCCGCGAGATGGAACGGGCCCGCATTCACCGCTGGTCCGAAGTCGAAGTCATCCGTGTGGAGACCGACGCTGGCGTCGTTGGCTACGGAGAAACGCTCCAAAATTATACGTGGGGGCAAGTCAATCTAGCAGAACGTGTGTTGGGGCGCTCCCCCTTCGAATTGATGTGGGATGACAGCCTGGGTGCAGGTCTGCAGATGGCCCTCTTTGATGCAGCGGGCAAACTGGCCGAGGTTCCGGTCTATCGCTTATTGGGCCACAAAGTGCGCGACTGGGCGCCGATCTCCTTCTGGGATCATGATATGTCCCCCGAGCTGTACGAACGCGAAGCGATCAAAGCGGTCGAATTGGGCTATACCTCGCTCAAGATCAAAGCTCGCCCCTGGTTTGATGTGCACGAAACCATCCGGCGGATCAGTGCAGCGACGCCCGACTATTTCTGTATCGATGCCGACTGGAACGACTTCTTGCTGGGCGTTTCCTATGCAGTCCCAGTTTTACGCGCCTTGGAAGAAGAATTCCCCAAAATCAAGATCTACGAAGGGCCAATCCGCGCCGATGATGTGGCGGGGAACAAGCTGCTACGGTCGCAAATTCGGACGGCAACTGCCCACCACTATGGCTCGATTCCGGCCCGCACAGCGATCAGCGAAGGTTATTGCGACGGCTTTGTGATTGGTGGAGGCGTCTCAGCCACCGTTGCGGCTGGCCAAACTTCGGCCACGGCGAACATGCCATTCTTTCTACAGCTGGTCGGAACGGGGTTAACCACAACGTTGGCGCTGCATTTGGGCGCAGTGCTTAGCCATGCACAATGGCCAGCCGTGACTTGCCATGAGCTTTACGAACACAACCTGCTGACAGAACGCATCGAAGTGCTTGGGGGGCATGCCCGTGTGCCCGAAGCCCCGGGCTTGGGCGTTGAAGTAGATGAAGCCGCACTGAGCAAATATCGCGTTGAGAAGGCAGATTTCACGCTCCCGCCGCGCCTTGTCAAGTTTAGCCGGGCTTGCGGGGTGAATGTCTATTTTGCTAACGATTCACACAGTGAGTCGATGATGTGGCAATACTTTAGCCGCAACAATCAGCCAGTCTTTGAACGCGGCAATCACACAGAGTTGCTCGATGACGATGGCAGCGCAGAATTTGCCGATCTCTATCGACGCGCCAAACAGGCCCCTGTCTTAACGACGGCGTAATCCGGCCGGAGAACCTCAGCCGAGGCACGATAAGTGGTGAACGCACCAGTTATCGTGCCTCGGTTAATCTTCATCACCGACTGAGTCCTACCTCTACAAATGCTTGCTGCGTACTCCGAACTCCGTTAGAATATCCGTTGCGATGTTTGCATCCAGTTGCTGGTGATCATTACCATGAGGTGAATAGGGGAACAGCCTTCGAGAAAAGTAAACTCATGCTCAAAGTGGGTACTGCAACAGCCCTACGCCACACGCTGCATCGCTCAACCTGAAGGGATACCCATTCTGGCGATGTGTGGCCGTGTGAGCGACTTGCTGCCTACTTGCTTACCTCGAATTTATCCGCGAACAGGTCAATCAACAAGAGCCTGATTCTTTGCGAGGGATTCGCCTGTGAGTGAGTTGAGTAGCACCATTGCTACCGCATTAAACGAACCGAATTTGGAATTAGTAGAGCGGGTGGTCGAGGTAATCGGCCCCGAACGTGCAACGGAATTCCTACAGAAAGCCCTGGAAGTCGAAGCCGGCGGTGGGATGATGATCACAACCGGTAAACGACGACGAACCCCCGGTGGTGTCTTCTTTTATTTGGTGCGGAAGAATATCTCAGGTGATGAACGCCGCCAGATCTTCCCTAAACCCGAACGCTCGGGCCAACCGAGCCAGCCCGTACCGACTCCGCAACCCCCATTGACGTGGCAAGAAGTACGTGCCATTGCGGTCAAGTTGCTGACGATGCCCAAGGGAGAAACAACCGTGAAGATGACGATCATTGGCCGCCCCAAACAAGTTGGCAAACAACGTGGCTCGGTCTTTTGTATTATGGAAGGACGGCCTGCTCCCAGCGCGCTGCCCAAGGGCCTACCGGTTCCGCCTGAAGGGATCAAGCAAAATATTGTGGTCTTTATCGCAGAAAAACAGTGGCGTAGGGTGGAAGATAGTCTCAAAGCAAACTCAGATGATTCGATGATCGTCGAGGGTTGGCCCTATTTTGATCCGGCTCGCCAAATGACCGTCTTGTTGGCGCTTAGTACCACCACCAAGTACTTGCAGCGAGCCAAACGCCAATCAGCTACGGATGGTGAGCAGAAAGACTAACCAAACTTATGGAAATTCCTTTATTTCAATCCGACGAGACGTTGCGTTTCGAACGAATCGTCCTCTATCCTTACCCGGATCTCAAACGGATCTGGACACGTGCCTGGGTAACGGCCGTCGAAGGCCAGTCGCCCAACATCGAGATTATCATTCTCAATGCCGATGGCACAGAGAACGCGAGTGTCTTTGCCATGGCCCACGCGGAACAGCGATTGGAAACCACCCTCCATCTGCGTAACCCGCGGCCAGGCACCACCTACCGGGTCGTTGCCCTACTCACAATAGGCATGAGTGAGAATCCAGAGGTGGTCGATCAGCAAGAGTTTGATCTCCACCTAGAATTCCGCGACCCGCAAAAGAACGAGCCCGGCTTCGGCATGGGGGTAGACTGGGCGCAGATCCAAAAAGCCTAGATGCCGTTTCAGCGCAGTCACAGCGCGTAAGTCCGCTTGTCATTCGACTAGATTGGCACAAAATTCTGGATGGCATCTAATAATAACAACGAAGTTGCTTTGAAGCATTGTCCCCGCTGTGACGCTCCGACTGATCAGCGAGTGTTGGCCAAAAGCAAGGAGCTATACGGGCCAGTCGTGCGGTTGGCGCAACAAGCCTTACCGGGCTGGCAATCCATGGATGGCCTTTGCCCTTTTTGTGCCCAACAATTGGCTGATCAGCTGAGCGCACAGCGCCGTGCCCAATCGCTCCACACGTTCACCGAGCCGACGACCACCTTTCCCTATTATCATCCTGCCGAAGAGCGAGTCCTTAGCCAACCGG
>CAZMRA010000303.1:0-5113 GCA_964568485.1 uncultured Caldilineaceae bacterium | reverse complement strand
ATGCAGATCCCCCTTGGCCTGCACCACCAGATCAAACAAGCCGTGGCCCGCAAACAAGTTGAGCATGTGATCCAAAAAGCCAATACCGGTGTTCAATTCGGTGCGGCCACTGCCATCCAGGTTGAGCGCGAGGCTGATCTCCGTCTCTTTGGTTTTGCGTTCGACCTGGGCTTGCCGCACCAGCGCGGTGGTTTGCATAGACATGATCCATTCCTTAAGGATGCAGATACGAGATTAGGATAACAGATGGAGCTCGGCCAACAAGCGATCGGTTTGCTCGGGGCGGCCGACCGAAATGCGGATGCAATTCTCCAGCCCAGGCTTGTTGTAATAGCGCACCAAAATACCGCGCTGCTCGAGCAGTTGTTTGAGCTCGCGCCCACTGCGGCCTACAACTTGGCAGAGAATAAAATTGGCCTGGCTCGGGAATGGCTGCAAACTCGGCACCTGTCGTAACGCGGCCAAGAGACGCTCACGCTCTTGTTTGATCACCTCCACTACGGCGCGCATTTGATCAATATGGCGCAGACTGGCCAGACCTGCGACGGTGGCAGCCACATTGACGTTGTAGGGTTGCTTAAATTTCCACAAGTGCGGCATCAACCAAGCCGGGGCGATGCCATAGCCCAGGCGCAAGCCAGCAATCCCCGCGGCCTTGCTAAAGGTGCGCAAAATGACTAGATTGTCATGGCGCAATACCCAATCGGAACGACTCGGGTGATCGGCAAATTCCACATACGCTTCGTCCAACACCACCATCACGGGCAGCTCCAATAAGGCGCTGAGCTCTTCATCGGGCAGCCAATTCCCCGACGGATTGTTAGGCGAGGTGAGAAAGAGCAGCTTGATTTGCCCGTTGGCGGATTGGTCGGCAGTTTGCGCGAACTGAGCGCGGATCGCATCCACATCCAGCGAGTAATCGGGCTTGCGCCAGACATCGATGGTGCGGGCGTTGACCAAGCCGGCATCAAAGCTGTACATGCCAAAGGTGGGCGGCGTGTTGATGATCGCGTCGCCAGGGCGCAAGAAAAGCCGACAGAGATAGTCGAGCATCTCATCGGCGCCATGGGTGGGCAGAATATGGTCGGCGGGCACACCAACAAAGTCACTCAGCGCAGCGCGCAGCTCGGTATGTTCTGGGTCGGGATAGATGTGATAGAAGTGATATTCGGCCAGTGCCTCGGCAACTGCTGGCAATGGACCGTAGGGATTCTCGTTGGCGTCGAGTTTGATGATCTGCTCTGGCGGCAACCCCAACCGCTTGCTCAACACCTCAAAGGGCAAAATGGGGACATATTCTTCCAGATCAGCCACTTCGGGCCGCAATAGGGTTTGCCAATCCAACGCTTCATTCATGGCAGCACTCACCTTCCGATTGTTGAATCACCGCCACTTGTCTGCCATCCCTGTAGCATCCCAGACAAAGCAGGCAGCGATCGACTGCTTGACACATGCCATTATGGGCCAGAATTGGCAGTGATGCAAGGTTACCGGGCGCTCTCCTAAATTTGGCGTTGGACCAAGGCAAATGGCGCAGGCAAATCGCTGCGAGCGTTGATCTTCTCGCTTACTTCCGGTATGATGCACCCCAGCTTCCCGAAACGCACAACGGACAACTCAAGAGCCCAAACTAGCGTGCTGAAACTTTATCCAGTGGAGAATTCTGATGCCGATTCCAGCTTCGCCTCACTGTACGCCATTGACCTTAACCGACGTCTTTAATTGTGACCATCAAACCCTCAGTGGTTCGCTCACGCCGCCGGATGATCCCAAGCGGGTGACTGGGCAGCAGACCTACTTGGGGCTCCCCTTTGCTTGTGGCGGACCCAACGAAACCAATGCGATCCTGCTTGATCAAGAACCGGTGACGATCGAGCTCAATGATCAAACGGCCACCTATTTGCTGTTCCTCCACTTGGTGGAAGATCGCAAGACCAATTATAAGACAGGGTTTGCCGATGCAGCGATAGACGGCAACGAATTGGGCACACTGGTGGCCGATTATACACTCGAATATGCCGATGGCAGCCGCGAAACCACCCCCATTCTGCGCCGATTTGCCATCCAACAGCGGCATATGGGCTGGGGAGCAAGCCCCTTTTTGGCCGTGCCTGCGCTCAAAGCAGGGGTCTCTCCTACCGTGAGCGAACAGATCCAAAATGGGCAAATGCCGACCGTTCCCTACGGCACAGGCGAAACCCGCCACGCCTCGGGGCGCGAACGGGCTCGGGGCGATCATCTGTGGATCTACGCGCTGCCCAATCCGCACCCAGAGCGTCCACTGCGCCGGCTGCTGCTCAAGCCACAACAGGAGCGGGCGTTGATCTTCGCCATCACAGCCACTAATCTGACCGAGCACCCTCTACGGGGCCGAGTGCGCCAAAAGCTGCGCTTGACCTTGCCCCCTGACGCCAAGCTCAACGCCATCGGCGAATTCGAAGGCTTGGAGATCGATCTCGGCCAAGTGATCTCGGCACGCGCTGTGCTTGATTACGACGAAGCGCGCTGGCTGGGCGATGAGCCAGTGGTGCTGCCGGTCCACAATGAACGGGAGGTGATCGTCGAATATGTCGCCCATCCCCAGGCGCGGCTTTATATTCCCACGGGTGCGGATCAATACGAGATGGTCGAGTTGGCAGCGCTCACCGGCGAACGGGCAATCTCTGTCGAACCAGCTTGGCGGCCAGTCACGGTACGGGTGGTGGATGCAGCCACCCAACAGCCCATCCCCGTCCGCATCCACTTCCACGGCGCGCACGGCGAATATCTGCCCCCGCGCGGCAATCACCGCAAGGTCAACCCCTATTGGTTTGAAGATAATTACGGGGAATTCGTCAACGGGGCCAATCAATATGCCTATATCCGCGGCGAATGCATTGTAGATCTGCCACTGGGGACGGTCTATGTCGAAGTGACGCGGGGCTACGAGGTCAAACCGCTGCGCAGCAAACTTACGATCACGCCCGAAACGAATGAGCTGACCCTCGCGCTCGAGAAAGTATTACCGTGGCGCGAGGCTGGTTGGGTCACAGCTGATACCCATGTCCACTTTTTGAGCCCGACCACTGCTTTGCTTGAAGGTCAAGCCGAAGGCGTGCATGTGGTCAACCTGCTGGCTAGCCAGTGGGGCGAAATGTTCAGCAACGTGACCGATTTTGATGGGCGGACTACTCTAGGGGCCAAGGAGTTCGGCGGGGATGGCGAATTTTTGGTGCGCGTGGGGACTGAAAATCGCATGCAAGTGCTCGGCCACATCTCGCTTCTGGGTTATCGGGGTGCGATGATCCACCCACTCTGCACGGGCGGACCAAGCGAATCGGCCTTGGGCGATCCGCTCGAAGTAACCATGGCCGAATGGGCCCAACGCTGCATCGATCAAGGCGGGTTGGTGATCATGCCGCATGCGCCCAATCCGCAACTCGAACGGGCAGCGGATATTGTACTGGGGTTGGTGAATGGCATCGAATTAATGACCTTCAATCCGCTCTATCCCGGCCATGGGCAGATCAACCCCTATGGCATTGCCGACTGGTACCGCTATCTCAATTTGGGCTATCAAGTACCGGTGGTGGGTGGCTCGGACAAGATGGCGGCCTCATCGTTGCTGGGTGGGATCCGCACCTACGCGCATCTCGGCGACCGGCCTTTTGATTACGAATCATGGATGGCCGCGGTCAGGGCTGGGAACACCTTTGTGACTGTCGGTCCACTAGCCGAAGTTCTTGTTGAGGGCGTCGCGCCCGGTGGGCGGATTGAGCTGCCAGCTGGCGGTGGTCAAGTCACGGTGAGTTGGCGGGTCGAATCGGTCAGTTTGCCGATCGAAACCGTCGAAGTGGTGGTCGGCGGCGAGATTGCCGAACAGATCAGTGGTGATGGACAATTGCAGCTCAGCGGCCAAAGCAGCGTCACCGTTGATAGCTCCACTTGGATTGCCCTGCGAGTGCGCGGCAGCTATCGCGGGAAGGCGGGCGAGATTGCAGCCCACACCAGCGCAGTGATGATCACCGTAGGGGGTGCGCCTCACTTCTCGCACCAGGATGCGACAGCCGTGCTCGAACAGATTGAAGGGGCGATGGCCTATGTAGAGACAATTGCCCCCCGGCCTGATGTCCAACGCTTCAAGCAGATGCTCGCAACCCTGGAAGGTGCCTACAACCGGCTTCACCAGCGGATGCACCAATCGGGAATCTTTCACCGCCATACACCACTGCATGGACATGATCACGCTTGATGCAGCAAACGGCAGTCGACCATCGTTTGCCGACCGTTGTTCGTCTGTCGTCTACTCATAATCTGCCCGAACAACTTGACAATCACCAACTCGCCTACTATACTGGGTTGGTGATTGTTATTTTTAAATCTCAGCAGCATTGAAAGGAGTAGGCCATGCGACGGCTTGTCTGGCGGCCTTACCAAACGGATAGATTTAGCCCTCGTTCAAACCGAACCCCGGCAGGTCTTGCTATGCTCCCTCAAAGCTGCTTCTGTACTTCCTCCTGTTTCTTCTGTTGCGCCTGTAGCTAGGGCGGCACGCAATTGCGTGTACGCCTGTCGACCTCTCACCCTTTCGTCGCTTACAATTTGAATTGAAACACCACCCTGGTCAAACAGGGGAGCTTGTTTCTGAATGTGCAATGATCCCTTTGCGGCGAGTGGGCCAGTGAGTCCAGTCGTTTTGCTGTACTTTCATTTTGCCTTGTCTTCTGTATAAATCTGATAGACCCGTCTTGAGAAAGGAAACTGTTTTATGAGTGATTATGCTCATCCTGAAGTTTTGGTTAGTACGGAGTGGGTTGCCGAGCATTTGAACGATGCAAACATTCGTTTGGTCGAGAGCAACGAAGATGTGCTGCTCTATAGCACCGGCCACATCCCCGGCGCTGTGCATATCGACTGGCAGAGCGACCTCAACGACGCCACTGTGCGCGACTACATCAACGCCGACAAATTCGCTGCATTGCTGAGCCGCCATGGGATCACGCCCGAAACGACTGTGGTCTTCTATGGCGACAAGAACAATTGGTGGGCAACCTATGCATTTTGGGTCTTCCAGCTCTTCGGTCACACCAACGCCAAGATCATGAATGGTGGTCGCTTGAAATGGGTGGAAGAG
>CAZMRA010000302.1:0-5139 GCA_964568485.1 uncultured Caldilineaceae bacterium | reverse complement strand
CTCTTCCAGCGCCCGTAGTGGGTCTTGCCCTGAGAGAACACTGGGCACGGCGCGCACCAAAAAGGTGTCACTCCCAAAGGGTTCAATGGCAAAGCCTACCAGCTGCAATTCAGCCAAATTCTGCGCAACTAGACCGGCCAACGCCGTACCTACATGCAAGGTCAGCGGTTGCAGCAATTGCTGTTGAGCAACTGTATCGTTCGCCCGTTCTCGCATAAACTTTTCGTACAAGATCCGTTCATGGGCGGCATGTTGGTCGATCAAATACATGCCTTCTGGCCCTTCGGCAATAATGTAGAGCGCGCCTACTTGCCCAACCACCCGCAGCATCGGTAACCCATGTTTGCGACCAGCGATCAGCGAGGTTTGGACTGGCTGCTCAGCCTCCAATGGTGCTGCTGGCTGCGCATCAACAACGGGTGGATAGGTTGGCTCTAATTCTGGTACGACGATATCTAATGATTGCTGCCCCGGTAGCGAGGGTTGAGCGAACGGTAATGGTGCTGGTTCTGGTCGGCTGGGAAGTGGCTGCCACTGCCCGGCTGCTTCGCTCGTCGGCGCTTGGCCTACGGATAAGTGTAGCTCCGGAGGTGGTGCGTGGCTCGTGACGGCATAACGCACAGCTTTTTGGACCGCCCGAAAGATCGCCCGCTCTTCCACAAAGCGCACCTGGCTCTTCTGTGGATGCACATTGACATCTACCTCGGCCGGGTCGACCTCAATCAAGATGACGGCCATAGGGTACCGTCCCACTGGCAGCAAGGTATGGTACGCTTGGATCACCGCATAGGTGAGCGTGCGATCCTCAACTTGCCGCCGGTTGACGAAGAGCTGAATTTCCCCCCGGTTGGGACGAGTCAGCGTGGGCAAACTGACATACCCCTGGACGCTCACGGGTGCCGCACGAGGCGTGACTATGGTATGGCTGGTATCGACATCACCCATGAAGTCCCACTCTTCCAGTGGTGGCTCATCATGTGCTTGATCACGGGGGCGCGGCGTATCGCCGATCGGCACCATCTGGCGCGCCTGCTCGAGACCATAAATCTTGACCAATACATCAAACAGATCGCCAGTGCCGGCTGATTGAAAGACGAGCCGCCCATCGACCGCCAAGCTAAAACGCCGATCGGGGTGGGCCAGGGCAAACCGTTGGATGAGGTCGGCGATCCGGCCTGCTTCAGTTGCGGGCTTGCGTAGGAATTTCTGGCGGGCAGGTACGTTGTAGAAGAGCTGCTCAACCGTGACAATCGTGCCAACTGGTGCGCCCACGCGTTGTTGGCTGACCATTTCCCCGCCTTCGATGCGCAACTGGGTGGCAAACGCTTCGCTATGATGACGGCTGGTGAGGGTCACTTGGCTGACCGCGGCAATGCTGTACAGGGCTTCGCCTCGAAAGCCAAAGGTTGCAATCTGCGTCAGATCCTCGACTGTGCTGAGTTTGCTGGTGGCATGGCGCAAAAAAGCCAAGGGGGCGTCGGCAGCGAGAATGCCGTGACCATTATCGGTCACGCGCAACAACCGCTGGCCGCCCTCGCGCAACTCGACTCGAATTTCGGTGGCACCAGCATCCAAGCTGTTTTCGAGTAACTCTTTGACGACGTTGGCCGGTCGTTCAACGACTTCGCCTGCCGCGATTTTGGCGGCCACATCCGCTGGTAAGACTTGGATTACCATGACATAAGTATACCATAAATAGGTAATTTGACCGTAACTTTTGTTGTTGCCCAGCCGTCTAATTTGACGTAACTACTCATGCATAACTTGCTGAGCACCCATATTTTTCGCTCTTGTCTACTCAATGGGTCCTCGCTTAGTCAAGTTATAAGGGGCAAGGGTTAGTGCGTGGTAATCCCCCAAGCTACAAGAGAGCTTGTTACCTGCGGGCAGGTGAATATTGCTTTGCTGAAGATGAGGAGAGTCTAATGAATTCGCAACCGAAAGATTATCAGATCAAGGCACGTGCTCGTCAGCCTTGGCTCATGTTGAGTGTATTAGCTTTTGCTTTGCTCTGTACCGGGTTTGTCTTTCACGAGGTGAATGCGCAGGGTGAGATCGATATTGCTGGCGCGAATGGGACGCTTCCCCCTGGTGGCACTGTTCCACCACCGCCAACCGATTTGGACCATGGTTTTGTACGCGTTGTCCATGTAGCTCCATTTGCTGCTGACATCATCGATACCGCGCTTGTGATCTGTTCTGATGTAAATACACCAGTCGTTGGCTTTCCCACGTTGTATTATTTGAGCAGTACCGACTATATCCCGCTGCTCCCGCGTGAGTATGATTGGTTTGCCGGCCCGCCTGGCTGTGGCAGCGAACTAGTCGATATTCCCGAATTCCGGCTGTTCGGTGATGCCGCGCTCACTATTTATATTTCCGGTGGCGCCAATAACCAACCACTGACCACCGTATTGTCGGTGGATCGGGCTGGGATGAGCAATGTCTATCATCTGCCGCTGATTTACCAAAGCGTGATCCCGCCTGAACCAGATCCCCGTTTATCGCGCTAGCCAGACGCAAAAGGGCCGATTGATTGGTTCATAATCAATCGGCCCTTTTACTTTTTATCACGATGTGGAGACTTAGCCCCCGCTCAGTGCAGGAATGAAATGCAATTCACTGGGTTCGGTCAAACGCTCGCGTAACCCGCGGCGCGTGACTTCCCCATTGATGGCGACCGCGATGTGCGGGCGTAGCTTGCCCTCCGCACACAGGCGCTCCGCCATCCCAGGAAAAGCTTGTTCTAATTGCTCTACCACCTCGCCCACGGTCTCACCCTCGGCTAAGACCATTTCTTGGCCGTTGGTCAGATCACGGTGTAAGGCAGGAATCCACACTTGATGTTGCATTATTGCTTAGCGACGCTCTGCAACTCGGGGCTATCTGCCGCATCGAGTACAGCACGTACGATCTTATCATAGCCGGTGCAGCGGCAGAGATTGCCTGCCAGCCAATGACGAACTTCCTGCTCGGTTGGGTCAGGGTTCTTGTCGAGCAGCGCTTTGGAGGAAATCAAAAAGCCTGGTGTGCAGATCCCACATTGCAGCGCGGCATGTTCCAAGAATTTTTGCTGGAGTGGGTGCAACTTGTCTGGGCTGGCCAGGCCTTCAACCGTGGTGATGGTGGCCCCATTGGCTTCGACGGCTAACACCAAGCAGGAATTGACCAGGACGCCATTCAGAATCACGTTACAAGCCCCGCAGTTGCCGTTGTTGCAGCCCTCTTTGCTCCCAGTGAGTAGCAATTCATCGCGCAGGACCTCTAAAAGGCTCTGGCGTGGTTCACACAAAAAGTCAACGTCCTGACCATTAATCTTCGCTGAGACAACAGTTTTCGACATAACAAATCTCCATTTGGGCTGGCGCAATGTGCGTTCAGCTAGCCTTGGCTCGTTCGATGGCCTTCTCCAGCGCACGGCGTGTCAGTACACCGGCCATTTGCTTGCGATATTCTGCAGTACCGCGCATGTCGGTGATCGGTGTAGCCGCTTCTTGGGCGATTTGTGCAGCCTTAGCAATCGATTCGGCGTTCACCGGTTGACCGGCCAGCGCCTCGCCAGCTGCAGCCACAAAGAGCGGTCGAGGGGCAACAGCGCCGAGCGCAACTCGGGCTGAAACAAATTTGCTGCGAGTCTCATCTAACTGGACAGTGACCCCAGCGCCCACGACAGCGATATCCATCTCATTGCGCGGAATAAAGCGCAGATAGGCACCAGCAAACCCCGGCTGCGGCGCAGGGAATGAAAGTGAGACCAAAAATTCGCCTGGTTCGAGTACAGTACGACCAGGTGCCACGCAGAATTCTTCGACCGGAACGCTCCGCCGCCCATTGGGTCCGGCGATATTGGCAACGGCCTGATGCGCAATCAGCGATGGGATCGAATCGGCTGCAGGTGAGGCATTGCACAAGTTGCCGCCAATGCTAGCCCGGCCTTGAATCTGCACACCACCAATGAGGCTGGCAGAATCGATCAACCCTGGGTAGGCTGCAGCAATCTCTTTGTTATCATAGATGCGATAGCACGGAACAGCTGCGCCTAGTGTCAACCCTTGTTTGGGGTCGTAGGTTAATTCGCTGGTTTCAGGCAGACGCTTGACGTCGATCACAACTTCCGCTCGGCGTCGTCCTTCGCGTAGTGCGACTAATAGATCGGTTCCACCACTCAGGACACGTGCCATGTCGCCCTTTTGTTGCAACAAGGCAACAACATCATCAACGCTTTGGGGCGAGGCATACTCAATCGCTTGCAAGGGAGTACCTCCTTTGGGGACTATGGCCTCAATTTGTAAGGATTTGGGTTTTGGATGCGGGCAATTGCGCTGAGCAGCGCCCGTGACGATAACTGCCGATAGTGTACAGCAGATCGGCGGTTATCGTCAAAGCAACTTTCATGGAACAATCACTATTGGCGCGCGGGGTATGCCCTACTTCCTTGAAGCAATCTTCGGCAGCGCGGTGTGGTGCGCGCGTCTTATGAGCTACGCCCCGGTTTGGGCACGGACTTGGGGAGCAATCTCTTCCGCAAAGCGGCGCACTTGGTTGAGATCGTCGTTCATTAGGATAAACGTGTCGAAGCCATACTCCACTACCAAGTGGCTCAGATCATCCACCCATTGCGCGGCTGGACCCTGCAACCAGGTAGCCCCGCGCGGGCTGCCATCCGGCGTAATCTCTCCGCTAATGTTGAGGATGCGCCGAATGGTGCGCGCATCGCGCCCGGCTTGCGCTGCGCCCTCGTCGATGCGAGTTTGCAATTCCTTGATCTTGCTCACATCCAAATAGGGAAGTGACGGCACCCAACCATCCCCCAACCGCCCGATCAAATTCATCATTTTGGGGCCATAGGCGCCGACCCAAATGCTAATCGGGTGCGCCGGCGTCGGGCCAGGATGCAGCCCTTTGACGCTGTAGTATTGGCCACCGGCGGTGATTGAGCGCTGTCCACTCCACATCTGGCGGATGATCTGGAGCGCCTCCTCGAGTGCAGCCACCGCTTCGCCTGGCGTGCGGCGCGGCCCACCCATGGCCACGATGGCATCCCAGAAACCCCCGGTCCCAATGCCCAATTCAAAGCGGCCACCGCTCATGCGGTCGATGGTGGCGGCACTTTTGGCCAAGATTGCCGGCGGACGGAGC
>CAZMRA010000301.1:0-5316 GCA_964568485.1 uncultured Caldilineaceae bacterium | reverse complement strand
TCGCAAGCCCTTTGAGCCGCTGCTCAACGTCACCCATGTTCCCTACAATAACCTGGCAAAGCTCGACGCAGCACTGGATGACTCCATCGGCGTGGTGGTGCTTGAGACGATCCAGGGGGAAGGGGGCGTCAACATGGGGGAGGCTGAATTTCTGGAGTGGGCGCAGCGTCTTTGCCGTGAGCGAGGTGCGCTCTTGATGATTGACGAGATTCAGACGGGCTTTGGGCGCACAGGCACGACCTCCATCAAGGCAGCACTAGAAGAATTAGGCATTGGCAACTGCTATCACATGATCGAAGTGCTGACGCATCCCTCGCACGTGCGGTTTTGGGACAAGGTCCTCGACGGCCAGCAGCGCGATTGGCAGCAAGTTTTGGCCAACTACGACGCCATCATCGACTGGCCGGGCTGCACCTTTTACCAAGAGTTGATGGCGGCCTATCCCGACGCCAAAGTGTTGCTGACCGTGCGCGATCCCGAAAAATGGTATGAAAGCGCTTATCACACCATCTACAAGTTGCCACGGACGCCGACCGGGCGACTGCTGAGACTTTTGGTGCCCCATTTCCGCCGCTTCTTTGCCATGAATGATCGGCTGATTTGGGATGGCACCTTTGGCGGCAACTTTGAAGATCGGCAACATGCCATGGCGGTCTTTCAGGCGCACATCGAAGCGGTGAAGCAAACCGTACCGGCCGACCGGCTGCTGATCTACGATGTGAGCGAGGGCTGGGAACCACTCTGTAACTTTCTGGGCGTGCCCGTGCCTAAAGACAAGCCCTTCCCACGGCTGAATGATCGAACCACCATGCGCCGCATGATGCAGGCAAGCATTGCCGCCATGATTGTCTTTTTGGTAGTGGCGCTCGGGCTGATCTGGCGGTTCAGTCAACGGACTTGGTAAGTAGAAAGTTGGTAAGCTGGTCACGCTGAGCATCATAGCGTTTTTTGGACTTGCGGTTGGATGCGCATTCGTTCTCGGGGCAAACCCCAAAGAGGCACCTATGAAACAACAAGCGCAACACTGGTGGAAGCAGGCAGCACAGTTGGCAAGTGCCGCGCTGCATGAAGCAGATGGATTTAACGGTTTTGTGGAGCAGCTCGCGATGCGCGATCCCAGCATCGCCATCCCGGCGCTCTGGGCCTTGCAACAAGCTGGGCCTGCGGCGATCCCTGCGCTGTTGGCGGGATTGCACCATCCCCACCCGCGCATTCGCCGCGGCTGTGTCGATATTATCGATCACGGCGGTTATGGTGCAGACGAGCGCTGTGTCACAGCCCTGCTGCCGCTGCTGCATGATCCAGTCCCGCACATCCGCCGCGCCGTCTGGCACACGTTGTTTTGCGAACGTTGTCAGGATGAAACGAAGTGCGAGGTCACGGTCACGACAAAACTCGATCAGGTTGCTCTGCTGATCAACATTGGGCTAAACGACCCGAATCCGAAATTGCGCGGACAATTGATCCACGAATTGCGCCAGCACGCAGACGACCAACGGGCAGCACTGGCGTTGGCGAAGTTGGGGCTATCGAGAAGCGAGGCAGCGCATGATCGAGCTACGTCTGATCGAAGCGCATGAACAGCAAGCATTCCGGCAGATGGCGGAAGCCTATTGGCAAGAGTTGATGCCACATGCCGATGTCTTGCGCGATGCAGCCAGCTGCGACCGCCACTTTGGCGAATCTTTTCAATGGACGGGCAAGATTGAACGACCCTATAGGGCGTTGCGCGCCAACGAACCGGCGGGCTTTCTTCGGACTTTGCGGCTAATCTACCAACAGGAACATCACAATGAGCACAGCCTACCCCGAGACCTACCTGCAGCAAGTGATTGTGCCTCACCCCCAGTTGCCCCAGGTGCTGGTTGAACGGTCCAGCAATGGCTGGCGTTTGCCAGCGCCCTGTGGCGAGGCTGGCGATCCCAGGTCGTTGGCCGAGATCGAAGCTGCCTTGCAGGAGCGCTACGGGCTGCACGCCCATAGTTTGCAACAAGCGGCGCGCCAAGAGGACGAAGCCACGCAGCAGATTCGCATCACCTATTTACTGGAAAATCTGAGCGGCGATTGGATGCCGAACTCTAATCTGCGCTGGATCGGCATGGATGAGCTGACGCAAGTTGCCTTCGTCGACGTGGATCAACAAACGGCCGTCCGTGAAACCCTGATGGAGCTCACCAGCGGGCAAACACCGCCCCTGCGAGCACCTTCAGCGCGGCCGGGGTGGCGTCACCAAGCCGAGGTGTGGATCCACAGCGAGTTGACGCGGCTCGAACGCCCACCCTCCGGGCCGATCACATTGGTCAAGAATTGGTTGCTTTCCTGCTTGCTCAAGGTCCCAACCGCCCAAGGCACTATCTACTTTAAGGCGACACACGGCTCAGCATTGATGGTCAACGAGGCAGCAATGACGCGCCACCTAGCCGAGCGCTATCCGCACATGGTGCCCATGCCGCTGGCCGTGCATCCCGAACTGAGTTGGATGCTCCTCGACGATTTTGGCGCAGAAGTGGGCTGGGAGGCACCTGTAGCCATGCGCATGGCGGCCTTGCAAGCGTTTGCGCGCCTACAACGGGCCTCGGCAGCGGATGTCGATGGTCTGTTGCGCCAAGGCTGTATCGAGCGGCGGCTGGAACGCCTGGCCGAGCAGATCGATCCCCTGGTGCATGACGACGAGATACTAGCCCTTCTGACGCCGGAGCAGCAGCAAGCGCTGCGAGCTGGTGCCGAGCGGCTCAAGGCAATATGTGCGGAACTCGCCAGTTATCGCATACCGGCCACGCTGGTGCATGGCGATCTGCACATGAGCAATGTGGCCAAACCGGCCGAGCATTATCTCTTTTTCGACTGGTCGGATGCCTGCATCACCCATCCATTTCTGGACATGATCGACATCCTGCACGAGCGTGACCCCGCACTGCAACTCCAGTTGCGCGACTGCTATCTGGCTGAATGGCGCGATTACGAATCACCAGAGCGGCTGCTCACCTTGTGGCAATTGGCCTATCCCCTCTGTGCCTTGCATCAAGCCGTCAGCTACCAGGCGATCTTGCGCAATACCGAGCCGCGCTGCCAAGGTGAATTGGCGTGGGCCATGCCTTTTTGGTGCAGACAAATCTTGCAGACGCTCGAGGGCACCGCGTGAGTCAGGGTTTGCGAATAACCATCGACCGATGAGCATGCAGAGGCTAGCTCATCCACGTAATCTATGGGGCGCCAAGTCGTTTCCGTACTTCACGATCATCAAAAGGATAGACCATGAACAGTCATTTAGCCCACCCCGACTATCGCGAACACTTGGGCAACGGTTTGATTGCACGCTGGGCAACGGCAGCGGATCTTGAGCGATTATGTGCGTTAAATAGCATCGTTTGGGGTGACCATGAACAGGCTCCGCCGAGTCCACGCATGCTCGACCAACTGCAGGCCTACACGCAAGCTGACTTTCCCTTCGGCACCATCCATGACTATGCGGTGGTCGAAGACACCAACCAAGCCAACTGCCCGATCGTAGCTGCGGCATTCTTCTGGCGTCATCAATGGCGTTACGCAGGGATTCCTTTTGCGGTTGGACGGCCTGAAATCGTCGGCACGCTGCCAGCCTTCCGTAACCAGGGTCTGGTGCGCCAGATCTTTGCCATGCACCATGCCCGCAGTGCGGCCGAAGGCCATTTGATGCAAGGCATCACAGGCATTCCCTATTTTTATCGCCAATTTGGCTACGAATATGTCTTTGATCTAGATGTAGAGCGCAAAGTACAGTTGAACCAGCTGCCCGCAGTCAGCCCAACCGTGGCCGAGCAATGGTCGTTGCGGCCAGCGACCGAGGAAGATGTGGACTTACTGGTGAAGTTGTATGCCCAACGCTGCAGCAAGGGGCTCGTTTGGGCCGATGCCAACGCAGATTATTGGCGCTATCTCACCCGCTATTGGCAAGCCCGTGCCGAGGTTGATTTTGCGACTGCCGGCGTTGGGTTACGTCCCTATGTCTTCGTGCACCGGGAACGCGGCGCCTGTGGCTATACCTTGCTCGGCGTCCGACGCTGGGATCCGTGGTTCTTCGTCTTCGAATTGATTCTGGACGCGGCACTCGATCTGCCCACGGCGTTGCCAGCCCTGTTACAAGCGGTGCGGCTGGAAGGGGAACAGGCCGCGACGATGACGCCTTCCGCCACGGAATATCGTGGGCTAACGCTGCAATTAGGCCGCCATCATGCGGTCTATGAGTTACTAGGCCAAGAACGGCTTTCACCGCCCAGTGCGCCTTACGCTTGGTACATCCGTGTGCCGGATCTGCTCGCCTTTTTATGCCACATTCAGCCAATCTTGAACGAGCGGCTCGCGAACTCATACTACCATCAATATAGCGGCGAATTGCGCTTTAACCTCTATCGTGGTGGGGTGCGGTTCCAACTAGAAGCCGGGCGCATCACGCAGATCGAATCGTGGCAGGCTCCGGCCTATCACGCCACGGCGGAACTAGGCTCGCCGCCGCTCACGGTGCTGCAGCTGATCTTGGGTCACCGCAACGTTGATGAATTACGGAACATCTTTCCCGACGTTTGGGTGGAAGAAAGTGCCAAAGTGCTGATCGAAACCTTGTTTCCCAAACAATATTCAGTGGTTCACCCTCTGCTCTAGGTATCAATCATGCGAACACGGTCAATGATTACGCATCAATCGGGGAGCAACCGATGCCAGTAAATTTTCGTACGCTACAACAACACGAGTTAGCACAAATCTGGCAGATCAACCGGCAGGAAACGATCACGGGGATCTACAAGCTGGTCGATGGGCAGCTGGTGCTCGACCGCCAGCAGTTCCATGTATCCGGTTGGCCTCCCAGCGAGATGGCGGCCAATACCCAGCGCTTTCAACAATATTTTGCGCAAGGGGCCACCTTTCTGGGCGCTTTTGAAGAGGGCCGCCTGCTCGGGATCGCCATTCTCAAGCACGACTTCTTTGGCGATCCGCCCGATCAGCTGCAATTCTACTTTTTCCACGTGAGCCATGAGGCCCGCGGACGGGGCATCGGCAAGGCGCTGTTTGCGCAGATCGCAGCGCGGGCCAAGGCGTTGGGTGCCCGGCGTCTCTATATTTCGGGCACCCCAAGCGAGCATACGGTGCAATTTTATCTGCGCCAAGGCTGCACGGTGATGGCCGAACCGGACCCGGAACTCTTCGCCGAAGAGCCGGAAGACATTCATTTCGAATATGTGATTCCTTAGGCAGCAATGAATGATTCAATTACGATGACCAAGTTAAGCCCATTCGCGCTGTTGGAACTTCAGCTGCACACGCTCTACCGCATCACATCGA
>CAZMRA010000300.1:0-5375 GCA_964568485.1 uncultured Caldilineaceae bacterium | reverse complement strand
CACTGTTCCCCCGCCACCGCCAGCCGATCCGATAACTGTATTGGTGGGGCCAGTCGAGTCTGTGGATCTGCCCAATAATACGCTGGTAGTGGCTGGCATTGCCATTGCCACCAATGCTAGTACAGCCATTGATGAGCGCGTTGGCCCTCTGGAAGCCGGTGCGTGGGCACGTATCGAAGGCAATAGCGATGGTGCTGGTGGCTTGGTTGCCCTGCGTATCAAAGTTTTGCCTGCCATGCCCCTCATCAAGTTGACTGGGCCGCTGGATAGTATCAGCGATACCGAATTGGTGGTCGATGGCATCACCGTCAACCGCAGCGCCACCACGATCATTATCGGCGATTTGGTGCCTGGTGAGGATACAGTAACCTTGCGCGCTGCCATCGAATCTACCGGCAGCTTGTTGGCGATCCAAGTGGCTAAGGTCGATCCGCTCCCTGATGACGACGACGATGACGACGATGAGCCTACCAAGACCAAGCTGGTCGGTATTGTTGACAGCTTGCCGGCAACGGGCGAGATCGGCGTCTGGCTGGTGAGCGGTATCCCTGTCGAAGTGACAGCCGAAACCGAGATCCGCGAGCGTGTTGGTCAGTTGATCCCCGGCGCTTGGGTGAAGGTCAAAGGCACGGTGGTCGATGGAATCTTGGTCGCTGAAGAGATTAAGACCACGCATACGCATCGCTTCCACAAACTGAGTGGGCATTTGACTAGCTTGACTGCTTTGGATGTGACCGTTGATGGCATCGAGATCGCCCTCAGCGAAGCGGCTACCGTCCGTGGTAACCCACAACCTGGTGATCGGGTGCACGTCAAGGTCAATTTGAGCATCACCGGCCAACTGGTAGCCATCTTGGTACAGGGCCGGGGCGGTGATAATGAACCACCACCGCCACCTACCGAGCCTGGCTTGGTGATCCGCTTCACGGGTGTTGTGGATCAGCTGCCGGAGGATGGCTTGTATGGCACGTGGGTCGTTGCTGGCCGCTCCTTCACCGTGCCATCGGGGGCCTTTATCGACGAGCACAAGGGCCAAGTACGCCAGGGTGCCTTTGTCGAGGTAACTGCGCTGCTCGGTGAAGACAACTCGATCACCGCGGTGTTGATCGTCGTGTTGCGCTCGGGTGACGACGATGATGATCGCAACGAACGACGCTGGGTCGAATTCCGCGGCACGGTCAACAGCCTGCCAGGGGGCAATACCCAGATCGGTGAATGGGTAGTAAACGACCGAACCGTCGTCGTGACCGGACGCACCCGCATCGACCAAAAGCATCAGCCCATTATGGTGGGTGACGAGGTCAAAGTCTGGGGTTGGCGCTTGTCCGATGGCACGGTCCGCGCTGCCCGCATCGCCAGCAAAGCCGAGCACAATCCGCCGACTCATGTGGTCGGCACCATCGAGGCCCTGCCCGACGGCGGCTTGATCGGCCAATGGACCGTGGATGGTCGCACGATCATCGTGACGGACGCCACCGAGCTCAAGACCAAACATGGTGACTTTGTGGTCGGTGGGCGCGTCAAGGTGCATGGCCGCCAAGGGCAAGATGGCACGATCACGGCTACCAAGATCGAGAGCTTGCCGCTGCCTGAGATTCACTTCAAGGCGCATATTGTGAGCCAGCCGGATGGGTTGATTGGCGAATGGACCATTGGCGAGCACCAAGTGGTGACCAATGCTCAGACCGATCTGCGCGACAAGCACGGTCCGTTCATTGTCGGTACGTTGGTCAAAGTGAAGGGCGTGGTCCAGCCCGATGGCACCGTAGTCGCCCGCGAGATCGAGACGCAGCCACTGCCGAAGGTGGAAAAGCGCGGCGAGATCCGCTCCCTGCCCGATGGCTCGTCACTGGTGGGGCTGTGGGAAATCGGTCCCTACACAGTTGAGGTTACAGCCAACACCGAACTCAAGACCAAACATGGTGACTTTGCAGTCGGTGAGCGGGTCAAGCTACACGGTCGGGTACGCGCCGATGGCGTGATCCTCGCCGAGAAGATCGAAACGGTCCGCGACCGCTAAAGTGAATGGAATGATCCACCAACAATATTGGTGGATCATGGAAGACCAAAGGTCATGCGTCTCAGCTTTATGACAGGCGCATGACCTTTGTATTTTCCTCACACCTCTTTATCTTCTACCTCGTACGGCAAGCCCGACGGCCAGACATCTTGCGGTTCATAGCCCAGAATCTGTCGCGCCGGTTCCAGATCCAACCGATCTGCATATTTCGGCTTGCTGATGGCAAAGACAGTGACACATTCACCGGCCGCAGGCGGCTCAGCCTCGACCACCCGCTCGTAGAAGCGCTTGGCATCTTCATGACTGAAAAAGACATCGCGGCCAATCTTGCTCTTCATCAGCATATCGGCCTCTCTGGGATTGCGCGGTAGCCAGCCGATCCGCACATTGACGACCGAGATGTTATGCACTCGCGCGTACATGGCGCCCATCTCTTCAGCCCATACTTTAGTCAACGCATAGTGATTGACCGGTTTGGGGCCATCTTCAATGCGGATGGTGCGGCCTTCAGGGTAACCGTGGCCGGTGACAGTCTGGAGCGTGCTGGCCAGCGACAGGCGCTTGACCCCAAATTCGCGCGCCGCATCGCAGATGTGATAGAGTCCGCGCACATTCGGCTCCAGCAGCACATCGATAAAATCGGCATCGTTGGGATAGGCGCCGAGATGGATTACCGTATCCATGCCTTCGACCGCCTGGCGCACTTTGTCTCGGTCACTCAGGTCACCTTCGACATAATCTTGCAAGCCGGGCGTGGGGCGCCGCGCCAATCCACGGACATAATGACCGCGCGCTAGAAGGTGTTCGCAAACTGGTTGCCCAATCGCGCCGGTTGAGCCGGTAACAAGCACACGTTTGGGATTGTTGGTTTTTTCGCTCATGCTATTTCCTTGTTGATGAGACTACGTTTCTCAAGCAGCTCTCCTGAATTTATGACACTAAACCACCAGAGCCATACCATCGGCGCCGGTGTCGGCTCCGCCCGCCAGAGCGCCGGTGACTGGATCGATGGTGATGGCGTGCACCAGAGCAAAACCCCCATGGCTCTGCGGGAAGCGCTCGATCGGGTGGCGCTTGCGCACCTCGGCGCACACATATTCTGGAATGCGTGCATGGCAGCGGATGTAGTTTACTTGGCAATCGAAGCGCGGCGCGTGCACCGCATCGCTGATGCTCATGCCAAAGTCCAGCACGTTGAGCATCACTTGCAAATTCGAGGTAATGATGCGAGTAGCGCCCGGTGCCCCCACCACCAAGATCGGCTTGCCGTCGCGGTAGACAATGGTCGGGCACATACCGGTGGTGCGCGCCTTGCCCGGTGCAATTGAGTTGGCATTGCCGGGCAGCGGGTCAAAGTTGATCATCGAATTGTTGTACATAAAGCCCAGCCCAGGTGTGATCACCCCCGACGACGCCCCACCCAGCGAATGGGTGAGCGAAACGCAATTGCCAAAGCGATCCACCACGCTGACGTGGGTGGTATCAGGCGTGCCGGTCGGGACGAAACTGGCCGACTCGATTGGCTTACCCTGGTCGATCCAATCGCGCCATTCAGCTGCGCGCTCCTTCGACATCATCCATTCCAGCGGTACCTCTTGGACTCTTGGATCGGCCAAGAAGCGATTGCGGTCCGCAAAAGCCGCTTTCATCGCCATCGAAACGAGATAGATATAGTCGGGGGAATTGTGGCCTAGCGCAGCTAGATCGTACCCTTCGAGGATGTTGAGGATCGCAATCAGGGTTGGGCCACCGTGCGGTGCGGTGATGCTGCTGATGGTGTCCCCGCGATAGGTGCCGGTAACGAGTTGATCTTCGCGGACCCGATAGGTCGCCAGATCCTCAGCGGTGACAAACGAGCCATTCGCTGCCAGATCCGCCGCCATGATGCTCGCCAATTCTCCGCTGTAAAAATCTTCGGCCCCACGTTTGCCCAACATGCGCAAGGTACGGGCGTAATCGGGGTTGTGGATGCGCTCGCCTGTGGTATAGGTTTCGCCGTTGTCCTTCAAATAGATGCGGGTGGCATCGGGGCTGGCCCGCAGACATTGCGCCCAATCGACAGCTTCGGGATAGCGGGGTTTGGCGGCCCAGCGCATGGCCATGCGGTCACTGACCACAAAGCCCTCTTCGGCAATGCGGGCTGCCGGCTCGACAGCCTGTTCCCAAGAGATGGTGCCCCAGCGCTCGAGGATCGTCGCCATCCCCTTCACCCAGCTTGGGGTGCAGATCGACGTATAGCCGAGGTCATTGACCTTGCCTTGCAAAAAATAGCCCCAGCCGTCGGGGTTGGGGCGGATCACTTGGTCGGCCCACATATCCGGCGTGACTTTGGACCCCGCTGTGGCCGGGGCATCGATGCCGACTGGTTGGTTGCTCTCAGCCAGATGGAGATTTAATTGGGCATAGCCACCGATACCGCATGAATGCGGATCAAGAATGCCTTGCACAAAGGCACAGGTGACAGCCGCATCAATCGCGTTGCCCCCAGCCATCAAGACTTTGGCCCCTTCCTCGACGGCGAGTGGTTGCGGCGCAACGATCGCATTCTGGGTCAATAATGAGTTCCGGCCGGACATTCAGCTCTCCTTGTTGTTGGATAATTGATGATTATATGTTGATTGCACGGCAGTTGTAGGTTGCGTAAGCATGGCGATGATAGGCGGAATCCAAAATCTCGAAATTGGTGCGCTGCAACATCACCTCAAAGAGCCAGCGAAATGTGCTGTGTTCGGTGCGCACATGTTCGGCCAGCTCGCTTGCCGTCCAGCCTCTGCTTGAATCCTCGACCGCGCCGGCCATCCACTCGGCAAGTTTGCTTTCGGTCTCGTTTGGCTCAAAGTCAAAGAGAATCTCCCGAATGCACAGAATGCCTTGGGGAGCTAAGAGCGCGTGCAGCTGGCGTAGCGCGAGCACCTTCCAAAAATCGGGCAGGTGATGCAAGGCATTGCGCGTGAAGATAAAATCGACAGCGGAGCCGGTGTGCTGATAGCTCAGAAAGCCAGCTTGCACGATCGTCAGATTGTTGATTCCGGCGGTAGTCTGGCGCAGGTGGGCGATCATCGCGGGCGAGGGATCGACGGCAATCACATGGCGGCAGAGCAGCGCGACAGCACGAGTGAAGGTTCCACTCCCGGCGCCGAAATCGATCAAAGTGGTATTTTGGTTTAACCACAAGCGTTGCAGCTCTTGAATATCCAGGCTAGGATTGTATTGCGCCTTGCGATCGTAGGTGTGCACGTAGTCGGGATCCAGGTGCTCCGGGCCAGCATGAGCCTCTTCGTCGAGCATCCATTCAGTGGTCATCGTCGTCTCCTCGTTCATGGTTCCATCCGCTGCTTTCCCGTGGACATATGCA
>CAZMRA010000299.1:0-5400 GCA_964568485.1 uncultured Caldilineaceae bacterium | reverse complement strand
CCGAACCGACAACTGTTGCGATGCCCGAAACTTCTTTCCCACACCAGAGGCAGCGCAGCATTTCGACCAGAAACGAGGGCACCATGAGCAAACCAACCATCGCCGTGATTGGCGGCACCGGCGCCGAGGGCTCGGGCTTGGCCTTTCGCTGGGCCG
The DNA here is from genome assembly GCA_964568485.1 of uncultured Caldilineaceae bacterium. Taxonomy (GTDB): domain Bacteria; phylum Chloroflexota; class Anaerolineae; order Caldilineales; family Caldilineaceae; genus CFX5. The sequence continues at coordinate 5,244 of CAZMRA010000299.1, read as the reverse complement.
CGGCTGGTTATCCAATCATCCTGGGCAGCCGCAGTGCGGAGAAGGCAGCCGAAAGTGCCGCAGCCATCGCCGCCAAGTTACCAGCCAACAGTGGGTCGATGAGCGGCGCCACCAATGCGGATGCCGCAAATGCAGCCGACATCATCGTGCTGAGCGTGCCCTATGATGCCCAGGCTGCCACCATCGACCAGATCCGCGAGGCGAGCCAGGGCAAGATTTTGATCAGCGTGGTTGTCCCGCTCAAGCCGCCCAAAGTCTCTACGGTGTGGCGGCCTCCAGCTGGCTCCGCCGCCCAAGAAGTCCAGGCTCAATTGGGCGAAGCGGTCCGCGTGGTGGCCGCTTTTCAAAACATTTCGGCCACCCATTTGCAGGATCTGGCGTGGCAACCCGATTGTGATGTGCTGGTCGCAGGCGATGATAAGGCAGCCAAAGAAGCTGCGATTGAACTCGCCAGCGCCGCCGGCTTCTTTGGGATCGATGCGGGGCCCCTAGCCAACGCCAGTGTGGTGGAAGGGCTCACCGCGCTGCTGATCGGAATCAATATTCGACACAAAGTGAAGGGTAGCGGCATCCAGGTCACCGGCATCCCCCGCCCCTAACCAGGCAGATGCGTAGGGACTGTTGTACCAAATTAATAATTTTCCCCGAACAACCAGATTGATCGACCAAGGATAATGGTAAGGAGTGAACGCAGGATGAAGCGTGTTTGGGGTTTGCTGCTATTGATCATCTGTGGCCTAGGGATGGTGGCTTGCACAGTAACACCATCAACCGACCCCGCCACAGGAGAGACTGAGGCCGGAGAACAGGTTATTGTCACCTGGTATCAGTACGATCAGAATAACGAAGACCCGGCTAGTGATGAACGAGTAGGGAACGAATACCTACGACGGCACATCCCCCTCTTTAACGAAACGTTCGCCGGCCAATGGCGGTGGGAAAATCAGCCCAAGGCCTTCGACCGCATGGTGACCGAGTTGATCGCGGCGGTCCAAGCGGCTGGTGAAGTACCAGATGTGATCCACATTGGCGATAGCAATCTTTTAGCCCTTTATCGCAATGGCGCGGTCCAACCCCTCGATGAATGGGCCGAAGCACAAGATTGGTTTGATGAATTGGACCCGAATGCGGTGGCCGCCTGCCGCGCACCGGATGGCCAGCTTTATTGCATTCCGATTGCGCAGACCCCACAAGTGGTCTTTGTGTGGAAAGATCGCTTCCCCGATGGCTACCCGACCACGCCCGAAGAGTTTTTGCAGCGCGCCGCTGAGCTCAAAGAAGAGGGGCTGTATGCCATCACCTTCTTTGGTTCTACCGACTACGGTGGCGAGGGGATCAACCGGTTCGTCTGGACGACGATCAGCTCCTTTGGCGGCACCTTCGATGATGGCCAAGGCACCATGACGCTCAATACGCCGGAGAATATCGCCGCTATCGAGTTTATGCGCGAAATCGTGACGCAAGGCTACGCCCCGGAGATCGCGTTTGCAGGGCAATTCCAAGAAGAGCAAGCGTTCAAAGATGCCTCAGCCGGCTCTTTCCCGACCGCCGTCTTTGGTTACCGCTATGTGAACCCGCTGACCGCGCCAAATGGCACGGTCTATGGCAAGGGCAACGAAGAGGATATGTTGGACGCCATTACCGCAGGTGATGTGGTCCTGGCGCCGTTCGTAGCACCCGAGGGACAACAACCCGGCTGCAACATTGGCGTTTCGGCCCTCAGCATCCCTGTGGGTGCCCAGAACCTTGAAGGCGCCCAAGCCTACATCAATTGGGTCATGTCGGCCGAGCAGAATCCAGAATGGGTCTTGGGGCTGGGTGGCGGTTTCCCAGTATTAACCAGCACACAAGAAGCGCCGACCTTCCAGTCTGAGTTCCATCAGCAGGCCGCTAAGGTGATCGCCTCCAGCGCCTGCCGGCCTTGGTACGGCTCGCTGGAACGCCGCGACGAAGCCAAGCGGCTGATTATGAACGTCGTCTACGAGCTGATCAAAGCGGATCCCACTGCGGATATTGCCACGGCGTTGAGCGAAGTTGAAGCCGAATACAACGCAGGTGAATAATCGGTTATGCCATCAGGCTCGTTTGTCCGTCCGCGGGGTTGGCTGCGCCGCTCGCTACCCTTCTGGCTGATCCTACCCACTGTCTTGGTCCTGCTGGTAGTGCAAGTCTACCCAGGCTTGTACACCATCTGGCTGAGCTTTCAGTCTCGCCAGCCCGATGGTTGGGTTTATGTCGGTGCGGCCAACTATACGCGGTTATGGAACATGAGCGCGTTCGGGGAAAGCGTGGGTCACACCATCGTCTTTCTGGTTGGCTTTGTAGTGGTGACGTTGAGCTTGGGCTTGGGCCTGGCGCTGCTGCTCAACCAAAAACTGCGCTTCACGGGGATCTATCTCACCCTGCTCTATCTGCCGTGGGTGATCGCCGATCTGATCGCAGGTTTGGTGTGGCGGCTGCTGGTAGTGCCCGATTATGGCTTGCTTAGTGGCATCCTGCAAAACCCCGCGCTCTTTCCCCCCAATGGCTTGTCGATCTTAACGGCCGTGCCCCCGCGGCCGTGGTTCGGGGATTTTCCCTTCCCGCCCGCCCCCGCCTTGATCTACTTGATTGTGGCGGCGAGCTGGCGGGCTTTGCCCTTTGTAACCATCCTGCTGCTGGCCTCTCTTCAGACCATTCCCTCTGAACTGTTGGAAAGCAGCCGCATCGACGGCGCCACTGGGGCGCAAACCTTGTGGTACATCCAGATCCCGTTGATCTTGCCGACGATGGTCGTGACCCTCTTTAGCTTGACCCTGAGCGGGATGAATGGGGTGGGCATGGTCTTTAGCCTGACGGGAGGCGGCCCAGGCACCTCAACCGAAGTGTTGAGTTACTTGCTCTATGCCATGGGCTGGGGCCAGCGAGAATTTGGCCGCGCCGCCGCGTTGGCTTTGATCATTGCCGTGGTCAACTGGCTGTTGATCATTGGCACCTTACGCATCACTCGCGTCGAACGCAGCACCCCAAGTAGCCAATAACCCATGATCCGTTCGCTGCACATTCGCAATGTTCTGCTCAATCTTGTGCTCAGCATCATCACGGTGGTGATGCTCTTACCGGTGGCCACGACCGTGCTCGTCTCCTTCAAGCGCGAGCAAGATGTCGTCCGCAAACCGCCGGTGATCTTCCCGTGCGACACGCCCACCACCGCGTTTGATCCCACCGCGTGCCGCTGGTCGGTCGAAGGCTATCAACGGGTCCTGGCCCCGCGCCCCAGTGAGCATTGGCTGTTTGCCTTCCGCCTCACCGGCAACTTGATCCGCATTTACATGCCCAACACCCTGCTCTATGCCACGGGCTCGGCCAGTTTGGTCGTTTTGTTGGCCGGCATGAGCGGTTATGCCCTCTCGCGCTATCAATTTCCTGGCCGCGGCCTGCTGATGACCGGCATTTTAGCCGTGACGGGCATTCCGCTGTTGACCAATCTGCTAGCGCTCTACCAACTCGGGGTGGATCTGCGCCGCGCGCAGCTGCCCTTTTACGATGATCGCTGGTTTCTGATTTGGGTATATGTGGGTTTTTTCTTGCCGCTGAGTGTGTGGATCGCCAAAAGCTTTTTTGATGCGATCCCGCGCGAGTTGGAAGAGGCAGCCTTTATCGATGGCTGCACGCCGCTGGGCGCTTTGTGGCGGATCGTCGCACCATTGGCGTTGCCGGGCCTGCTCTCGATCTTCCTACTGACCTTTGTCAATGTGTGGAATGAATTTATTGCTGGCTATTTGCTGATTGCGCGCAACGAATTCAAACCCGCGATGTTTGGCCTGTATGATTTTCTCAGCCAGAACATCATCAACCTCCAAGTGGTCTCGGCGGCCTGTGTGCTGATTGCGCTGCCGGTCGTGTTACTCTTCCTCTTTACCCGCTCCATCTTTTTCCGCGCCATGGTCGAAGGGGCGATCAAGGGCTGATCGCTCCGTTTGGTTTTAGTAGGCCAATCGTCAAATAAATGCCGCAACTTTAGCGCGACCAATTGCCAATTCTCTCGTCTCCACTCTTGGGAACGATGGGTTTGTGCACACAACCCTGATCACCGCTCCCTGATTCATCCCGTTCTACCGCACGCTATCCAACCGCAAATTGTCATCTCTCTGCTGGACGGTTCCAAAGGCGCAGCCGTTGCATCGCTGTTCTATGGCTATTTGTCAACCATTTGCCAAGGAAGAACCAATGAACGAAGCAACGTTTCTGGCTACGACTCGCCATCTTCAGATCACCTTTAGTGCCGAGGAGTATTGTCGTCTGGTTGAGGAGCTGGACAAAGAGAAGCTGCATTTGTATGGCATCGAACCGGTCTATCTGCGTTTTTGGCGCAGGCTACCCGAATATCGCATTGCGGAATGCCCATTCTGCGGCGCCCATTATTATGAAAAGCTCGATACCCACAGCTTGCTCTATTGGCGTGTCCAGCCCTTCAACCAAAGTTATGTCTTTAGCAGCGATTATCGCCGGCTTGGCTGTGACCATTTTGTGGCCGTGCATAGTTTCGTCAATTTGAACGATACCTATGACAACGGTGAGAGCTTACTACCCTTGCCCAGCTTTGAAAACGACAGTGGCGATATCCCCTTTGTCGTGCCCGATCTCTTGCCCGAAGGCTTTGCCTCGATCGCCACGATCCACAGTTTGCCGATCTGCCGCCTCGAAACCAGCGGATTTGTGCCGCGCTATTCGCTGTATATGATCACCTATTTTGCCGAAGATGTGCGCGGGCTCAAGGCCTACCGCTGGCGCGATTCCAAAGCCGAGCTGGGCCAATATCCGCCTTTATTGGACTATCCTGAGCTGATGCGCCATCTGCCCAACACGGCAGATCTGCAAGATTGGGTGGCCAAGGGCCGGCTGCAATGGCTGGATCCATGCTCGCCCGACTTGGCTTTGCGCGCCGAGCCCGTCGCGGACTTCCCCTATATGGGCATCACCGGCTACGGGGAACGATTCACCTACGCCCCGCAGCCGATCGTCACGCCATCCTGGGCATTTTGGCGCAAGCGCAAACTGCGCGCCGGGGATCACATCCTATTGCGCGGCTGAATGCGTTACTCACCCGGCGGTTTACGGGTTTCCCAGCCATCTTCAAAGAGGCGCAAGAAATAAGTATCACTATAGGGGTGCTTCTCAACCTCATCCTCGTTGAGCTCAACACCCCAACCCGGCGTATCTGGCACGGTGATATAGCCATTTTCGACGCGCGGCACACCAGTG
>CAZMRA010000298.1:0-5407 GCA_964568485.1 uncultured Caldilineaceae bacterium | reverse complement strand
TTTCAATCACGCGGCCGCGCGGTACACCACCCACCCCAAGGGCAATGTCCAAGCTGAGGCTGCCAGTCGGGATGGATTCCACTACCAGACGTGTCGCTTCACCTAGCTTCATCACCGCGCCTTCGCCAAATTTTTTGTTCAAATTGGCGAGGGTGGTCTCCAACGCTTTAACCTTCCCTGTTTCGGCAACATCAACTACTGGACTTGCCGGTTTTCCTTTGACTGGACTCATCTTTGCTTGTCTCCTTGGCAACACGTCTACGGCACTTATCTCGTGGCAAATTCATTTGTGCACTGCAAATAACAACGGAATAGAGCTATTTTAGCACATGTGTTCTGGTGGGTCAAATTGGCAAATTGATAAAAAATTCGCTAGTTGCTGAGCAGCTGTAGCCCAATCTCTACATGATTTTTTTGCCTTCCCATATTTTTAAGGTGATTGAGCGCCTGCTATAATGCCGCAGCATAGTTGTATTATGTAGAACAACTTGGCAAGTTTTGTCTCGTCGTCGCCCCGATAGTAACCAGCGCTAACGTTTGACTGGACTGAGGAATCGTGTACCGACGTAAGCTGAATCGAGCATGGGAGACGTTGCGGTCACTGCCGATGCCGGCCATCGCTTCTGACCGATTAGTGGATTTGCATAACGACCTGACTGATTATGATACGACCATCGCCCGGCAGATGCGAGAATTTCTTCGTGGCAACCCCATCAATCAGTCTGAGGTTCGGATCGATACTGAATTAGAGGAAGCTCTACGCGCTTTCAAAGCAGAAACCCCGGCAGAAGTTGAGTGCCGTCGCGAATTATTGCGCTACAAACGTCGTATCGATGATGTAGTGCGTGGTTTGCTTCGCCTCACCGATGACGAGCCGGTTGACGAAGAAGACTGTACGCCCTCCACAATCTCCGAATAATTCTATCGCTCAGTTGCTTGCTGCCCCCCTGAGCGCCGCGGTAGTGGCTGATCCCGACTAAAAAGATCAGCAAGTTGTTCGCGCTGCTGAATTAGATGAGCCTCGCCCTCAACCAGCCAAAGAACGGCTGGTTTGCGCGCCCCGTTATAATTGCTGCCCATCATCAGATGATAGGCCCCGCTAGCGGGGACTGCGATGATTTCCCCAACGTCAACGTTGGGAAACGGTAGCTCGTGGATCAGCACATCCCCACTTTCGCAATAGGGGCCACCAAACCAGGCGGTTGCTGCGTCGGGTCGGGTTGGATCTTGCACGGGCAACGCTGAGTAGCGGGCACCGTAAAGCGCTGGTCGCGGATTGTCCGCCATGCCACCGTCGATCAAAATCCAACGTCTTTGCCCCGCTTGTTTGAGCGCACCGACTCGATAGAGCGCCACGCCCGCCCGGGCAACCAAGCTGCGCCCCGGTTCCAATTGCAGCCGCGGCAACGGCAAGCCCCGTTCCCGACAGCCAGTGACGAGTGCGTCAGCTAGATAGTTTACATAGGTTTCGATCGGTGGATGCGGCAATTCGATTTCATGGTAGGCTATGCCCCAACCGCCACCAGGACAGATAGCTTTTGGTAACCAACCTAAGGTTCCATGCCATTCGCTGATCAGATCGAGGACCGTGTTGAGGCCTGGTCCAATCGGGCTTGGATCATGAAAATGGGAGCCCTGGTGAAAGTGGATCCCGTAGATGGGGTAGCCACGTTGTTGGGCTAAGCTAATGGCCGCGCTCGCTTCGGCTGGACTAAAGCCAAATTTGCTCTCTTCCTGGCCGGTTTGGCGATAGTGATGGGTGTCCACCGCCACTCCTGGCCGGATGCGCAGCCAGATGTTCAGGCGGGCTTGGGGAGTGGCATCTAGTAACGCCAACAGTTGGACCAATTCGGCATGGTGATCCACCACGATGGCACCCGCTTGTTGGATTGTGGCGTGCAAATCTTCCACACTTTTGTTGACTCCATGCACCAGAAGATTGCTGCGATCGGCGCCCGCGGCGGCGGCAATGGCTAATTCCCCGGCGCCCGTGCAGTCGATCCAAAAGCCTTGCTGCTCGACCCATTGGGCGGCTGCCAAGCAGAGAAAGGCTTTCCCCGCATAGGTGACGCCGCTCTCGCCGGGATAGGCTTTTTGCAACGCCTGGCGATATTGCTCGGCGGCACTATCCATGGTGGCTTGATCGTACACATAGAGAGGGGTGCCGTACTGCTCGGCCAACTGGACCAGATCCTGACCGGCAATGGTGAGCCGGGCCGCCGGTCCATTGCCGATCACCTCAGTGGTGATGGGAAAAAGGGGAAGCCGCTCTTGAAACGCCACTGTGAGCCTCGTTCTTTGGAATCTAGAATGCGGGAATCAATCGTTGCTGAACGCCGTTACAAAATAACCAGCACAATGCCCAGCAAGGTGATCAACACCCCAATCAAGCTATTGATGCTGGGGATCTCTTGGAGTAGCAAAGCGCCTAGGATGATACCGCCGGTAACTTCCTGGGCCGCAATCAGGTTGACGATGGTTGCATTGGTTTGGCGTAGCGCTGCATTGTACAAGGTATGGCCCAATGCCAGCGGTAGCAAGCCAAGCCCCAAGACACTGGCGACCGCGGGCCACGTGTAGCCATCCCAGTGAATATTCAGGCCCGCCACTGGCAAGATCCACAACGCTGCCAGCAGATAAACCAGCCCTGCGTAGCCAAACAGTGAGGTGCGCGTCCGCTCGCTCCGTCCAGCCACACTATACAAGCCAAAACAGACCGCACTCCCGAGCGCCATCAGATCGCCGATCAACATGGTCCGGGTGAAGGTTGGTTCAAAGCCTGCCAGGACGGCCACGCCCAGCACCGCAACCAGCACCCCGCCCCATTTACGCCGGTTGAGCCCTTCACCGAGCAACAGCCAAGAGAAGAGTGCCACAAAAATCGGCGCTGTGTAAACGAGGGCCAAACTGTGGGCGATGGTGGTAAATTGGAGCGAACCGATATAGAGGCCAAAATGCAAGGCGGTGATTAGGCCAATAAAGAGGAAGCGGGGCAACGTTGCCCGAGCAGGTAATGCATGGCGCTGCCAGCGGGCAATCAATAACACTACGATGCCCGCGGTGAGGAGCCGGCCGGCGGTGATTTCATAGGCCGACAGACTTAGCGCGGCCCAGCGTGCTAGAATTGGGCTGAGGCTGAAGAAGAAAACTGCGATCCCCGTGTAGATAATGCCACGGCGTTCACCGCTTCTCCACCCTGCCGCTACAACCGGTGTTTCGGATGGCTGCTGCAAAGTCACATTGGCCTATGGCTTAGAGACTATCCACGCCGCGTGTGCCAAGGCACCGCTGGGACAATTCTTGGCGGGTGTTTGTTGTCATTAATGGCAAGCCCGACGCAAGGTTAGCTGGGCACAATGGCCACATAAATCATGCTCAAGACCATGCTTATCACAATCAAAATGCTCAAAACATAAAAAACCATTTCACTGCGCGTTCGTTGACGGCGCATAACCCAGTACCCTTTCTTGCTTTCGCAACAAGCTCCCTGATGTAAGAGCTCGAAGAACCGATTTTGTAAAATTATAGCACAGGCTAGTTGGAGAAGCCATTCGCGTCCGTGCAGCGCATAGGGCTTTGTTTACGCTTCACGAACATGATACACTGCCGATTATGACGCGTGTTCAAGTACTGATTTGGTCGCTCTTATTGATCGTTTGTGGGGGAGGCCTCCTTGGCTACCTGCTGAGTTCGGTTTCCCCTTGGCTTTCAGACGGCAGCTTAAACTATCCGCTGATTTGGCTATTCTTGGCGGCGCTTGGCATGGCCCTCTGTGGCTTGGGGAGTACGGTTGCGCTGGCCTTACAACGGCGTTACCCGCGCTTAGCCGGCGGGACGCGCTATCGCCAACCCCGCCCGAATATCGCGCTGCGTCAAGGTTTTTTATTCGCTTGTGCGGTCGTCGCCAATGCTCTGTTGGCCTTTTTTCAAGTGTTCGATGTGATCTTTCTGTTGGCGATACCGTTGTTGGCCGGCCTGCTTGAAGCGTATTTGCAACATCGGCCAGCAAAATGAGCGGGACCTTTTAGATGCTACGCAAGAGGAGTTGAATGATGGCCCATTCAAATGCTGTAAATATAGCTAGTACTTCGCTAACCCAGCTTGATCCCCATTTTGTTGTGGCGGCATTCCAGGCGGTTGGGGCCGAAATGACGCGGGGATATCAATGTGTCCCGGCAACTGCGCTGGCAAGCACCTACTATCCGCAACTGGAGAGTGCCCTACCCACATTGATCACTGGCTTGGCGACTCCCGAGTTGATCCAGGGTACAGCACTCGCACTGCGGAATGCCTATCCGTCAGCTGCAGAATTGACGTTGGTGTGGCCTATGGCAGGGGAAGAAGTTGCCCAACACAGGCTCACCTTGGCTGAATTGGCCACGTACCCGCCAGCCGATCAGCTCTGTCTCTACCTGCCGCCAGTCGAACAGTATGGCAACTTTAGCGCGCTCCAAGAAATTGTGGCTCACCTCCGTTCCCCGGAGGGCTGCCCGTGGGATCGCGCCCAGACTTTGGCCTCGCTGCGCCATGATCTGCTCAGCGAATGCGCCGAGGTGCTCGAAGCGATCGATGCCGAGGCTGATGGATACGACAACGGCGCCAATATTGCCGAAGAGTTGGGCGATCTCCTGCTCAGCATTGTCTTGATGGTGCAGATCGCGAGCGAAACTGACCGCTTCCACATGAGCGATGTGGTGCGGGCGATTGTCGTCAAATTGCGCCGCCGGCATCCCCATGTCTTTGGCAATCTCGCCGTGGATGGTGTTGACCAGATCGTCACGAATTGGGATGCGATCAAAGCTCAAGAGAAGGCTGCCAAAGGCTTGCCCGTGGCCCATCCATTAGATGGTGTGCCGGCCGCCTTGCCAGCACTAGAAAAGGCACGGCAACTCCAGTCCAAAGCATCCAAAGCTGGCTTACTGGATCGGGGGGCAGTGGCGCAACAAAACCCTCAATTGGCCGCATTATTCCCCGAAGGAGTGACCGAGGCGACCTTGGGCGAATTCTTATGGCAAGTGGTGGCGCAAGCGCATCAAGCGGACCTGAACGCCGAAGACGCGCTGCGCCAATATGTGGTTAACTATCGAGCCGCTCACGGCTCTGTATAAATGATCGGCAACTCTTCCACGTCGGCAGGTTCCGCCCCAATGGTCTCGCGGTAGATCCAGCCCACACGGCCATCATCCAAGAGCACCTGCAACCAACTATAATCCACGGTCCGGCCAATCGCTGTCACGGTAGCGCCAACTTCAAGCACATGAATTCTGGCGGAATCGATGCTCGTTGTGGCCCGTACATTGATGCGGTACGGCTCTGGCACAACCAGCACGATCTGCACTGATTGATCGCTGGCTGTCGGTAGCGGTGTGGCTGTCGCCGTGTCGGTCGGCGTTGGCGTCTGCGTCAC
>CAZMRA010000297.1:0-5409 GCA_964568485.1 uncultured Caldilineaceae bacterium | reverse complement strand
ACCCATAACCTGCAGGCGTGCTTTACGCATGATCCCTCGACCATCGCCTATCTGATCGACCCGTCGCTCTTCACTTGCGAACAGGGTCCGATCCGGGTAATCACCGAAGGGATCGCCGCCGGTCAAACATTAATGGATCGCCGACAAGAGTGGCTCGTCCCCAATGAGTGGAGCGGTCTGACGCCGGTGAATGTCTGCGTCGGCGTAGATTCCGAACGCCTCTTAACGCTGTACAAAGAACGCATTGCCAAGGCTGGTTGATGCGTCCGTTCACAAAGCGAGTAGGCCAATGAGTCGTCGTTTTATCATTGATACCGATACCGCGTCCGATGATGCTGTAGCGCTGCTGATGGCGCTCTACTGGCCCGACGTGCACGTGGAGGCGATCACCGTTGTGAGTGGCAATGTTCCGCTAGCCCAAGCCAGTATCAATGCGCGCTACACCGTCGAGTTGAGCGAGCAAGCTGTACCAGTCTATGAAGGGGCCAGCCGCCCGTTATTGCGTCCACCAGCACATGCCGAGTGGTTCCACGGACCAGATGGCATGGGCGCATGCTTTTACCCAGCACCGCAGCAGCCCGCCGCCGGACAAGATGCGGTTGCGCAGTTGATCGAACGATTCCGCGCCGCGCCGGGGCAGATCAGCTTGGTGACGCTGGGTCCGCTGACCAACATTGCGCTGGCTTTGCGAATTGAGCCACGGCTGGCGGATTGGGTCAAAGAGGCCTTTGTAATGGGTGGAGCAGCCTGTTGTGTGGGCAATGTTACCCCGGCTGCTGAATACAATATCTGGGTCGATCCAGAAGCCGCACAGATCGTCTTTGCCTCCGGCATGAAGCTACTGATGATTGGCTGGGAGCATTCGCGCGGGGCCGCGGCACTGAGCGATGACGAGCGCCACCAGATCGAACAGATTGGCACCACCCGCGCCCGGTTCGCTATGGAATGCAACGAGCACGCCCTGCGCGCCAGTCGGGAGATTCAACACGCTCCAGGTCTGATGTTAGCCGATCCAGTTGCGATGGCAGTCGCGCTTGATCCGCAAGTCTGCACGCAGCGCAGCCCCCACTTTGTGGAAATTGAATGCCAAAGTGCCTTAACTCGCGGCATGACGGTGGTCGATCAGCTGGGCGTACGCCAGCAACCAGCGGATGTTGAAGTCTGCTGGGCGATCGACCCGGTGCGCTGGAAGAGGGTGCTCTGCCAAGCATTGGGCGCAGCCTAGCCGCTGATAGGCCACGCTCACACTGGTTGGTCAGGGGGCTCGCCAGCATCACATTTCTTGCAATTCAATACTGCGCCTAACCGACTCATCCGCCCTGCTTCCGTGAGCACCCAGGGCCTGACCATCCAGGGCGGATCATGACGCACATGTTGAAAGTGTCCACACTGCAGCTCTGCCACCCAATGCCCTTCGTCATCTGTGTGAAAACCTGTGATTGGCTGTTCCATTGCAGAATTACCTAGCTCGTAGCTTCCTGTCATCAGCGAATCTACCCCCAGTGTAACAACATGGGTAACTTTTGGCAATCAAATCGGGTCGATCCATTTGACTTTCCCGTCATTCAGACGTATAATGCGACCCAAGGTTTGCCCCCGTGGTGGAATTGGCATACACGGCAGTTTGAGGGGCTGTGCCCGCTTAGGGCGTGCCCGTTCGAGTCGGGCCGGGGGCACCACTTACTTCACTTGAATAGTCTCCTGAGATTGTTCATGTGCGAGCCGGAAGCAGGGATGTTCGTTAAGAGTGTCCCTGCTATCCAGATGATTAAAAAATATTCAGTTTTATCATCATTGCGGAGAGCGTTCCAGCCTTAGGTTGGCACGCTTTTTATTTTATAGTCCCCCTCGACTGAGTACTGAGCCTCAGGCACGCCGGTAGTTTCATCAACAATTCCCATATCATTCGCCGAGAATATCACGCGGCAACAAGAGCCGAAGCTGCGTGAGTCGCACCGATTCTTTCGCACTCTCTATCCTCGAACTATGGTACACAAAACACTTTTTCTCACCGAACGCAGTCCACGCCATCAGCGCAGTGCCCTGGCCAGTGCGCCGCCCGAATTGGATATTGTGATGTTGCGCTCACCCAGCATGGACGAGCTGTTGCCCCATTTACCAGAAACCGAATTTTTGATCAGCGAACGCGCCGGCGTGATCGATGCGGCGATCATCGAGGCTGCACCCAAGCTGCGTTTGATCCAACGCCTGGGTTCGCTTGTCCATGATATTGATCTCGCCACGGCCAAGCGAGCCAATGTGGCCGTCTGCACCTGGCCGTTGATGGGCTGCATCCTGGTAGCCGAACATATGCTCATGCAGATCTTGGCCTTGCTCAAACGTGTGGGCGAAGCCAAAGCAGTCGCCGAGGCGGCGGAGCCGTGGTCACAGCCCAGCCAACGCACCGATGAAAACACCTTTGCCTACAATTGGTCGGGACGGACAGGCACCGGCACCTTGGTTGGCGCGACGGTGGGCATCCTGGGCTTTGGCGAAATTGGGGTGGAATTGGCACGGCGCCTGCAACCTTTTCTGCCCGCGCAGGTGCTCTATCACAAGCGCCAGCGTTTGCCCACCTTGGTAGAGCAAACACTTGGGATCAGCTATGCCGAAATGGCCGAAGTGATTGCTCAGAGCGACGTGCTCTGTTCGCTGTTGCCCTATAGCGCAGCTACCAATCAGTTGTTGAATGCCGAACGCCTGACCACGATGAAGCCGGGCGCGCTGCTAGTGCATTGTGGCAGCGGCAGCGTGATCGACGAAGCAGCCTTGGCCAAGGCCCTAACCCAGGGAGCATTGGGCGGGGCGGCGCTCGACACCTTTGAATGGGAGCCTCTGCAGCCGGATAATCCACTGTTGCCGTTGGCCCGCGATCCTGCACACAATGTCCTGCTGACGCCGCATATTGCTGCGGGCACGCCACTGCGGCCCGGTGTTACCAGCACACGCCAATCTGAATTCACGAATTTATTGCGTAGCTTGCGCAACGAGCAACTCTTGTATCAAGTGGCGCCATAACTTGGATATTCAGAGGACTATATCTAGATATACTCGCAAGATAGATAACGGTTACAAATTCCCAACTATGGCTGGCAAACGGTGATCTTGCAAACCAAAGTTGGCTTTCTGCTCGGTTACAGTAAAGCCTAATTTTTAATAACCAACCCCAGCAACCGAGGAGGGAGCCTGATGGCAAACACCAAAACTTTCAAAACCAGCATTGATATTGACTCCAAAGTGCGCGCCGAGATGAGTGAGTTACTCAATCGCCAACTGGCCGACACATTTGATCTGTACAGCCAGACCAAACAAGCGCACTGGAATGTCAAAGGTGTGGAATTTTTTCAACTGCATGAATTATACGATACGCTGGCGGGCAAACTGCTCGCACCGATCGATGAGATCGCTGAACGGATCACCTCGTTGGGTGGCACGGCCTTAGGCACGGTGCAAATGGCCGCGGATACCAGCCGCCTGCCCGACTTCCCCACAGTCGTCAACGGCCGAGAAAGCCTTGCAGCGCTAGTCGAACGCTACGCTGCCGTGGCGGCGTCAACGCGCAAGGCCATCGATACAGCCACCGAAGCGGGTGACGCCACCACCGCCGATCTCTTCACCGAGATCTCGCGCGAGCTGGATAAAGACCTGTGGTTCCTTGAGGCCCATCTCCAATCTAGTGCTGAATAGCGCCCCTGGTAGGGAGTAGCGGCCGACCTCTTCCAGCTTGTGCAGGCGTCTAGCTACTCCTTTGCTCTAGTCACGAATTGTACGAATGCCGCCCAACCAGGCCAATTTCGTGTGATTCGTGACTTTTTTTGTTCCCTGCCCTGGCGCCTAGCGAACCCCATGCCCAAATTGACACTGTGCATTTCTCCAAGTACCATTGCAACCAACAGACCACCTTATCATTCCAAATTCTACGGCTGACAGCATTAAACCATAGGCAACTTGACCATGTCCTCTACCCGCGATCTATTAGCGTTTGATCTGGGCGCAGAAAGTGGCCGTGCCCTTTTGGGGCGCTTCGACGGCGAGCGCCTCGCCCTGGCTGACATCTACCGCTTCCCCAATGTGCCCGTGCAACTTCCCGGCAGTCTCCACTGGGATATTTTGCGCTTGTGGGGCGAAATTCAACATGGGATTGCGCTAGCCGCTCAAGAAACCGGCAATAACTTGGCGAGCATTGGCTTGGATACCTGGGGAATTGATTTTGGCCTACTGGACGAAGCTGGTGCGCTGCTGGGCAACCCATACCATTATCGGGACCAACGCACCGATGGCATGATGGAGGCAGCCTTTGCCAAGGCTCCCCGCGACAAAATCTTTGCCCAAACCGGCATTCAATTTATGGCGTTCAACACCCTCTATCAACTGCTGGCCATGGCCCAGAGCCACCCCGCTGTGTTGGATATCGCCCGCACCTTCGTGACAATTCCGGATCTGCTCAACTACTGGCTGACCGGCCACAAGGGCTGCGAGTTTAGCAATGCCACCACCACCCAATGTTATGACCCGCAGCGGGGCACCTGGGCCTACAATCTGCTGGCGGAGTTGGGGATTCCCAGCCACTTCTTCCCCGAGCTGATCCAACCGGGCACGCTGTTGGGGCCATTGCGCCCTGCTGTGGCCGATCTGGTGGGTGCTGGTCCCATTCCGGTGATTGCCCCTGCCTGCCACGATACAGGCTCAGCTGTCGCAGCCGTGCCTGCCGCCAATCAACGCTTCGCCTGGATCAGCTCCGGCACTTGGTCGATTGTCGGTACCAACGTGCCCAATGCAGCGATCAACGAGCAGAGCTTGGCCTATAATTTGACCAACGAAGGTGGCATCAATCAAACCTTCCGGCTGAGCAAAAATGTGGCGGGGTTATGGATTGTGCAAGAATGCCGACGAAGTTGGGCGCGCCAAGGGGATGAGCAGAGTTATGCCCAGTTGACCGCACAAGCCGCCACGGCTGCCCCCTTCCAAGGGTTGATCGACCCCGACCACCCGCAGTTCCTCAAGCCCAACGCGCCGGGCGATGAAATGCCCGCGCGCATCCAGGCCTATTGCCAAGCGACAGGACAGCCTGTTCCCAGCGACAAAGCGGCGGTCATCCGCTGTGTGTTGGAGAGTTTGGCCCTCAAATACCGCTGGGTGCTGGACCGGCTGGAGAGCGTGGTGGGCTACCGGCTCGATCCGGTTCACATTGTGGGTGGCGGCGTGCAGAATCAGTTGCTCTGCCGATTCACCGCCGATGCCACCGGCCGAGTGGTAGTCGCGGGTCCGGTCGAGGCGACGGCGCTAGGCAATGTGATCGTCCAAGCGCAGGCGGTGGGGTTGGTCGGTTCAGCCGACGAAGGCCGCGAGTTGATCCGCTGCTCGTTTGCGGTCACCGAATACGAACCAGCCGCCGACCGCAACGCTTGG
>CAZMRA010000296.1:0-5423 GCA_964568485.1 uncultured Caldilineaceae bacterium | reverse complement strand
CTGGTAGATAAATTCGCCAGTGCGATTGGTGCGCAACGCGTCGAAATAGGCTTCATCCATGATCGTGCTCATGGTCACATCCAGCCCGATCATGGTGAGGGGCCAACTTGCGGTGAAGACTGCATCGGCCGCGTGAGGGTCGTGCCAGATGTTGGCTTCGGCAGCTGGATTGACATTCCCATTGACCGTGGCCGCACCACCCATCAACACGACTTCGGCCACCTGTTGCGCAATGCGGGGCTCTAGGGCCAGTGCTTCGGCAATATTGGTCAGCGGGCCCAGTGGTACCAGGGTGATCTCACCTGGGTTGGCCATGATCGTCTCGACGATGAAGTGGCTGGCCGGTTTGTCGATGGCCCGGCCCCGCGGCGGTGGTTGGTGGGTATTGCCAAAGCCATCGGCGCCATGAACGACTTCCGGCGCTTCATCATAGACAATGACGAGCGGTTTCTTGGCCCCAGAGGCCACTGGAATATGCGGATGGCCAGCGAATTCGATCAGGCGCAGCGCATTTTGGGTTGCTAGATCAGTCTGGACATTCCCGAAAATGGTGGTCAAGCCAACGATTTCGAGTTCGGGGGCAGCAAAGGCAAAGAGGATCGCCATGGCGTCGTCGATGCCTGGGTCTGTGTCGATGATGATTTTTTTCGGCATAGCTTCCATTCAAGGCGCATAAACTTGGATGCGTCGCTCTGGCAGTCGTTGAGCTAGCCGGTCCATGTTGGCCCGCACTTGGTCGATGATGGCTGCCTTGTTGAGCGTCAGCAATTGACGATCTTGCATGAGTACACGGCCATTAACGATGACCGTTTGCACGTCGCTGGCACGTAGATTGTAGAGCAGTGTACTGGTAATACTATGCAGTGGTTGATGGTGCGCTCCGCTTAGGTCAATCAGCAGCATATCGGCGCAATAGCCAGGGGCCAACCGACCGATCTGATCGGCCAAGCCCACGGCGCGGGCGCTGCCCAGAAAGGCAATGGCTAAGGCATGGTCAATGGGCATGGTTTCGGGGTCATTGGCGGTGAATTTTTGGGTCAAAGCCATCAGCCGCAAACTTTCCCAAATGTCGAGTGTATTGTTGCTGGCAGCCCCATCGCTGCCTAAGCCGATCGCCACCCCGGCAGCACGCAACGCCGAGATCGGCGTCAGCCCCGAGGCGAGCTTCATGTAGGTTTTGGGGCAATGAGCAACGCCCACATGGTCGGCGTAAGGCCGCAGCAATTCGATGTCGTTGGGTAACATGCCACACCCGTGGGCGATGAGGGTGGGGCCGTCGAGAATGCCGGTTTGCTCCAACACTTGGATCGGCGTGATGCCCCGCTTGGCCAGGCTCGAGGCCGTTTGCGCTGGATCTTCGGCCGCGTGGATGTGAATGCCCACCCCCAGCCGCCGCGCATGGGCCACACTGGCGCGCAGAAAATCATCATCGCATGTATAGGGCGCGTGTGGTGCCATCCACGTCGTGATGCGTCCCTCGGCTGCGCCTTGCCAGCGCTCAACAAAGGCGGCACTCTGGGCCAATGCTTCATAGCCCTGGCTGCCAAAGGTTGCCCACCCCAACGCTGCGCGTGTGCCAGCCTCGGTTACAGCCTCGCCCACTTGATCCATAAAAAAGTAGTGCTCGGCCACCGTCGTCACCCCGGCCTCGATCATCTCGACCAAGCCCAGCAACATGCCTGCCTTGACATCTTCGGCAGTCAAATTGCTCTCCAGCGGCCAGATATAATCGTTGAACCAGCGCTGGACGGGCACATCCTCGGCCAGCCCGCGGAAGAGTACCATCGGCGCATGGGCATGGCTGTTGATCAAACCTGGTGTCACCAAACGCCCGCAAGCGTCGATCACCTGCTGCGCAGTCGCCACGCGGGTTGGGTCGCTTGGCAACAGCGCTTGGATCCGCCCGCGCTCAATGAGCAGATCATGCTGGTACAACACAGTTGGCCGTTCAGCTTCGGTGAAGACAAGCAAATCGCCATTGCTGATGAGAAGGTCGGTCATCCACCCTGCTCCTGAAATTTGCGAATCGTCGCACGCACTTTGGCTTGGCGGCGCACATTGTAGATGACTAAGGCTACGATGGTGGCGAACGCTGGGATTACTTCGACCAGCTGGCTGGGAATGTTGAGTGTGCCCAGCTGTGCGCCTAAGGCGGTGGCTGCACCAAAAAGCAAGGCCGCAAGCACGGTGCCGATCGGGTGTCGGTTGCCCAGATAGATCACCGCCAGGGCCACAAATCCACGACCAGCGGTCATGTTGGCTTGAAAGATCGTCAGGTAGCCCATGCTCAAATTCAGGCCACCGAGTGCGGCGCAAAATCCGCTGAGCAGCAGCGCTTGATAGCGCATCCGCTTGACGTTGATGCCGGCTGAGGCCGCAGCTTCGGGGTTTTCGCCCACTGCGCGCAGATGCATGCCAAAGGGGGTGCGGTAGAGCAACAGCCAGACCAGCACCATCAACAGGAACGCAGCATAGGTCATGATATTGTAGCCGGTGAGGTTTTCGGCATTCAACAATTGGCCGACAAAACGAATGCCATTCACGCCGGGGATCACCACATTGGGCAAGGCTGGGCTCGCCAGATTGGCGGTACTCCCCTTGTCGCCGGTGATCGCATACATGGCGAAGACCGTGGCCCCCTGGGCCAGAATGTTGATCGCCAGCCCCGCGAGAAAGATGTCGGCCCCCAATTCTAGGTGGAAAAAGCCGATGATCCAGGCGAGTAACAGCCCGCTCAAGATGCCTGCCAGCAGTCCGGCCCACGGCGCAAGCCCGCGGGGCAAACCAGGAATCCAGTCCGGGGCGAGCGCGCCGACGATCACGCCAGCGAACGCAGCGACCAACATCGTGCCCTCGAGCGCAATGTTCATCACGCCGGCCTGTTCGGAGAGCAATCCTCCAAGCGCAGGCAGGATCAACGGCGTTGAGACGCGGATGATCGTGGCCAAAAAAGTCGCGGTAAAAATGCTGGCGAGCACAACCTCGAGAGACATAGCGAGTTAACTCACTTCAGGGCTGCTGAGCGGATTGGTGGTGAGCGCAGCTGAGCGGCGCCAGCGGCTTTGCAACAACGGCCACAGTCGTTCGGCAGTGATCAGCAGGATAATGATGGCTTGGATGATCAACACGACTTCGCGGGTCACATCCGACGAGCGCTCCATAATTTGCGCGCCGGTGCGCAAATAGCCGTAAAAGAGCCCGGCGACCAATACGCCACGCGGATCATTGCGGGCCAACAGCGCCACCACGATCCCTTCAAAGCCAATGGCTGGTGATAAATTGAGCGTCATGCGGCGAAGCAGACCATTGGTCAAATGGGCCCCGACTAGCCCCGCCAATGCGCCGCTCACCGCCATGCTGAGTGCGATCACCCGTGCAGTGTTGATGCCGCCATATTCAGCAAATTTGAGATTAGCCCCCACCATGCGAATTTCATAGCCGAGCGGGGTGCGGGCCAGCAGAAACCAGATGGCCACCACCGCCACCAGCGCCACGATCAGCGCAATGGTCACGCGTGTCCCAGGAATGATCAGCGGGAGCAGCGCACTCGGGGGGAATGGCTCCGTGGCAATGGAGCCTTCGCTGGGATCGCGTAGCCAGTGGATCAGCGCATATTGGTAGAGCTGGATGGCGATGAAATTGAGCATCAATGTGCTGACAATTTCGTCCACTTGGAGATAGGCTTTGAGTGAGCCTGGGATCAGGCCCCAGAGAAAGCCAGCCAAGGCTGCCGCCACCAAAATCATGGCTAGATGAGGAATCAGCGGTGCTTGGATGTATAGGCTGACAATGCCCGCGGCTAGGGCACCAAGCAAGACTTGCCCATCGGCCCCAAGGCTGATTTGGCGTGCCCGAAAGACTACCGACACGGCTAACCCCAGCAAAATCAGTGAGATCGACTCTTCGAGCCAGTTGCCAAAGCGGTTGACCGCCCGGATGGAGAAGCCATCTTCAAAGGAGATGCGCGGCAACGGACCGGTCAAGAGGGCTTGATAGGCAGCTACTGGCTCTTCGCTAACCAGCAGCGTGATCACAAAGCCGATCGCAAGCGCGCTGAGCACGACGACCAAAATGCGGAGCCAACTCCGCCATGCTTGATGTTGATTTGCAGCCACGCTGGCGCTTCCTTGTGATTGCTCGTGGAAGATAGCTGCCTTCGTCCTGAAAGGTGATGGGCGAAGGGTCAAACGTTGTCGTCAATGGCCTGTTCTTTCAAGCCAAGCATGTATAACCCTAATTCTTGCTCAGTCAGATCCGGTGTATTGGGCAGAATGCCGACCAACCGGCCCTTGTACAGAATGGCGATGCGGTCGGCCAAACTCATCACTTCGGCGAGATCGGCCGAGATCAGCAAGATGGCAAGGCCCTCGTTGCGCTTTTTTATCAATTGCCCACGTACGAACTCGCTGGCCCCAATGTCTACGCCGCGTGTTGGCTGGGCTGCGATCAACAACCGGGGCTCAGCCGAAAATTCGCGTGCCACAATCACCTTCTGCATATTGCCGCCCGACAACGAATGCATCGGCGCATCGGCGCTGGCCGCGCGCACATCGTATTCGGTTATCAACGTTGCGGCTTGTTGTTGAATCTGGTGAGGCTGCAACCGTCCATTGACTGTAAAGGGCGGACGGCCGTAGCGATCCACCACCAAGTTGTCGGCGATGCTCGCATCCAGCGCCGCACCATTGGTCAGCCGATCTTCGGGAATGTGCGCAACCCCTGCTGCACGCACTTGGCGCGCATTGCTGTGGGTAACATCCTGCCCGTTGATGAGGATCTGGCCGCTGGTCGTTGGTTTGAGCCCGCTCAATACTTCGGCTAACTCGGTTTGCCCATTCCCTTCTACCCCGGCGATGCCCAAAATTTCCCCAGCATATACATTGAAAGTGACCCCGCGCAGTGCTGGGCGGCCTGTAGCGGTGATGTGTCCCAAATTGCGGATCTGGGCAACCGCCGGACCACGGGCTCGGGCTGGACGCTCAAATTGCAAGAATAACTCGCGCCCCACCATCATGCGGGCGATCGCTTCTTCGCTGACAGCAGCGGTGTCAACCTGACCAGTGACCATCCCGTTGCGCATCACCGTTACCCGCTGTGAGATCGCCTTTACCTCACGCAATTTATGGGTGATGAAGATCACGGTTTTGCCTTGGGCGACCAAGCGTTGGATTGCTTGAAAGAGTTCGTCGCTCTCTTGCGGCGTCAACACTGCGGTCGGCTCGTCGAGGATCAATAAATCCGCCCCGCGATAGAGTGTCTTTAGAATCTCGACCCGCTGGCGCATTCCTACCGGGATTGATTCGACCGTCGCAGTGGGGTCAACAGCCAAGCCATACGTTTCGGCCAGCTCATTCGTGATGCGAATCGCCGCTGCCCGATCTAACCACTGCCTGCGTCGCGGCTCATGGCCGAGCACGATATTT
>CAZMRA010000295.1:0-5471 GCA_964568485.1 uncultured Caldilineaceae bacterium | reverse complement strand
GCGATATCGCTGGCCCGCACTTCGGCTTTGGCCAGGGTGGCGCCGATCACTTGGCGGGTGCGTTCCCAAATTTCCAGCGGGTCATGTTCAACCCAGCCACTTTGGGGGAAAATTTGGCGATGCTCGCGCTGATCGTAAGCCACGAGCGAACCGTGGGCGTCAAAGAGAATAAAACGCGTGCTGGTGGTGCCGGAATCAAGGGCACCGATCAAGTGCGACATAGCGGTGCTTTCTGGACAAGAGGACGTTGGGTGTTAGACGGTAAACGGTTGCTGCCGTTTGGCCTGCACCGTTATTCACGAATCATTGCGACGCAGGCGGCTTTGAATAGGTAATAAGCACTGGTGGCGCCTGGGTCCTGGTGGCCGATCGAGCGTGAGCCGAGATAGCTGGCGCGGCCTTTGGTGGCTTCCATCGGAATGGTGGCGGCCATGCCTGCCTCAGCGGCTTGCTGCGCTGCCCGCAGTGCTGTCGGCAGATCGGCCTCATTCGCACCAGCTGTAGCCAACGCAGTTGTGGCTGGATGCAGAGTGTCGATCATGGTTTTTTCCCCGGGCTGCGCTTTGCCGCGCTGTTGGACACCTTCCAACCCACTTTGCAAAATGGCGGCCAGTTGTGGCACAGTCAGCGTGGCATAACTGGCGGCATCTTTGGCGGCGCGCAAAAAGAACGCACCGTAGAGTGGGCCCGCCGCGCCACCAATATGGCTGATCAACAGCATGGCCACCGTGCGCAGCAGTTGGCCGATATCTTGGCTGTTTGCGCCTTCTTGCTGGAGCCAATCGCGGACCTTGCCCATACCGCGCACCATGTTGGTGCCATGATCACCATCGCCAATTGCGGCGTCTAGCTCGGTGAGCGTCGCTTCCTGCTGGTCGATGATGTCGGCGTAAGCGAGCAGCCAGTCTCTTACTTGAGCAAGTGTGATTTGTGAGTCCATGAGTCTTTGCAACTATCTTGGGCATAATCCCCAAGTCTGCGTCCAGTAGAATGGTCCCTGAACTTTCAAGTTTAACTGTATGGCCCGGCTACGTCAACTCACTCGGGAAGCTGATGCGGGTGCATACTGGGGAATCAAAATTTGGTAAAATGTGGACTTGCAAAACTATAGAGCTTATGCTATACTAAGCTCATATGAACACCTGTTTCGGTTCGGAAATGGGTGACTCGAAGTCGAGCGTCTGTGGAAAGTGGGTGACCCCCACTTTTCTTGTTGTAAGGGCGTATGAGTTAGCAGGCCTTGAGAATAGCAAATGCGCTAAGTTACTGACGAGCGGGTTTTGTGTAGGGCTTGCAAGGTTTTCGTATTCTAGCATTTTTCGTACAATTGTGCAGGTCATTCGATGGCCTGTGGAGACGTAGGAGTTCTATTTTAGAGCTGCTCAGCAGAGGGTGTCATGTCGAAAGCATTGATTGCTGGCATCAACCAGGTAGCAACCGATAAAGGGCTGGATCGTGAAGTAATCTTCAACGCGATCGAGGTGGCTCTGGTGTCGGCCTATAAACGCAAATTTGGTTCGGTAGCCAATGTTTCTGCCGAAGTTGATCGGGTTTCCGGCGAAATGATTGTCTTCTCCGAACGTGAGGTCGTGGAAGATGTGGTTAACGAGCGCACGGAGATCACCCCGGCAGAAGCCCGCAAGCATGTGCCCACGGCGAAGCTCGGCGATGTCATTCGGGTTCCCAATCAGCTTGAGGAGTTTGGGCGGATTGCAGCCCAAACTGCCAAACAGGTGATCTTACAGCGCATTCGCGAGGCCGAGCGCGACACAGTTTTTGAGAATTTTGCTCATCATGTCGGTGAGATTATTACCGCACAAGTGCGCAGTATTGATGCGCTTTCCGGTGCGGTGACTGTCTTGTTGGACGACAAGCATGAAGTGTTGATGATGCGCGAAGACCAGATTCCCACGGAGAAGTTGCGCCGTGGCGACTTTGTGAAGGTCTACGTGGTTGATGTGCATAAAAGCACACGCGGCCCGGTGATCAAGGTCAGTCGCTCCCATCGCAACTTGCTCAAGCGGTTGATGGAGCAAGAGATTCCCGAAGTTCGCGAAGGGACAGTCGAGATCCGCTCCATTGCTCGAGAACCGGGTGCGCGCAGCAAGGTGGCTGTGATCGCCACCAAGCCCGATGTGGATCCCGTTGGGAGCTGCGTGGGGCAGCGCGGGCTGCGCATTCAGAACATTGTGAATGAGCTGTCCAATGAGAAGATCGATGTTGTTCAATGGAGCAACGATCCGGTCACGTATATCTCGAACGCACTCAGCCCAGCTAAGGTCAACAGTGTCTTGCTGGATGAAAATAGTTCGATCAAAACCGCAATTGTCATTGTACCTGATCGCCAATTGAGTTTGGCCATCGGCAAAGAAGGGCAGAACGCACGCCTAGCCGCCAAATTGACGGGCTGGCGGATCGATATCAAGAGCGAAACTGAGGCTGAAGCGGAAGGGTTGGATCGCTTGGCCACGAGTGCACAACGGGTAAGCAGCCGCAGCGAAGATCTCTTGGCCCGAGCCGAGCGGATCTTGCAAGAGGCGAGCGAAAATCCGGCAGAGGATCGCCTGACCGCCGCTGCCCGCGCACTGGAGTCCATGCAGCCCCTGCCCACCGAGACGATTACCGATCTGCCCGACTTGTCCGAGCTGCCTCCGCTCGATACGCTCTCCACTGGTGAGCGCTCGCGCTGGGATGAGATCATCGAAGGGTTGGGGGATGTGGAAAGTCCGCTGCCGAGCTTTGGTGAAGCTGCTATCCCTGATTGGGAATCAGAGACGATCAGTGAAGAGGCTGATGAGAGCGAAGCCGAGCCAGTGCAGCCAGCAGAGACTGCCTCCGAGCCCGCGTCTGAAGCGTCATCAACTGAGGAGAAGTCCTCTGATGAAGCTCCGTTGGTGATTGCCAGCCCGGATGATCTGCCGCAAGTGATTACCGCGGATATGTTGCGGGCACGGCGCAATCAACGTAAAGAGATCGACTTCAGCCGGGAAGATTTTGAGATTCCAGAAGAGTTGCTCGCCGGGTATGACAAAGACGAGCTAGCCGATGATCTCGATGAAGAGGATGTAGAGATCGAAGAAGATGGCGATCGCCGTGGCAAGAGCAAGACTAGCAAAGCTCCGGCCAAAGCCCGCCGCAGCACACCAGCCAAAGCGACTGACAAAAAGGGTCCTAAGAAATCCAAAAAGTGGCGTATTGTTGGTGATGACGACGACTTCGGAGATACGTATTGATGGCTCGCCAGCCTCAGCCGACACGGCCTAAACATGTACCACAGCGGACTTGCATTGCTTGTCGGCGGGTGGCTGGCAAGCGTTCCTTTGTGCGAGTAGTCCGGACTGCTCAAGGGGTGGAGATCGACCCGACTGGTAAACGTGCTGGTCGAGGTGCCTATCTTCACCCTAACCAGCAATGTTGGCAGGCAGCTTTGGCTGGAAACCGCTTGGGTCAAGCTTTGCGAACCACGATTGATGCAGAATCTAAAGCGCAATTGTTGGCATATATGGCAACGCTGCCCCCCACCGATGAAAGCTTGCATGCGCTCTCGCCGGTAGATGACTAAGCGCATGCACAGCCTAGTTGGCTTTTCGTATGGTATCTTTTCGGTGGTAAACTGTTTGTCTTGCGTGACGGTTGATGTAAAGCTGTCTTTTGTATACTCAGGTGATCTGTATGGTTACGCTATTACTGGTTTTCAGCACTCACAATGATGGCGCTTGGTAAGGCTCTAGGCGGCCAGCGGCTGGGACGGTGTATAAGGCAGGAGGGGCGGCTATGAACTAGTAGCTGTCTTCATTGGTTGGCGACGATGAGCAACGCTTGTTGCTTTGCTTCTGACCATCTCCTCTCTTCCTCTGCACCTACTGCCCTTCCGCTTCCCGATTCCGGACCACTCATCATACTGTGCTGTCCAGCGTCAACGTACCATCAAGGCGTTAGCCGCTGCTTGGCCTACGCGCCAAGGCTATCATTCAGGCGAATGGATGCTGAGCTTTGACGACAGCATTGTTCGTGTCATTGGTGGCTCGCCTGGACTTGTTCGCTGCCTGTTTGGTGGCATGAAATTATAAGGAGGTTGTCAGTATGGCAACAAGGAATCGTGCGCCTCAACGCGGCGCCCAAAGAAATAATCAGCGCTCCACTGAGGTAGCTGAGCTAGAAGAGCGCGCACTGCGTGGTTCTCGCGGCACCAGCAACGGCCAAAATGGGAAGGGTACCGCTGCGCCGAAGGCTAATCACCCACCGAACGAGGTTGAGGTTGGGGATTTCATTACGGTGCGCGATCTGGCAACTTTGATGGAACGCAGCCCAATCGACTTGATCAAGGTCTTGATGCAGTACGGTATCATGGCGCCAATTACCCATAATATTGACCATGATACGGCTGTCATTCTGGGTGAAGAGTTGAATGTGGCAGTCAAGTGGCCGCAGCGCGAACTCACTGAGGCGGAACTTGCCGATCAACAAAAAGAGGCGGAAAATCAACCCAAGCGCTCGTTCATTCGCCAAGTCTTGGACGCTGAAGCAGAAGCTAATTTGGTCGAGCGGCCGCCGGTCTTGGCGGTTTTGGGCCATGTTGATCATGGGAAGACTTCGCTTTTAGATCGCATTCGCAACACGAATGTGGCCGAAGGCGAAGCCGGGGGGATTACCCAACGTACAGGTGCTTATCAGGTCACGGTCGATGGCCGCAAGATCACCTTCTTGGACACTCCAGGTCACGAAGCTTTTACCGCTATGCGGGCTCGCGGCGCGCAAGCTACGGATATCGTCATTTTGGTCGTGGCTGCTGATGATGGCGTGATGCCCCAGACCAAAGAAGCAATTAGCCATGCGCGTGCAGCCGGCGTGCCGATTGTGGTCGCGCTGAACAAGATCGACCGGAACAACGCCAATCCTGATCGCGTGATGGAAGAGCTTTCCAATGAGGGCTTGCAACCTGAACAGTGGGGTGGTGATACGATCGTCGTGCCCGTGAGCGCATTGACGGGTGCTGGGATCAGCGATCTGCTCGAGAACGTGTTGGTAGTGGCTGAGTTGGAAAACCTACGGGCGAACCCGAAGGGCACTTGTGTCGGCACGGTGATCGAAGCCGAGGTTGATAAAAATCGCGGTGTCACCGCTACCCTGTTGGTGCAAAATGGCACCTTGAAGGTGGGCGATGCGATTGTGGTTGGCAATACGTGGGGGCGCCTCAAAGCGATGTTCGATTATGAGGGCAAGCCTATCCGCACCGCAGGGCCTAGCACCCCGGTTGTTGTATTGGGGCTGCAGGAAGTGCCCTCCGCAGGTGACCACTTCGAGCGGAAGAGCAATGATCGTGAAGCTCGCTCGATTGCCGAACAGCGCAAAGAAGCCGCTGCGGCCCAAGCGCAGACCCCGGTCCGTCCGCAGATGTCGCTTGAAGATCTCTTCGCACGTATTGAGGGTAGTGGCACGAAGGTGATCAACAAAATTGTGCGGGCAGACAT
>CAZMRA010000294.1:2068-5492 GCA_964568485.1 uncultured Caldilineaceae bacterium | reverse complement strand
GCCAGGGCGATCGCACCGTGGGCAAAGTCTGGATCGACAAATTGCATCACTGCTGTATCGTTGACCAGGAGGGTAAATTGGGTGGCCTCTGCTAAGATCCCCAAGCGGTTGACCACCTGCTGCCCCGAATGGATAGCTTCGTTTTCTGTCCAGGGAATCAGTTCGGTCCACTTGCCATCGACCCGCTTCCAAACGGTATAGGATCCCATTGGGCTAACTGCAAAGAGATAGAAATTATCTTCGTCGGCTTGGCGGAAGAAGATCCCATATTGGCCATCCGGACCGGCGACTTGGCTGGCATCAACTTCTACCAAAAAATCGGTGGCTGTCAGATCGCTTGTGCTGCCTGGGGTAATATTGGCCGCATCAACCGCAATTCGATAGGCGCCGCCGCGATAATAAAAGGTAACATCATCATATTCAGGTGTCTGCCAAAGACCTGTATCGCGGCGGAAGTCGTCCGTAGTGGTTGGCTCTGCCGCACGAATCTCTGTCAGTCGTTCGGCCACTGCTTCTGGATCCGGCTCAAGGACGGTGAAGGTAGTGGGTGTTTCCGTGGCGACGCTGGCTTCCAGTGGCCAAAAGGCAAAATTATCGAAAGCAGCAGTTACGCCCGCATCATCAAAGGAGCCGGCCATGACCCCAACGCTGCCATGGATGGATGTACTCGAGTACACTTGCTCGACTGGTTGGTCGTTGATCAGCAAGGTGATCTGATCGCCCAGAACCATCAGCCCCAAGCGGTTGCGCGCGCCCGAGCCGACGCTCAACTCTTCACTCTCCGTCCAATCAAGCAGCTCCTGCCAGTCGCCTTTGATCATGCGCCAGAGGCGATATTGTCCGTCCCCGGAGATGGCGTAGAGATAGTAATTTTCCTCGTCTTCATAGTGAAAGACCAATCCGGCTTCGATCGCGCCGGTTGCGGAACGATGGACGACCTCCACTTCGCTGTAAAAGTTGGGAAGTATCTGTTGTTCAAGTTCGTCGTGGAAGGCAAAGGCCAGCCAATTGGCGCGCTTTACTTCAATCTGATAGGTGCGATTGAGATAAGAATACTCCACATTCTGGTCGATTGTGGTCGTCCAATCGTTGTTATCGCGGCGAAAATCATCACTGACCTGTGCTGGTTCAGCGCGGATTTCAGCTAACTGGGCCAAGATGGCCGCTTCGTCTAGGCTGGTTGGTGAACTCAGTGGGGCCTCCGCAATTGGCTCGTCGATCTGCAAATCCCCAATGGCCCAGAGGGTAAAATCATCAAAAGCGATGATGACGTCGCCTTCGTCAAAGCTGCCCGCGGCCAAGGCGATATAGCCGCGCTCAAAGGTGTTGTCCTCAACTGTTGCCACCTGATCTCCATTGATGAGCAGGGTGAAGTGGTTCTCTTCGACTAAAAGCGCTAACTGATTCTGTGCGTCAGCGCCCACTTGGATCGCGTCTGATGGCGTCCACGCAATTAGATCGTCCCACTCACCGTCGACCATTTTTTGTAGCGTATAATAGCCATCATGGCTGCCCGCGAAGAGATAAAAATTTTGCGCATCGATATAGCGGAAGATCACACCAAATTCGTTGTCGAGCGGCCCATCGACATGGAAGGTATCAACTTCCAGATAAAAATCATCGATGGTCCAGTTGCTCTGACTCCAGCCGACGGTTTGTTCCGCCGTCACGTGGATGCGCAAGGTGCTGGTCTGAAAGAACCGGCGCACATCGTCACTCGCAGTTAGATTCCAGCTGCCTTCATTGGTACGGAATGGTTCGCTCACCGCCGGTTCAGAGGCGGTCAATGTACTGATCCGCTCGCTAATTTCGGCATCAACAGATTGACTGGCTGGGCTGGCGTGGAGTGGCTGTGGTGTATACAACAGTGTTAAGATGAAAAGATAAATTAAATAGCGAACTATGAGCACTTTCCGCATCTTCCACATAGGTCCTCCTCTGAACAATTAAAGAAATTACTCGGGCGCGATTCCCCACCAACGCCGATAAATCTCGGCGGCTCGGGCTAGTTCGGCGAGTGTCACCCACTCTTCAGCGGCGTGCGCTTGATCGATCGAGCCTGGGCCAAAGACGACGCGCTGTTTGGCCACAGGTGCATAGGCCCAGGCATTGGTGCCATAGGGCGCACTTTGCGGCGCTTCGCCTGCCCAATTGGCCAACTGGGTGACTAGACTGCTATCCGTCGACTGGAAGAAGGCGTCGATCTGCTTTTCGACCTCCATGCTGATCGGCAACGGGCAGGCGCTTTGGGCCAATTCGGCCAACTGCGTGACCACCTCGGCGGCGCTCTCTTGTTCGACCACGCGCCGATCCAGCGAGATCGTGCATTGATCGGGCACAACGTTGATCCCCGTGCCACCTTGCACAATGGTCACCGTGAGCGCCGCATGGCCCAAAGCTGCGGCGGGGAGTGCTTGCAGGCGTTCATGCTCTGCTTGCAGCGCGCAGATCAATTGGGCAGCGGCCACCACGGCATTTTTGCCCAAGTGCGGTTGCGAGGAGTGGGCGGCCAACCCTTGGATGGTAAAGTGCAACCGCACCACGCCCTTATGGCCATAAATCGGCGCGCAACCGGTTGGCTCCGCGATGATCAACTCGTCGAGGCTCAGCCCACGAGCTTGGAGCCACGCTGCGCTGGCTGGTGCACCCAGCGCACCCACTTCTTCATCCACCGTGGCGGCGATCAACAAATTGGCGGCTGGACGCTGGCCGCGCTCGGCCAGCTGTTCGAGCAGGGCTAAGACGATCGCGAGCGTGGCTTTGGTATCCACTGCGCCGCGGCCATAGACACGGCCGTCGGCCACGTGTCCGCTGAAGGGATCTCCGCTCATGCTTTCGACGCTGACCGTGTCGAGATGGATGTCAACCCCCAGCCAACGCGCAGAATCGCCCCGCCAGATGCCAAAGATATTGGGGCGGCCAGGATAGACTTCTTGTTGATGAACTTCGCCGCCAAATTGGGCAAACCAGTTCGCCACGGCCGCGGCCAAGCGACCTTCGCCTGGTTCGCCGGCGCGCACACCGGCCTGTGCTGGCGAGACAGAGGGAATTTGCACCAGGCGGGTCAGCCAAGTTGAGGCGCGTTCGCTCAAATCGCTCTGCTTCAATATTCGATCCCTTTTTTGCTGTGTTAGTCGATATTCCAGGGGCGAGGTAGCCAGCCTGGTGGATGTTGGGCCACGTATGCTTGATTGCGCGGGTCGATCAAGGGGCTCGTGACTTCAACACCTGCGTGTAGCAAAATGTACTCTGCCCAACTCGCTTGTCTTTTCTTGACGAGAAAGTGCATACAGTTGGCATCGTGTGTGCGGCCATAAACCGCGATGCCATAGCGGGCCAACAATGCTTCGATCTCGGCACGTGTATGACGCCCACCTCGATCAGCATACCGCACAGTGAACTTGTGGCCAAAATCTTGATAGGC
>CAZMRA010000294.1:0-2058 GCA_964568485.1 uncultured Caldilineaceae bacterium | reverse complement strand
CCCAGCGGTCGATCAAGTGGCCCGGGCCGACCACATAATCATCCACAAAGTCGAGAATGGACATAGTGCAGGCTCCTGGGATTGTAAACCAAAACCGTGTATGATGTAACCGTGAGTAGGTGAATTATATCAGAACGTATGTTCTATTGCGGGCTTCAACCAGCAAATGGGCGTCTCTAGGTTTCTAAGCCGATCGGACGCCTCCAAATTGACTAGCAGAAGGGAGAGGAGTATGAATTCACCATTCCTGGCAGCAGCCGAAGCAATTGCCGACGAATTGGTTGCCATCCGTCGCGATCTGCATATGCACCCTGAATTGGGCTTTCAAGAGATCCGCACCGCACGCATTGGTGCCGAGCAATTAGGCGAATTGGGGTATGAAGTTGTCAGTGGGGTGGGCAAAACTGGTGTGGTGGGCTTGTTACAAGGTGGCCAGCCTGGGGAACGCACCGTACTGCTCCGTTTTGATATGGACGCCCTGCCCATCGAAGAAGAGAACGACGTGCCCTATCGCTCGCAGACCCCGGGGGTAATGCATGCGTGCGGGCATGATGCGCATGTGGCCATTGGGCTGGGAGTTGCCAAGGTATTGGCTAGCTATCGGGAAGATTTATCGGGCACGGTGAAATTGATGTTCCAGCCCGCCGAAGAGGGGATGGGCGGCGCCATGGCCATGATTAACGACGGGGTGCTCGACCGCATTGGACCCCCGGCGGATCGGGCATTGGCGCTGCATGTTTCATCACAACACCCCACGGGCACGGCGGCCATGCGCGTCGGCCCGATGATGGCCGCCAGCGCAGCGCTGACGATCACCGTGCATGGCCGTGGCGGTCATGGGGCGCTGCCCAACGAAACTGTGGACGCGGTTCTGGTGGCTGCGCAGATCATCGTTGCCTTACAGACGGTGGTTTCGCGCAACGTCAATCCGGAAGATATTGCCGTGGTGTCGATTGGCAGCATCGCTGCCGGCAATGCTGGGAATGTGATCGCCGAAACCGCCACCATGCGCGGCACAATCCGCAGCTTTACGTCGGAGACCAAAGCCTTGTTGCGTCAGCGGGTGCCGGAAGTTGCGCAAGGGGTGGCCGCTGCATTGGGCGCCCGTGCCGAAGTGGTGATCTCCGACGGCATCGACGCCACGGTGAACGCGGCCGAGCCCACCGGAGTTGTGGCCGATGTGGTCACTGAGATTTTGGGGGCCGAGCAGGTGGATATGAGTTATCGCACGACGGGCGGGGAAGATTTTTCGGCCGTCTTGGATCGTGTGCCAGGCAACTTCTTTTTCCTCGGGGCCCGTGACGATGCGCGCGGCCTCAATGCGCCACACCATAATCCCCGTTTCGACATTGATGAGCGCTGCTTGCCCACTGGTGTTGCCATTCTCTGCGAAGCTGCCCAACGCATCCTCAACGGCGAGGGGTAATAGCTGTTGTTCATAGTACGGATGGGCAGCAAGAACTAGGAACGGATTCGAGAATGAGTATCCGTTGAATCCGTTCCTAGAAATATAAACCCACGAATTTCTCACATCCGCTCAACAGGCCCTTACATCTACTAACAATCATGGTATCCAATTAGCAATTGGCTATAGATGCAATTGGCGTGAACCAAATCCATATGTTAGAATTTTTGCGTCAAAAATAGAACATTTGTTCTGAAATTGATAGATAGTAGACGAGCGAACCGATAATAACCAGGCTAATTCCTAAAACAATATACCATCCTAGTAGCCGCCAAAATGCCCCGCGTGCTGCCTGAAATACATCATCAGGTGTCTGGTCAGTATAGACAGCCATTTTTTTATAAGGCCGTTGTATCTGACCTCTTTCAAGGGCGATCCGAGTAAAGATCCTGCCCAGGATTCCAGCAGCAAGCACACCTAGTACGAACGACAGCAGATCTAACGTCCACCTTTCGCTTGCCATTGTTATTTTCTCCTGTTTGGGGTCTGCAAGAGAACACTTATGAATTGTTTGTTCCAAGTTTGCTGATTAAACGACCATGCCATTGTCGATTTCATCGGCGATATGCTTCGAGTGTACCGTGAAGAGTTAA
>CAZMRA010000293.1:0-5539 GCA_964568485.1 uncultured Caldilineaceae bacterium | reverse complement strand
AGAATCTCTTCGACAAAGAATTTCTTATTCTTGCTCAGTGGTCGACATTCGCGGATACGCACCAGATCGCCGATTTTCGCAGCATTTGCTTCGTCATGTGCTTGGTACTTCTTCCGCAGCTTGATGACCTTACCATATAACGGGTGCCGAGTTACTCGTTCGACGGACACGACCACGGTCTTGTCCATCTTATCACTGGTGACGACCCCCGTTAAGGTTCGTCTTCGTTCACGCATTCTCTTATCTCCTCATTGACTATCCATGAAGTTTTGCGACAAGCTGCTAAGCAAGCGCTATCCTCAATGAACAGACACTTAAGCTGCCTCGGCCAACTCGCGCTCGCGCAGGATTGTCTTTACCCGCGCAATATCTTTGCGTACAAGATTGAGCCGTGCTGTGTTTGTTAACTTACCAGCCGCTCGTTGAAAACGGAGGTTGAACAATTCTTGATAAGAGTCGTCCAACTTTTGCGCCAAGTCGGCA
This sequence comes from uncultured Caldilineaceae bacterium, assembly GCA_964568485.1. Classification (GTDB taxonomy): domain Bacteria; phylum Chloroflexota; class Anaerolineae; order Caldilineales; family Caldilineaceae; genus CFX5. Next base: position 5,056 of record CAZMRA010000293.1, on the reverse strand, counting down.
TTGGTCATGCTGCGCAATTCTTTTGCTTTCATCACCTACCTCCTTAGGCGCTCGCCTCATCACGCGAGACAAACTGGGTCTTCATCGGCAACTTGTGGGAGGCCAGACGGAATGCTTCGCGGGCAACCTCTTCACGCACGCCAGCCATTTCCATCACTACCCGGCCCGGGCGCACTGGGGCGACCCAGTGATCCACACTGCCTTTACCCGTACCCATACGTGTCTCAGCAGCTCGCTTGGTGACAGGCCGGTCGGGAAAGATCCGGATCCAAACTTTACCACCGCGGCGAATGAAACGTACCACAGCACGCCGGGCCGCTTCGATCTGCCGACTTGTCACGTAGAAAGACTCTGTCGCTTGGAGGCCATAGGTACCAAATTGCACCTGATTGCCCCGGTGGGCGATCCCTTTGAGTCGACCACGCTGGAGCTTACGGTATTTCACCCGTTTTGGCATCAACATAAGTCATCTCCATCTCATCAAGCCACGTGCCAAAACGTGACTCGCCTTTAACTAACTAGTTCTTATCTCAAAACTCATTATTCACGTGAATCAAGTCTCGCAAGCGATTTTGAGATAATTTCGGGCTATCCATCCTTATAAATGCTGAACCACACAATAAGTGGCCGCCAGCAATGGATAGCTAGCTTATTGGGTTAATTCAGAAACTACCCGATTATGATACTCTTCACCTGGAAGCACCTCGCCCAGGTAGATCCAAACTTTGACCCCGATCACGCCGAAGGTTGTGTTGGCCTCGGCTGTCCCGTAATCGATATCAGCTCGCAGCGTGTGACGAGGAATCTGCCCCTCGCGCACCGTATCGACGCGGCCCATATCAGCGCCACCAAGGCGGCCAGAGACCTTGATCATAATACCTTGGCCACCTGCTCGCATTGTCTTCTGCGCAGCCTGTTTCATGGCGCGCTTCCAACTAATACGGCGTTCTAATTGGTCGGCAATACTTTCGGCAACCAACCGGGCATCCAACTCTTGCTTGGTGATCTCACGCACATCGATCTTGACCTTTTTCTGGGTCAAGTCCTGCAATTTTGTGCGCAACACATTAACACTAGCACCCTTGCGGCCAATGATCACACCGGGCCGGGCCGTGTCTACAATGATGTGGACCTGATTCGGTTGTCGTTCGATTTCTACGTTGCTAATGCCTGCATTGGGCAACTCATCAACGACCATCCGGCGGATCTGACGATCCTCGGCTAATTGATCGTTATAGCGTTGGCCCACTGCAAACCAGCGGCTCTTGTGTTCCTTGATAATCCCCAGGCGGAACCCATATGGATGAACTTTGCGGCCCAAATTGCCCTCCTTTAGTTGGCAGTGCGCTCTTCTAAGATCACTGTCACGTGTGACGAACGGCGAATCCACGGTTTAAAACGACCGCGGGCACCGAATCGCCGCCAGCGACGTTGTGGTCCTTCATCCGCATAAATCTGACTGACGTACATTTCATCGGCTTCAAGACCGAAATTTTCGGTTGCATTAGCTAATGCGCTCTTGATCGTCTTCTGAACAACTCGCGCAGCCTGCTGGGGCATAAATTGCAAAATGGCAATGGCTTCTTGGGCTCCCTTGCCTCGCACTTCATCCACTACCAAGCGGGTTTTTTGGGCGCTAATGCCTATGTATTTGGTGACTGCTCGCACTTCCATACCCAACTCCTCATCTCTCAACGTCGGTATGTTTGCCTACCGGCCTGCGCGGGTCGCTTTTTCCGACCGGACATGCCCACGGAAGAAGCGAGTCGGGGCAAATTCACCCAACTTATGGCCGACCATATTTTCGCTAATAAAGACTGGCACATGGCGACGGCCATCATGTACTGCAATCGTATGCCCTACAAATTGAGGGAAAATGGTCGATGCCCGAGACCAGGTCTTGAGCACCTTGCGCTCGCTCTTGCGGTTCATCTCTTCAATCCGCTTGAGCAGTTTCGGTTCGACAAACGGTCCCTTTTTTAATGAACGCGACATGCTCTCCTCTTTTTCTACCGGATGGTGGTCTCTTGTTAACGCAACCCACCATCATCACCATTATTTCTTGCCAGCGCCACGGCGGCGGACAATAAATTTATTCGTTCGTTTATTCAACCGGGTCTTCTTGCCCAAGGCAGGCTTGCCCCAAGGGGTCTTTGGACCTGGCATACCAACGGGTGAGCGGCCTTCACCACCACCGTGCGGGTGAGCACCAGGATCCATCGCAATACCACGCACCGAAGGGCGAATACCTAACCAGCGCTTGCGGCCAGCTTTCCCCAGACTGACATTCGCATGGTCAGCATTGGAAACCTGCCCAATCGTCCCCATGCAATTCATGTCAATATAGCGCACCTCACCACTTGGTAGGCGGAGCTGGGCCATCGCCCCTTCTTTTGCCAACACCTGAGCAGCATTCCCAGCGCTACGAGCCAACTGCCCACCGCGCCCCGGATAGATCTCCACATTGTGGATCATCGTACCCAGCGGAATGTTGCGGATCGGCAGGGCATTACCCGGACGAATCTCTGCCCCTGCGCCAGACATCACACGATCCCCAACCTTAATGCCATTAGGGGCCAAGATGTAGCGCTTCTCGCCATCGCTGTAGACAACCAAAGCAATGCGAGCGCTGCGGTTTGGATCGTACTCAATTGTCTTCACTAGACCAGAGACACCAACCTTATCACGCTTAAAGTCGATGATGCGATAGCGGCGCTTATGACCACCACCCATATGGCGCGTAGTAACCACACCATGATTGTTGCGGCCACCACTCTTGCGCAATGGCGCTAACAGCGAACGCTCTGGTTTGTTAGTTGTAATATCATCAAAGGACGAGACACTCATGTTGCGGCGTCCCGCCGAAGTCGGTCGATAGACTTTAATCGCCATGATTCGCTCCTGTGCGCTTAGACGCCTTCAAACAGTGGCAGACTTTCGCCAGGGGCGAGGGTTACCACTGCTTTCTTCCATTTTGGCTTGCGGATCCCTACGCGGCGGCCGCGACGTGCAGTCTTAGCGGGCATCACCATCATATTCACATCCGCAACAGTCACGTTGAAGGCAGTCTCAACAGCATCTTTCACGAGCAGCTTGTTGGCCCGCATATCTACTTCAAATGCGTACTGCCCCAACTCGCTGGCCAAAACTGTCTTTTCCGTGATGATCGGTCGTCGCAAAACCTCATAAACGTGCATGGTTATTCCTCCGTTTCCGTCTGAACGGCTACGTCGGCAGTGTGATCATCTGCCCCGGTAGGCAAATCACTGCTCAACCAAGCATCGATCGCTTCAGCAGCAGCTTGGGAAAGCAGGATCGTGTCATGACCGAGCAAGTCACGAACATTGATATAATTACTCATCAGCGTCTTGACTTTCGGCAGATTACCAGCGCTGCGCCACACGGGCTCGCTCTTTTCCGCGAGTACAACCAGCACACTGGCCTGCTCTACCCCCAGATTGCGCAGCAATTGCACCATCTGCTTGGTCTTGGGCTCTTCTAAGACGACCTGATCCACAACCAACAGTTGACCAGCCGTAGCTTTTACGCTCAAAGCACTGCGCAAAGCGGCGCGCTGCATCTTTTTATTCAGCGACTGGGTATATTTGCGCGGGGTCGGCCCAAAGACCGTACCACCACCAATCCATTGAGGAGCCCGGTTAGAGCCCTGTCGCGCACGCCCTGTGCCCTTCTGACGCCACGGTTTCTTGCCGCCACCAGAAACTTCCCAGCGGACTTTAGTATCATGTGTACCCAGGCGAGCGTTGGCCAGTTGGCGAACCAGTGCCTGATGCATCAAAGGCTTGCTAATCGGGGCAGCAAAGACTGCATCGCTTAGTTCAATCTCGCCGACTTGCTCCCCAGCCACATTTTTTACCGGTACCAACATCGTTCTACTCCTTTTCGTGCTATCAACCCATCTTGAAATTTGGGCGATAGGAAAGTCTTGCAACTGGGGCTATGCCTTCTTAGGCGATTTTTTCTTGACCGCATCGCGCACCAGCACCAACCCATCCCGCGACCCAGGAATGGCCCCACGAACGGCAATCAGATTGCGTTCAGCATCGACCAGTGCAATCCGCAGATTCTGCACAGTCACGCGCTCATTGCCATAATGACCAGGGCTCTTAATACCAGGGTAGGTGCGGCCAGGGGTTGTACCGGACCCGCGCGAACCAGGGGTGCGATGACGATCCGACTGACCATGAGTCTTTGGACCACCACCAAAATTCCACCGCTTTACACCACCAGCAAAACCACGACCTTTGGTGATGCCTGACACATCAACGACATCGCCTTCTTGGAAGATATCAGCCTTGAGTACTTCACCTAAGGCCAATGTAGGCGCTTCGTCATAGCGGATCTCGCGCAGGTGCCGAAGAAGAGGGGTACCAGCTTTTTGAAGGTGAGCACGCTCTGCTTTTGAGAGTTTGCGCTCTGCCACTTCTTCAAAGCCTAATTGAACGGCATTATAGCCGTCGGTGTCTTGTGTTTTAACTTGAGTTACGTAGCAGGGTCCTGCTTGAATGATGGTAACAGGAACAACAACGCCACTCTCATCAAAGAGTTGCGTCATACCTACTTTTTTACCGAGAATACCTCGCATGTTGCCTCCTGGGACTGTCGGGCGTTCACAGACAAGAACGACTCAACCGCATCATCCCGCTTTGCCAGCACGGCTGGAGGGCAGTAGTATTCAGTTATCAGTTATGAACCATCTGTGCGAATTTCGATTCTCCGCCGATATTGCACTTCCGATTTGACTGCTCCACTGTCTACTATTTTACTGCCTACACAATCCTCGCTGAACAACAGGATATTTACAGTTTGATCTCAATGTCAACGCCGGCAGGCAAATTCAACCGGGTCAAATTTTCAATAGTTTTATTCCCCGGATCCACCACGTCGATCAAACGTTTGTGGGTTCGGATCTCAAATTGCTCACGACTATCTTTATCGATAAACGGGGCACGCATCACAGTAAATTTTTCGAGCTGGGTTGGCAGCGGCACAGGACCCACTACCTGAGCACCCGTCTGCTCGGCTGCATCCACGA
>CAZMRA010000292.1:0-5540 GCA_964568485.1 uncultured Caldilineaceae bacterium | reverse complement strand
AGGGCTTGGAGAAATGGGAAGCGTATTCCCCACACACGTGGGGGTGAACCGGCGCTAGAGGTGCAGCGTCAAGCGCTGATGGTGTATTCCCCACACACGTGGGGGTGAACCGTGGAGGCCCCGAAGAAAAGCATGATCACGTTTGTATTCCCCACACACGTGGGGGTGAACCGCATAGGCCCATAGCGCTATAAGCCAGCGGGTAGTATTCCCCACACACGTGGGGGTGAACCGAGAATTGCGGATAAGATGATCCCCACCCAATCGTATTCCCCACACACGTGGGGGTGAACCGCTGCTGAATGGCGGACCAAAGCGCAAGAGGCTGTATTCCCCACACACGTGGGGGTGAACCGTGGTGGCGTTTTGCACCTGGCCCGTCAGATCCGTATTCCCCACGCACGTGGGAGTGAACCACATCTAGGTTATCCTGCCGCATAGGCCCGGATATTTGCCGAGTTGGAGTGAATCTGGCTAGACAGCAACTTCAACCCATTTCCCATAAGCCAGGAAGAGGGCCAGCGCCAAGTAGGCCAAGTTGCCTAGCATGTGTGGGTATTCCCCGCGGCGAAGATGGGTTGCCATGGCACCAGCCATCACCAGGGCCAGCCCGATTGCTGCCAGCGGGGCGAGTGGCCTCAGCATAGGTAGAAACAAGCCGGCAATGATGCCCAGCGCTGCCAACACTTTCAGCGCGCCAATGAGCTTGAGATGCCAGGGCTGAAAATCATTGGCCCAGCCTTGGAAGGGAAGCTTCGTATAGTTAGCATAAGGCATGAAGATTTGGGCCAATCCGCCGGCGGTGAAGCCCGCAACTAGGAAAATTTGGATGATGAGCAGTGCAATATTCATGGTTTGTATTCCCTTTCTAAACAGGTCTGTCAGACGCTAGAGCGCATCAGGGGTAATCCTCACTTGCGATTGCGCAGCAAGCTGGCGGTCACGGTTTGAGCCGCCACACCGGGCCAGACTTGGACGGTAGCTCCAAGTGGGCTAGTTTGTCGGGATTGGCCACGTTGTGCACCGCCTGGATGACCCCCTCTGCCACTTCCAGGGTGAGAACACCCGCAATTTGCCCCTGAATTCGGAGCAATAGCGCAGGCAGACCATTGATTTCGGTCATTTCGAAGGTGGTACCTGGCGGCGCGCTCGCCAGCAGGCCGAGCGTGGCGCGAGCCACTTTATGACGGCCCTGGATCGGATGTCGCACCGCTTTCGTGACTTTGCCACCGCTATCCACCCAGACGGAGACATCTACGGCCAACAGATTCATGAGGCCATCGAAGTCTCTGGCCAGGAAGACTTCCATAAACAGATTGAGGATGTCCTCATGCGCTTGGGGTGAGGCAGAAAAGCGGGGACGATGCTCGCGGATATGCTTTTTCGCTCGGCTAAACAGTTGGCGACAGGCCGCTTCGCTACGGCCGGTGATTTGGGCAATTTCGGCATATTCGTATTCAAATACCTCGCGTAGCAGAAATACCGAGCGCTCTAATGGCGAAAGCCTTTCCAGCAAGACCAAGAAAGCCATCGAAATCGATTCCCGGTCGGTAATCTGGCGCAGCGGAGAATGGGGCGGTGCACCATCCCCGGTGAGGAGCGGCTCTGGCAGCCAGGGGCCCACATACTGCTCTCGCCGCACCTGGGCAGATTTCAGATGATCTAAGCACAGACGATGCACAACGGTGGTGAGAAAACCTTTGAGCGTGCGAATCGATTCAGGCGGTGTGGCCCGATAGTGCAAATAGGCCTCCTGCACAATGTCTTCTGCCTCCATCGCGCTGCCCACCATGCGGTAAGCAATGGCAAACAATAGCGAACGATAGGTTTCGAATGGATCGGTCTGCATAATCTTATCTTTCCGCTGCTCCGGGTTACCGCACGCTAAGAATAAGACGAGATTGGACTGCATTTTGTGACATGATAGCAGGATCAAGCCTAACCTACCTTTGATGGTCCCGCAATCTGAATGGGATAAAATGGGCGGCTCGATGCTATACTGGCGGCTTGTGTCTCTCGCCGTTTACCTAGAGGAATTCGAAGATATGACTCTCGCCAAGCGAGCCCTGTTGATCGTCGTGGTCTTGATCGGTTGTGCCGGGTGCGACCAGACCACCAAATCGGTGGCGCAAACCTATTTCCCGATCGCAGAAAGTTGGTCCTTCCTGGGCGACACGGTCCGCCTGCAATTGACCTATAATTCCGGCGCCTTTCTGGGACTGGGCTCGACGCTTCCTGAACTTTGGCGCCACGCGCTCTTCGGTGTGGGTAGTCTGGTGATCTTGTTTGGGCTATTGGGTTATACGCTTTTTGCCGAACAATTGCCTGCCGTGGGCGTTTGGGCGCTAGCCTTCTACTTTGCCGGCGGCATCAGCAATTTGATCGACCGCTGGTTCCACGATGGTTATGTGATCGATTTTATCAACGTGGGGATTGGCCCGCTGCGCACAGGCATCTTTAATGTTGCCGATCTCTTTGTGACTGCCGGGGCCTGTTTGCTGCTCTTGCACGAGATTGAGCGAGTCCGCCGCCGCCAGTCGCCAAGCCAAGAAACGATTACTTGACAGCGCTTCGTCCGCGTATTATACTCTTATATTCGATTTGAACATTGCGGCGTTGCTGATACGAAGTGAGGCAGTGCCGCTACGTCACAAATCTATAGTGAATAACAATGCACCGGAGGAGTACCCACTGGAGCACTGCCAGAGAGATGAGGCCATCGGCTGGGAGCCTCATTCATGTGGCCCTTGGGGAAGTCGCCGGGAAGGTTGGAACGGTGAACCATGGTTCATGCTGGCTGGTAAATTTGCCTGTGAGCTTTAACCATGCAGTAGTCTTTCCCGGGCTCGCCCGTTATAGCGCCAGAGTGATAAATAAAAGCCACTGCGCTTGGCCGTGCTTTTGTTTATAAACAAGGTGGTACCACGGAGCCGTTCCGTCCTTGCAGGATGGACGGTTTTTTATTTTTGAACGCAAAATTGTAGCCAAACGATAGATAGGTTGGCGGCCCCGATTGCTGATCTGCCGCAGCCTGGATCCGGAGAGTGGAGCCATGACCAATAGCCAAATGGCCAAAACGTATGACCACCGTCAGGTGGAGGAAAAGCTCTACACTTGGTGGTTAGAGCATGGGTTTTTTACGCCTGAACACCAACTCGCGCTCGGCTTGGCCGATCCGAAGGCCGAGCCATTTGTGATCTCCATGCCGCCGCCGAATGTGACGGGCGCCTTGCATTTGGGTCACGCCATCACCAACGCCATCGAGGATATGCTGATCCGCTATTACCGCATGCAGGGGCGGCCCACACTCTGGGTGCCCGGCACCGACCATGCCGGTATTGCCACGCAAAATGTCGTGGAGCGTCAGCTGGCCAAGCAGGGCATCACGCGCCAGCAACTAGGGCGTGAACGCTTTGTCGAAGAGGTGTGGGGTTGGAAAGCCGAGTATCACGGACGGATCACCGGACAGCAGTATCGCATGGGGATCTCCAGCGACTGGGCGCGTGAACGGTTCACGCTCGACGAAGGGTTGAGCGCTGCCGTGCTCGAAGCCTTTATCCAGCTCTACAACGAAGGGCTGATCTACAAAGGTTTGCGCTTGGTCAATTGGTGCCCGCGCTGCGAAAGTGCGATCAGCGATCTCGAAGTGGATTATGAAGAGGTCAATGGCAGCCTGTATACTTTCCGCTACCCACTCAAAGATGGGGGCTTCTTGGAGGTCAGCACCACGCGTCCCGAAACGATCCTCGGTGATACCGCAGTGGCGGTGCATCCGGATGACCCGCGCTATCAATCGCTGATCGGCAAAACCGCGATCGTGCCCATGATTGGCCGTGAGATCCCGATCATCGCCGACACCTATGTGGACATGGAATTTGGTACCGGTGCGCTCAAGGTGACGCCCGGCCACGATCCGAACGACTACGAGATCGGCCTGCGCCACAACCTGCCGATGATCAGCATCATGAATTTGGATGCCACCCTTAACCAGAACGCCGGCGATTACGCTGGGCTGGATCGCTTTGCGGCCCGCAAGAAGTTATGGGCGGATATGGCTGATGCCGGGTTGACGGTGCGAGAAGAGACGCGTGTCCACCAGGTGGGGCACTGCCAGCGTTGCAGCACGGTGGTGGAGCCGCTGCTCAGCGAACAGTGGTGGGTGAAGATGGCACCGCTCGCCGAGCCAGCCATCGCCGCCGTCCGCAACGGCGAGATTCAGATCATCCCCGAGCGCTTCGAGAAGATCTATTTCCATTGGATGGAGAATATTCGCGACTGGTGCATCAGCCGCCAGCTGTGGTGGGGCCATCGCATCCCGGTCTGGTATGGGCCTGATAAACATCCATTCGCAGCTCGCAACGAGGCCGAAGCTCAGCAACAGGCAATTGCCCATTACGGGCACGAGGTGCCGCTGGAGCAAGATCCCGATGTGTTGGACACTTGGTTCAGCAGTGGGTTGTGGCCTTTTAGTACCCTCGGCTGGCCCGACCAGACCGCCGATTTGGCTAAGTATTATCCGACCACAGTCTTGGAAACGGGCTACGATATTATCTTCTTCTGGGTGGCCCGCATGATCATGATGGGCTTGAAGTTCACTGGCCAAGTGCCCTTCAAGTATGTCTATATGCATGGCTTGGTGCGCGACGAACAAGGCCGCAAGATGAGCAAAAGCTTGGGCAATGCGCTCGATCCGCTCGATCTCATCCGTGATTACGGGTCGGATGCGTTGCGCTTCAGCTTGTTGACCGGCGGTACGCCCGGCAATGACATGAAGCTCAGCTTGACCAGGGTAGAGTCCAATCGCAATTTTGCCAACAAGTTGTGGAACGCCGCCCGCTTTGTGATCCTCAACTTGGAGGGGCACACACTGCCGCTGGCGGAAACGAGCACCGATTACGACCGACGTTATGCCTTGCCCGCGTCCGAACAGTTGGGCTTGGCCGACCGCTGGATCCTGAGCCGTTTGGAGACCTTGCAGAACGAGGTTTCGCGGTTGGTTAGCGAATGGCAATTGGGCGAAGCCGGCCGTCAGCTCTATGATTTCCTTTGGGGCGATTATTGCGACTGGTACATCGAAGCGGCCAAAGTGCGCTTGAACGATGGCACTCCGGAGGAAGCACAAGCCACGCGCCAGACCTTGGCCTTTGTGTTGGAGCAGAGTCTGCGTTTGCTGCACCCCTATATGCCCTTTGTCACTGAAGAGATCTGGCAAAATCTGCCAGAATTGGGGGGCGAAGGTGTCCACGGCCCGTACTCGTTGATTACCAATCGCTGGCCGCAGATCAGCGGCTGGCAAGATGCCACGGCCGATACGCAATTTGAGCGGATCCAAGAGATCGTGCGGGCGATCCGGAATGCGCGCAGCGAGTATGATGTGCCGCCGGGCCGCCGCATCGCTGCGCAGATCAGCGCCGGGGAGTTCACACCCTGGCTGCAGGTCAATGCACCGCTTCTGGCTCGCTTGGCCGGATTGGATGTAGCCGCACTCCAGATCACTGCGGATCTGCCAGCGCCAGCCAAGGCGGTTACACTGGCTGCTG
>CAZMRA010000291.1:4825-5949 GCA_964568485.1 uncultured Caldilineaceae bacterium | reverse complement strand
CGCATCATCGGGCACTTGTAGAGGTTGGTGTCCGCCGTGATGAGCTGGTGGATGCTTGGCCAAAAAGGGGCTCGCCGTCAAGACAGCATCACTTGCCTGCAACGTGGACAGGGCCAGATGCACTCCTTCCTGATAGAGATCCTGCTCGATGGGCGAGAGGCGAGCCACCCCGCGATGCCAGCGACTCATAGCCGGTTCAAAGTTGAGATCGTCGGTGTCGAAGATCACCAACTTGCCCCGTCGCTGCATCGTTTCGATCAAACGCCGCAGCTTGGCACTCATGACGACGCGCTGCAGGATCAACAAGTCAAAGCGCTCGGCCACGTCATCGGCCAAGGGTTGATCGTGCCATTCTTGCACTTCTGCGGCAATGCCTAAACGAGCCAACTGCTCCTGCAGGTGGATACAGCGGTAGAGTTTGACCGTTGCGTGGAGGCAACCGGCTAAAATGAGTGCGCTAGAAAAAGGTTGATTCGCCATAAAAAACGCTGACTCTAGGCTTTGCCCCAATTTTGTAAACGAGCCAGAATGCTCTGCAGGGCTTCGACTTGTTGGCTTTCCAATTGCTCGTAGGTGCGCTGCCAAAATTCGGTTTGCCCAGCCCGGGATTTGGCCTCCCAGCTGGCCACGGTCTGGCGGAGATGTTCTAATTGACGGGCCTGTTGGGCCTGCGTCTCCTGTGCTTGATCCAACTGGCGCTTCATGGCTGTGGCTAAGACCGTGGGCACCCGTGCGGGATTGGCCTCGCTCGGCACAAATTGCGTGCGGATCTGCGCCAAGGTTGCCACGAGAGTTTGGCTGCGCACTTCCGGCGTGTATTCGGCATAGACGCGCTGCCGCGCCGTTTCACCGATGCGCCGCCGTTCCTCTTCATTTTCGATCAACAGGGTTAGCGCCGCGAGCCAAGCCTCATCATCCGCAGCCAGCAGACCATTCACCCCAGATTCAATGGCATAGGCAAAGGCATCGGTCGGGCTAGCAATCGTCGGCACTCCCACCAGGGCCGCCTCGCTGTATTTGATCTCGCTCTTGGCCTGGCAAAAAGGATTTTCCAGTTCGAGCGGCGCCAAGTTAATATCAACCTGGGCGACGAGGTGAGACAATTCTTGCCAAGCCACAAACGG
>CAZMRA010000291.1:0-4725 GCA_964568485.1 uncultured Caldilineaceae bacterium | reverse complement strand
GCGCTACAAGCATTGCGCTGCACAAAGACCGGTTTGCCATGCCGAGCCGCGGCTTGGGCCAAATAATCGGTCGTCACCAAGATGAAATCACTGTGGGCAAAGGTTTTAGCTTGCCCGTGCAGATCTTGGCGGAAGCGATTGGCGGCCTCCACACTGAGCGTGTCCAGAAAAGCGATCGAACCGATCAGTTCCGGTTCAAAGACGAGATCATCGGTCTCGAAGACGACCGGAATGCCGCGCAAGTGAGCCAATTCGATCAAATCGGCCACGAGTGGGCTATAGGCAACCCGGTGCAGGATCAGCAGATCGCAGGTAGTAATGTCAATGTAGCAGGCAAAATCATCGGCGGTGCGCAAGGTGCTGGCAATATCATGCAGCGCCAACTGCTCTTGATGGTGTAAACAACGGTAGCGGCGCGTATCACCAGCCAATCCGCTGACAAAAAGGACATTCTTCATGATCACTTCGCCGGTGAATGTGGTTCGGGCTGAGCAGCTTTATCGCCGATCACGTAACATTCAAATGGTCGGTTCACAGCGTCGATGGTTGTGTGTAAGGTTTGGGTCAGTGCGCTCACTTGGTTGCGGAGTTGCTGTAATTCCTGCTGTGTGCGGTCGACATAGGGGCGCACCAACCAACGAATCAGCCCCATTTTAACATACCAAATGGCCTGGCGCAGGGGCGAAGCTGGTTTGGGCAGTGGTTCTTGCCAGGTAGCAAAGGTGGCCGGTGGGGGCGTGGTCAACAAACGCAAGGGCGACTCCGCTGAAATGTGAGCGGGCATGGTATGCGGATTTTCACCCTGTTGCGTATGGGCAAAGCCGCTGCGTTGCATAAAGAAGCTAAGCAATTTGGGATGATAGAGCGCACAGTGGCCAAAGTGCATGTGATACAGTTCCAGATGCGTGATCAAAGCGCGCGGATTGGGGGTCACAATCAGCAAGCGGCCCCCAGGACGCAGTGCACGCGCGGCCAGTTCGATGGTCGTCAACACGACTTCGTAGGGCATATGCTCGACCATGTGCGCCGAAAAGATGGCATCGAGGCTACCCGGTTCAAGACTGCGCAGATGCTCCAGGACATCGGCCTCCACCACTGGCAGATTGTGTCGACGCGCGGCGGTGATACAATCGGGATCCGAATCCACACCATACGCGTCGATTCCGTGATCACGCAACAGCTTGACAAAGCCGCCCAACCCACACCCCAGATCCAACACGCGTTGGTAGTCGCGCAGGAATGGCAAATAATAGCCATGAAGCGCGGCCTCACCTTCGATCGACACCTGTAAATAGTCTAGAAACGCGTAATCTAACCCGGCAACTGTCATGGGTAGCCAACCAATTCTGTGTGCGCTGTTGATCCGCGGCGGACTTTACTCAACATCGGGTCCCGCCGTACGTGGCGTGTATGCCCCGCCGCCATTGAGCTGATCATCCCCAAAGGTAGGATTATAATCTCCTCACCAGAGATTGTACAACGGTGCAGCGGTTCAAGAGCCAAACAAGCCTTCCACTTCCACCGCCGGGCCCGGGATGCGCTCGTCCCCAGCGAGTTGATAGAGGCGCAGCTGCACATGCATCGCAGGGTCCAGATCTGCAGCGGCGATGGGCAACAGATGCTCGCTGACAAACGGCACGATAGATTCCGGAGGGAATGGTGGCAGCGGCTGCTCACTGCTGTGGAGCACCGTCCCAGTCTCGTCGATCAAATAGAGGCCAACGAAATAGTATCGTTGCTGGCGGGCGTTAGCCAGCGTATTACCCTGCCAATGCAGCCGCACCAAGAGCCCCTGCTCGACCTGCTCCGGCTCGATCCACAACAAGGTAGGGCCGCCCAGGAAGTCATACGTGTGGGCTAGTGGCGGGACAAGCCGCAAACGCATCAACCAGCCTGGCGGGGCGATTGGCACATCCAGCGTGAGCGCGTCAGCGGAGGGCTGAGCCTTGAAGATCAGCGGCAGAAAGAGCTGGGTCTCACCAGCAGGTATGCTCGCTTGCTGTATCTGCTGCTCGAGAGGCCACAGTAGATACGAAGGATCACCGGCTCGCAGTTGCGTGATCAACCAAGCGTGCTGTTGCCAATTTCCCCCACTCAACGCCGGGAGCCGGAAGGTCAGTCCATACAGCAGCAGTACCATCCCCAAGCTGGCGCCCAATCCCAAGCGCCAACGCTTCGTTTGTAGTGCGCTCCAGTTGGCATCAAGCATACGTGCGATCAACAGATAGAGGGCCAAGCTGGGCACAATAAAATAACGAGCCGCAGCGCGCAAGTCAGACCCCGTTGCCGCCAGAAATGGGTAGTCATGATCGCCATAGGTGCGCAGCCAATAAAAGGGCGCCGCGACAAAGATCACATAGAGCAAGGAGACCGTGAACAAAAATTGCGCAGGCGTGCGTAGCAGTTGTGACCAGGCCAAGCTCGCTAGCAGCGCCACGATCAGCAACGCCGCGATCAGGTAAATCCCCGGCCAACCTACCACCTGTTGCAGCCATTCCCCACCCTGGTTGCCAAAGAGGTTGACAACCAGGACTTTGTAGAGCACTGCGCGGATCAGATCCAGTAGCGAGGAGCCAACTTCGGCCAGATCCAGCCTAGCCAACGAATCCGTGCGCTGTTGCCAAATCCGCCCCACAAAGAGGCCCTGGGCCACTACAATGCTCCACGCGTTCAGGCGCAAAGTGCGCGTAGGCGCAAACCAGCAGCGCAACAGCCAAAACGGCAACAAGATCAACACAATCGGCGCGCTAAAGCTCACTGCAATATAACCAAGCGTCAGCAGCCAACTCCATCCAGGATGGTGCGTCGGCCAGACAAAGGTGACCAAGAGCGCCCAAATTGCCAAAAACCACTGCACATAGGCAATGCTCATCAAGCCTTCGAGATTAGGGCTGGTCAACATCAGAGTTACCACTGCGAGACGCAACCAATCGTGGCGGATCAAGCTGCGATAGGCAGGGAGCAGCAACCAAGTGAGAGAGACGGCCGTGAGGAACAGCGCGCTCAGGCTAAAGAATAGCGGGGCAAGCCGCAATGGCAGCCACTGGCTGATTTCGGCAATCAGCCGCGGCACGAGATGATCATAGCCGTTATAGGGACGAACAAGGGCTTGCCAAGTAGGCAGATTAAAGGCATCAGCAAAGAAAATCCAGCCATCTTCGGCATAAAATTGTGGGGACAAAAGCCGTTCGGGGACCCGTGCCCAGAGGAATGCCATGGCTGCAAGCAGCGCTAAGCCATATCGCCATCCCAGCTTGGGGCGCATGTGTAGGGTATCGGTATGCAAAATGGGCGCTGCCAGTTTTGTGGCAACGCCCGCTTGCAATTTTAGAATCAGCTTGTGCAACGCACGAGGGTCATTCATCTCGGCACAAAGCGCAGCACCAGCTTACGGCTGGTCGATCTTGATGTAGAGCGGCCGGCCATTCACCGGAACAATCGTCTTTTGATCAACCACACCGTCATCGGCATCGTGCACCACTTGGCTGGCGCCATAAATATCGGTGACGGTCACTCGGCTCGCTGGAATGGTCAGCAATTCATCCGTCTCGACCTCGTTGGGGTCCAACCAGTTGACAGGATCCAACCAAGCGATGAGCAAAGGCTTCTGATCGCGCTGGTCAAAGAATTCGTAGACTTCGAATCGCTCATGGCCGCTCTCGGCAGCAGACCAGGTACGCATATAAACCGCTTGGCGCATGATCTGGGTGAAGCGGCGGAAGACGTAGAAAGCTGGCTTGCGACCTGGTGGGTTCGAGCCATCAACCAAGCCATTCAAGAATTGATAGCCCTCGAGATCGTGCATCATAAACCAGATGACGACATCAATATCCGCGGGATAGGTTTGGGTGAACAGTTTCACCACAAAACGGCTCTGGAGCTCATCATTCCCCGGGAAATAGGGGGGCACGTGATTGGTATGCCAGCCCGTTTCGGAGATGATCATCGGTTTTGAAACACCGTGCTCCGCCAAGATCCCCCGGATCCTGGCAGTCTTTTCGATTAGGCCGGGGCCGCCACAATTCGCACAACCGGGATATTTGTGGAAGTTCATGTAATCAAAGTAATCGCCACCACCCGCGGCTAAGACATCAGGCAGGAAGCTGCGCACAAATGTCCCCGGCGGATCATCATCCTCAAAACCTTCGTAAGCAATTCCCCCAAAGACGACTTGGGCATCTGGGCTCGCCGCTTTAATGGCAGGATAGACGGCCTTGAGCATCTCTGCATATTTATCCCCGTGTTTGCCCCAACCTTCCCCAAAGGGCGTCGGGCCAGCATCGGGCTCATTGTACAATTCCCAGAAGCGCACAACGGGTGAGCCAGGCGCGTCATTCACCCCGTCGCCATCATAGCGTTCAACCAGGGCCGCAGCAAACTGGGCTAATCCCTCGACGCCAGCCTTGTTCAGGGGACCTTCCGGCGAGGAAGTAGCCCACTCCGGTGCGTGCGTGATCGTTGCGAGAATATTGAAGCAATTGTGCTGGGCACCGCTCAATACACTATCGACCCACGGCCAATAATACTTATCCGGAGTTGAATTGACCGCCTCGACCATACTCCAGTTGATAACCACCCGAATCCAACCCACGCCGAGTTCGCGCATGTCATTAAAATAAGGGCTACCTTTGCCCGTACGCGAATAGAGCTGTACGCCAAAAGGTGAAGTCGGGTATTGATCCCCACAATCTCGCGATTGCACCAACGGCAACCACAACGAGGTCT
>CAZMRA010000290.1:0-6050 GCA_964568485.1 uncultured Caldilineaceae bacterium | reverse complement strand
CAGTCGCGGGATTGAAACCAGTATAGTCACCCACCAGCACATCATACACCAGTGGCGGGAAAACCTATCAACCCAGTCGCGGGATTGAAACGTCACTGCATTTTGTACCATGTACAAGATTCCGCCAGGCGGGAAAACCTATCAACCCAGTCGCGGGATTGAAACAATTCGGCTTATACGTCCTCGGCAACAGAATTCGGAGCGGGAAAACCTATCAACCCAGTCGCGGGATTGAAACCGGCCATCGGGTAGTCGGCGGAAGTGGCCGCGCACAGCGGGAAAACCTATCAACCCAGTCGCGGGATTGAAACCTGAGACCAGATCAAGCAATGCTGCGGTCCGGCTTTGCGGGAAAACCTATCAACCCAGTCGCGGAGGGTTTTGCATACCCTCAAGCGCCAGGGGTGCTACCGCGTTTATGTAATTACCAGAGAGAAAAGGGTGGGGATGACTGAAACAAGGCGGAACGGAAAAAAGGGAAAAAGGGCCACAAAACAGGGAAGGGGGATCGAAACAGTAACGGGGTGTTACTGGGCAGGCTCAGAGATTAGGTCAAGGCCCAATCGGTGCAAGAGGCGCAGATTGATGAGCAAATAGGTGAGCGTGTTGCTGTTGGTGATGGCAGCCTGGTTACGGAGTTTGGGGCGCTCAATGCCAAGATTGACGGCTTGGCTGAAGATGCGCTCGACGGCAGTGCGCTGACGAAAGAGGTCTAGATAGCGTACACTATCTCGGTCTAGTTGGTAGCGAATGCGTGCGCCAGGGGAGGTGGGCATGGTGAGCAAGCAGCCTCCGTCGGGCCAACGCTTGTGTGCGATGGGACAGGATTCGCCAGTGGGTTGAGGATGGAGCAGCGGACAGACGTAGCGACCTTTGGTGTGTTGCACCATGGAAGTGCGATGGGTGTAGCTGCTCTTGAGCGGCATGGGCAGCCCTGCCTCACAGAGGGGCAAACCATCGGCATCAAATTGACGGATACCTTGTTTCATTTGGCGCAAGGGGATAGCGGCAAAGCCATCGCCATCAGGCTGATGAAAATAGTCATAGATGTAAAAGGCATCAAAGGCGGCATCGGCAGTGGCAAAGAGGGGACGAAAACCAAGTCGAGCTTCGACCTGTTCCATCAAAGGGAAGAAGTAAGAGATGTCGGTGAGGTCGAAGGTTTGCGTGCATTCAGCGAGGACAAATTCACCGATCCCAGCGACTTTGGTGGCGACCACACCAGAGGCATAGCCCCAGTAGTACTCGCCAATGGTGGCTGATTCGGTGAGCGGTTTGCCCTCTTTAGTCGGTGTGGCTTGGTTGCGTTGGCGTTTGCAACCGAGTTTACAATCCTTGTCGCCAGCTGGTTGTTGCTGCTTGCTCTCGCAGGGCTGCCCGTTTTCATTCTTGTGGGGATAGGCATTGGGATTGTTCTCCTTGACCCAAGCGAGAATATGTTTGGTGTCGATGGCGATGGTCTGACCAAAGGCTGGGCCGAAGTGACGCTGCAAACTCGCCACTTGGGCATCGAGCAGTGCTTGCAGGATCTCGTTGGGCAGTAGCGAGAGCTTACGTGGAAAATGAGCGTGTGAGGGCAGCGAGGCATCGGCATCGAAGCCTCCGAGTTCTTTTGCTTTGGGTACCAGTGGAAAGCCCAAAGCCCAGATCAAGGCTGGATGCTCATGTAGAAAGCGGCGCAGTGCCCCGAACGTAGGCAACTGCCGCTCCAGTTTGACCAAGTAGGCACCAAGATACGCAGCAATCGGCACCGTGCGTTCCCCGCGACTTTGCCAAGTACAAGTGGTCGGTACTTGTGTCCAGTCTAGGTTGCGCAAGAGTGGCAACAATTGTTGGGTCACTGCACACTGCTGCACGTACTTGGGGTGATAGCGGTCGGCTAACATCAGGCGGGGCAGATGCGGCGGCAAGGTTGGTCGCCGTTGCAACCACTTTTGCCACCAGCGAGAAATCTCAAGCGATATGGTAAACTGTATTGCCATGGGAAGGCTCCTTTTGGGACACTGTTTTGTGGCAAATTCAGTATACCGGATGGAGCCTTCTCTGTCTTCTCAAACGCGGTAGCGCCAAAGTGCGTCTGTTCTTCTGCAGTGTTTTGCGCTTGGCAAACGCGGTTGTGTCTGTGAAAAACGCGGTTGTAGTTTCAGTCCTACCGCGCTTTTTGCCTCTGGTAGTCGGCCAAACGCGGTCATGACCGCGAAAAACGCGGTAACCCTTTTCCTATGCAAAACCCTCGTCGCGGGATTGAAACTTATATCACAGGGGTTCGCTATGGAGACATCGAAAGGCCGGAAAACCTATCAACCCAGCCGAGGGATTGAAACCAGCTTATTCCAAATGGCCGTGATTTGTTCTTGTTGGGCCGGAATACCGATCAACCCAGTCGCGGGATTGAAACTACGGTTTGCGCCGATTTGATAGCATTGCTGATCGTTGCCGGAATACCGATCAACCCAGCCGAGGGATTGAACGTGTCTGTAAATGGCATTCGTACTGTTGCTATCGTGCTGGACGAGGAGACAACTCAGCCGCGGGATTGAAACAGATCGTTGATCGTTAAAACTGTTGCGTTAGCCATGCCGGAAAAGCAAACAACCCAGCCGAGGGAACAAGTAGCCCCGCCACTTTGGCGGGGTTTTGCTTTTCCTGGGTAAAGTGATTGCTGCTGATTTCTGCTTGCGCCTGCTAGTGCCCTCCGCCTCTCTTACCCCTGTGTTCGCTTCTTCATCGTTATAGCCGCTCGCAGTTGATTTTGCGCGTCTATTTTCAACCGACGCGCTAATGAACGCCCACGCCAACGATCCGCCAACACCCCGCCCGCTATGCTAGGGCCAGCAGTAGCAAAAACGATGCGAATCGATATTCAACCAATTCACAAAAGGAGAACCACATGTTGTTGCAACGCAAATGGATTGCCCTGTTTGCCCTGTTGATGCTGGCACTCAGCGCCTGTACGCCCGTCGTGCCCGTCGCCAACGCCAGCGCCACGGATGATCAGGGAGAGGCCCGCATTCTTGAGTTCGATGTCGCCGAAGACATGACTCGCTTCATCTTTGACCAGGATGTGACCTACGAGGACGGGATGCCCGCGGATGGCAGCAGCTTTATCACGCGTGGCTACCTCTACGAGCCGGGCACGCTGACCGATAGTAACGGCGTCAACCCCGATGGCTCGCCAGAGTTCCCCGACAAGGTGATCGGCGAATGGATCTGCCAAGGCTACATGATCAACGACGCTGGTCACGCTACCGGTGGGGTCTGGGTCTTCTCGACGCAATTCTTCCAGATCGGGAGCGAGCCCGGCGCGCAGACCATCGTCACCCAGGGGTATGAGCTGGCCGATACCGATGTGGCGATCGCTCGGGCGATCACCGGTGGGACTGGCGAGTTCAAACTGGCCCGCGGCGAAGCATTGCAGACCTTACTCGGGCTCAATGCCAGCGAGGGTGTCAACCTGCGGGTGCAGATTGCTGTAGAAAAATAACCGCAACGTGGGGCGATTTGGGGAAAGCTCAACTTTTCCTCAATCGCCAAAAACAACCAATGACCATAGCGAACAATCAATCAGGAGAACCTACCATGACGACCATCTTAACCGCGATCAACGACCACACCGAGCAACGAGACGCGTTTATGGAGCGCATGTTGCAGTCGACCTCCGGCCTATTCAATATTTTCTCAGTCTACATCGGAGATCGCCTAGGCTTCTACCAAGCGCTGGCCCATGCGGACTGGCTGACTTCAACCGAACTGGCTGCGCGAACCCAGACCCATGAGCGCTACGTCCGCGAATGGCTGGAGCAACAGACAGTTGCCGCTATTCTCGAAGTGGAGGATGAGACAGCAAGTGCGTTGACCCGGCGCTATCGCCTGCCTCCTGGCCATCGCGAAGTGTTGGCCGAACCCGAGAGCCTCAACTATCTGGCCCCGCTGGCCCAGGTCGCCGTTGGCGCGGTCTATCCCATCCACGCCTTGCTCGATGCCTATCGCAATGGCGGCGGCGTGCCCTTTGGCGATTATGGCAAGGATCTGCGCGAGGGGCAGGCTGGCATGAATCGCAATCTCTTCTTGTACGAATTGGGTCAGCAACATTTGCCGGCAATTTCCGACCTTCATGCCCGCTTGCAGTCAACCCCACCGGCGCGCATTGCCGACATCGGCTGCGGCGTCGGCTGGTCCAGTATCGGCATGGCCTTGGCCTACCCCAATGTGCGCGTGGATGGCTTCGATCTCGACGAGCCCTCCATTGAAGAGGCGTGGGGCTATGCTCGGCAATATGGCTTGACCGACCGCGTGACCTTCCATGCTCGTGATGCGGGCTCGCTGCAGGTGCTCAATGGCCGCTACGATCTAGTGACCGCCTTTGAGTGCGTCCACGACTTGGGCAATCCCGTGGGGGTCTTGCGCACAATGCGTCGACTCGCCGGAGATCACGGCGTGGTCATCGTGATGGACGAACGGGTGGGCGATACCTTCACAGCGCAGGGCAATGAAGTGGAGTGGATGATGTACGGCTGGAGCATCCTGCACTGTCTCCCGGTGGGCATGGCCGAGCATCAACCATCTGCGGCAACGGGCACCGTCATGCGCACCGATACGCTGCGTGGTTATGCGCAAGAGGCCGGTTTTCGGGAGGTAGAAGTGTTGCCGATTGAGAATTTCTTCTTCCGTTTCTATCGCCTGCATCAATGAGCAACGAGCTAAGTTACGCAATGGCGGTGGCGTTGACGTCAGGAGGGGGCAAGATCATGCAAAACATTTATCTGCGCATTGGTAGTATCTTTCTCGTTGGGCTACTTATGGCGCTGTTCTCCCTCCTGGCGCAACCGGTATTGGCCCATGGCGATGACCGCATGCTGCGCCAAGCCAACTTGGCCATCGGCCAGTATCAGCTGACCATCTGGACAGCGCCCGCCCGCTTGCGCGCTGGCGAGATTCATGTCGAAACGCTGGTGCTCGACCGCACGGGCCAACCGGTGGATCGGGCGGTGGTCTGGGTGATGCTCACGCCGCTAGACCACGCCGGGCCGACGCTGCGGGCGCCGGCGCTCGCCGTGGTGGGGGCCGGGCAGGGGATGGGCGAGGCGCCTTTTATGGCCCCCGAACCGGGCCGCTATCGCATCGAAGCGGCGATCTTTGACGAAACTGGTGCGGTTGGGCAGACCGCGCTGGAGGTAGAGGTGATCCGCATTCCGCGGGTCGTCCAATGGGGCATCTATCTCTTGCTGGGGGCTTCTGTTCTGACTGGGGTGTGGATATTGAAAAGTGGCATTTCCCTGTGGCTTGGCCGTCCCCGATTGGTGGGCCAGGGATTTCGGATCAGTGGTTAAACAGAGGAGAAACAAACAATGGTATCGACAGCAAACGCGTATAACCGGAATTCTAGCTGGTTCCGTTCGTTGCAAGGGCCGCTCCACCGGCAGCTGTTGTGGCTCTTTATGGTGATCGTGCTGGGGCACTGGCTGGAACACCTGTCACAGATTTACCAGATCTATGTCATGGGCTGGATGCCCAAAATGGCGGGCGGGGTCTTGGGGCTCTGGTTCCCGTGGCTGACCACTTCGGAGGTCTTGCACTTTGTCTATAATCTGTTGCTGTGGGGCGGGATCCTGCTGCTGCAGCCGGGGTTTAGCGGGGCGGCCCAGCGCTGGTGGAATATCGCTTTGTTGGTGCAGAGCTGGCACTTCTTTGAGCACATTCTGCTTCAAGTGCAATGGCTGACGGGGGTCTATCTCTTCGGCGCCTCCAAGCAGATCAGCATTGGTGAACTGTGGTTCCCGCGGCCCGAACTGCATTTTGTCTACAATTTGCTGGTTTTTGTCCCGCTGGTGATCGGCATGTATCTGTACTTTCGCCCGCCAGCCGCTGGCGAAGACTCGACTTTTCAGTTAGCTGCATGAAGACGAGCGCGGGTCCAGCGCTCACAGCTTGCTTGAGGGGAATGGCAGCCTTTCTGAATGAGCAGATGCTTTTCCTAAGCTGACGCTATCGAGCTGGGCAAGGCAGAAACCTTGCCCAGAAGTCGCGCCACGACCTCTTGCAGGGTATAG
>CAZMRA010000289.1:2638-6100 GCA_964568485.1 uncultured Caldilineaceae bacterium | reverse complement strand
GGCGTGGAGTCGATCCGCCGCACGATCACCTCATTCAGCCGCTGGTAATGGCGGAAGAAGTCGGCCCGGTCGCGCAGGTCGTGGCGCTGCAAAAGTGCGGTGTCATTGTGTTCAACTTGCCAAACGAGTTGCGTCAGGGCTTTGCGCAGACTCTCCGCGTTGAGGGGCAGATGGGCGCAGCCGATCACTAGAATGTTTTGCCGCTGCGGCAGCAATTGCCCCAATTTGCCGCAGACACTATCGGCAATTCGCTCGTGCCCAGCCACATCATCCTCGGCCGCCATCTGCATGGGATGCGCCCGCAAACGGGTGACTTCCACCAGAAAGCTCAGGCTGGTGGTATAGTGAACTTCAAAATCGGGCGAACGCATTTGGCGGGCGGGCAGCGGCTCGTAGACAACCGTAAACGCACGTTCTTGCAGCAAACGGTAGGCCGTCTCCAGCTCGAATTGCAGATCGAGCAAGCCTTCAACTTCCGGCGTCGTGCGCAACTTTTTGCGGATCTTGTCCCGAAAAGTGGTGGCAAAGGTAACGAAGCGCCGGGAGGAGGTCAACCAAGTTGTCATGGGTGCGGCCAGCAGATGGGGCTGCCCATCAAACAGATAATCCTGTAATTCGTCGAGCGTCATAACGACGAGTATAGGTCTTCCACTGGCGACTGTCAATCATAACGGGTTAGAACAAAATCGTTGGCGCCACGTCTGATCTCTATCCGCTTCTCCCCCATTAGACAAGGAGAGGTCACATGTTGATCCCTAAGCTTATGCAAGTTACGCTCGCTGCGTTGCTTTTCGGGTTGATCGCCTGTGGCGCGCCGACGCCACCTACACCCGAGCCAACCGCAAGTGCGCCGGAGCCACCGCCCGAACCATCAATCGAGATCACACCGACAGTCTCACTTCCCCCGACCGTGGCCTCAGCCCCACAGCTTTCTTTTACGCCAGCGACTTATGTAGATGAAAGCGCTGGCTTTGCACTCGATTATCCTGTGGAGTGGACGGTTGACCCCAGCAGTCAGATTGGTATGCGCGGTGGACAAGCGCTGCTCCTGTCGCCCGGCAGTACAGCAGAGACGGTAGCCACATCAGCCTTGTCACCTATGTTTGGGACCTCAAGAACGAGCTAGACGCTTATGTCACACAGCGTAAGGTTGCTTGGGATGCTTCGGGGTTTGCTATCGAGCGGGAAGAGCAATGGCAATTGAATGATGGGCGCGCTGTCTATGGATTTGTCTTGCTTACTCCTAGCGAACCGACCTTCACAGTTTTGACCACGGTCGGTGAGGATTATTTGCAGATCAGCGGCGAGGGCGATCCAACGTTGGCTGAGGAAATCATCCGCACCTTGCGGCCCGCCTCGTAATTACGTCTCCGACGATAATCATATCGGAAATGATTATCGTCGGAGAAACTCGTGTGTATAGCCCCATTTTGTCAGGTTCACCAATCCAAACCAGCCATTTTTGCGTTATAATAACCAACTTACCCATCAGCGCATCCAAACCATCCGAGGCGAGGCAGTATTATGCTTGTGCACAAAGAAAATTTGTCCAGTCTGCGGCGACGGTGGGCAGTCGCAGCCCTACTCTATACGCTGGCACTCTGGCTCGGCTATCAATGGCTGTTGGCTGCCTGGCAATCAGGGCGGCCCGGACAATGGCTGGCCATCGCCACGGGGACCATGTTTGTGCAGCTGGCGATCTTGTGGTGGGCGCTGCCTCATAATCACCGCCCGACGGAATCCCGGGTCCTGCCCTTTTTGGGTTATGGCAATTGCATGACCTTGACGCGCGGTCTGCTGACTTGTCTGCTGGCGGGATTTCTCTTTGCCCCTCGCCCGGTCTCGGCCTTGGCGTGGATCCCGGCGATCCTCTACACGCTGGAGCGGGTGATCGATTATTTTGATGGCTATGTGGCACGCATTACCTGGAATGAGACCAAGCTTGGCGCCATCTTAGATATCGAGTTTGATGGTTTGGGCTTGCTGATTGCCATTGCGCTCGGCGTGCAATATGGCCAGCTCCCGCCTTGGTATTTGATCTTAGGCGTGAGCCGCCAGCTGTTTGTCGCCGGCTTGTGGCTACGCGAACAATGGGGGCTCCCAGTTCGCGAATGGCCGCCGAGCGACCACAGACGCTTGATTGCTGGATTCCAGACCAGTTTTATCAGCGTGGCCCTCTGGCCGGTGCTGAGCCCAGATGTCACCTTGCTGGCCAGCTATCTCTTTGCCCTGCCGTTGATCTATAGCTTTGGCCGCGATTGGCTGGTGGTGAGCGAGCTGGTGGATGCCGAGTCACAGGCTTATCGCGTCACGCGGCGATTTATCAAACTGTTCTTTGAGCAATGGCTGCCATTGGCGGCGCGTGTGGTTGGTCCAGCGCTGGCGTTGTGGATTATCTGGCAGGCGACGCCCAACTTTACGGTTTGGCATGACTACTGGGGGCTACCAGCGGGCACGGGTTGGGTCACCTTACTGGCGATTGGCTGGGGACTGGCGGCACTGCTGGTGCTAAGCGGCGTCCTCGGGCGGATTGGCGCAATTGCTCTGTTTGCGCTGGCTGCAGTCGAAATTATGGCCACCGGCCTGCACCCCTGGAGCAATGGACTACTCCTCGTCTGCGCTGCGATCGTCATCCATTTGGGCAATGGGCCAAGGCTGATCTGGCAGCCCGAAGAGCGCTGGATCCGTATGAAGCTTGGTGCCCCCCAAGAGGCTTAAAAAGCGGATGGCCAGCGCATTGATGTTGCTGCAGTTTATGGCTGGGCAACCGCAGTAAATGCTACTTCGATACCCACCTCATCGGCAACCGTCAAGGTACCGATAAAGTCTGGTGGGTCGATGCCAAAGTCGCTCATCAAGATACGCGTGGTCGCCGTGCCGGTGAGGGTGTCGCCCGCTAGTCGGGCCGTCACCTCAAAGGTCGCTGGCTGGGTGATCTCGCGAATCGTCAAGTCGCCCACGAGTTGAAAAGTTACCTCATCCCCATCATTGTAACTATCTGGGGCCCCTTCAATGGCAGTCGCTACAAACATCGCTTCCGGATAATCATCAAAACGAGGGCCGTTATCACGCAGCCAACCATCACGTAGCGATTGGTCGCTCTCTAGCGTGTTGAGTTGTACGGTAAAGTGATTCGCCCCAAGCGCCGAGCTAAGATCATCCAGATTCAACGCGAGCTGCCCGGCAATCGCCTGCGTGCGCCCAATCGTGTCGACCTTGCCTACGGGGATGCCATATTTGCCCAGCGCATCGCCAAAGAATTCCTCATCGGCAATATAGCTCACCGTTGATTGCTCGGGCACGATCACAAAGGTGCGCAAGCCACTGACAGGCTCGCCACTCCCCGCAACAGGCTCCGCAGGGACAGCCACCTCAGCTGGTGCGCTGGCTACGGTCGGTTCCACAGGAGCCGAGGGTGAGTCTCCGCCACAGGCGGTCACCAACAGTGCGATGAGCATCAGC
>CAZMRA010000289.1:0-2628 GCA_964568485.1 uncultured Caldilineaceae bacterium | reverse complement strand
GAAGCTCGTTTTTCGTTGCAACACCAGCTTGCTCCTTCCCATTCTCCGACTTCCGGCTCCTGAATTCACCTTAATAACGCAAAAAACGAATAGGCTGGATTCCCTGCGCTAGGGCATCGACAAGATCGGTTGGCCGGGGATGATACCGTTGGGCAAGAAATTGGGCAACGCCACCCGGTTGTTCCCAGTCTGCTCCTGCATGATGCGCACAAAAAGCGAATAAAATCCTTCATGATGTAAGGCAGCATCAAGCGAGCCCACTTCCAGCCCGGGGGTGAAGCCATAACCGACAAAGGCTTCGAGCAAAGCCTGGTCTTGGCTGATGATATGGATCGGCGTCTCCCAGCCGTCGCTGCGCCGCGAAACTTGCGGCGGTTGATGATCCCCCACCAAAATGAAGAGGCTCGGGCGGTCGTTGGTCTGCTTGATAAAGTTGGTCAATGTGCGTAATTCATAATCGATTGCTCGCCAATAGTTTTGGCGCTTGAGGCTGGTCTCACTCGGGATTTCGGGCGACTCTCCCGGCGCTGCATCCGGCATGCTGAGCGTGCGCCAATCTTCCGCCGGCGTGGGCAGTGGTAACCATGGGTAATGCGAATTCTGCGTGAGGGTGACAAAGAGCAGCGGCTGATCGATGCTGGCTTTTAGCTGCTCCTGCGCCTGATGCAAGACATATTGATCGGGCGGCGCGGGCCCCCAACCATACTGCGGCCCTTGATAATCCAAATCGCGGAAACGCAACCAGGTATCTACCCCCAAGAAGCGGATGTACTTCAACCACATTTCATCGCTCAGCTCGCGCGCAATCGGCGAAACCCAGGCATAATAATAGCCTTGTTGGCGCAAATAGCGGCCCAGATCGGGGTACGTTTCCACTTGGTATTTGTTGAGCAAGGCCAGATATTGGGGATGGTTGTCGATCCGCAAGCCCAACAGAAAGCTTGTGTAGGCCATCCATGAGCCCCCGCCCCAGGTCGGCGATTCGCTGAGCGCCGAAGCTGCCTGCCAGCCATCCGCAGCCAGTTCGGATTCTAATTCTTGCAGCAATGCACGATACACACGCGAGAAATCAGGGCGTTTGTAGAGTACACTGCCGTAGGATTCAATAAAGATCAAGTAGATATCGGGCGTTTCGGCCAGCGGATAATTGACATAATTATAGGCGTACTGAACCGGGGCATCATCAAAGCTGGCAATGTCTTGATAGAGCTGGCGGGAGCTAGCGATATTTTTCTGCAACTTATAGCTCAAGCTGCTGACCACCATCTCGGGGCTGGCGGTATAACTTTGATAGCGCACAAGCGCAACGAGGCTCAGCCCCAGCAGCAAGGTAAAGCCGATCCGCACACCCCAACCAACTTGCTGGGCGCTGTTCAGCAACTGTTGCAGCAAGGCAATCAATAAAGTCAGCACCCCGAACAAGCCAATCACCCCCAGCAGATAGGCCCACCAGGTCGTTTGCAGGCTACCCAGCAAAAAAGGTAGGCCGTCACGCGCCAGAAAGTAGTGGCTGTAAAAGACTGGCTCGGTGCGGTAGAGCGAGACCATGATGGCCTCGTAGAGGTAATAACAGAGAATGAGGATGTACAGGGCAATCCACAAGATGCGCACCGGGCGGCGCTGCAACGGCCGCACCATCATCCACAACCAGAGTAGTGCCATCCATTCCAGCGAGAGCCGCAGCGGATCCAAATTCTCCCGCCAGAGCAGTAGGCGCGTAAAACCATTCCGCCAGCCATCCGCAAAGAGCGTTGCGCCCGGCAAGAATGTGGTGGTCTCTTGATTTAGCCCATAGAGCGGCACAAAGAAGAGCGCATTTAACAACAGCCAGGTACCCACAAAGCCCAATGCAGGCCAGCGGTGGGTGCGCAGGAGAGCGATCATGGGGTGGCCTTCTGGAACAGACGACCAGATGCGCAACAGACTGCAAAAGGTGACAGCCATCCTTGAGATGCCTGTCACCTTTTTATTTGGATCTAGTGATAGGCACGCAAGCGTTCGGCCGCCGCGTGGACGCGTTCGCGCAGGTGGGCCGGGATGGGTGGATTGAAGGGGCCACTGCAATCCCCAGCATCAACATCATCAAAACCCAGGTAGTTCATAGCCTCGGCCACGGCAGAATAGTTGTAGACGCGGCCGTTCATAAAGCGAATCTCTTCCAATTCGTTGACGACTGCTTCGAGCTGGCGGGCCGTGGCAAAATCCCCCGCGCGCTGGGCATTGTTGATGCCATCGCAGATGCCGGTGGCGACAATCGCAGTGCCCGAAGTATGGCCTTTAGCGCCCAATTCGGCGGCCTTGGTGCTGCGGTCACCAATCCCCCAGATCACCTGGGCATAATCGCCAACCTTTTCCACAAAGGGCTGGACATCGGCTTCGCCGGTGCCGATCTTCACGCCGATAAAGTGCGGCGAGTCGATCAACAGCCGCATGACTGCGTCGCGATCGCGTTCGGTGCGGTGATAGTAGAGGAAGCGGGCACCAAATTCTTCGCCGTAGTGGCGGGCGAATTCCAAAAAGGTGGTGTAGACCCCTTCGCTATCGTACGTGCCCCCCAGCGGCATGATCAGGTAGACATCGGGGGGGCGCTGCAACTTGGATTGGGCTTCGATCAGCTTGCCGGCGGTG
>CAZMRA010000288.1:0-6117 GCA_964568485.1 uncultured Caldilineaceae bacterium | reverse complement strand
GAAGTCCGGTGGGTTCAGGTTCATTTTTGGTATGGTATCGTCGGCCAGAAAATGAGCCAACACAAGAACGAGTCCGGCGCTGTCCCGCAACGGTAAATAGTGGGGAATGTGCAATTTATATCGAGTCTAATTGTTCATGAGTGTCTTTCGTCGATAACGAAGCTTCTTTGAACGATTAAGTCCCGATAATTGACCATCTATTCCCATTACAAGCCCGATTACCCGCCTTGACGGTAAATTGGTTCGACCGGCACTTTTGCTGTGCGAACCATGCTGTGTGCCACCTTCGTGGAGAAAGGCAGGCTCGGCATCAAGCACATTCTTGGTCCAGCCCGCCATTGGCGGGTTTTTTGTTGTCCTGAAATCGCGGCCGTGCACTCAAGCAGTGATAAAGGAGTTGTGGCGCGTCTGCGCCAACTATGAAGATGAATGAATCTAGTCGGGCACCAAATCAGCTGGATGCCCCAAGCCAAGCGCCCTATGCCCGGCATATCTTTCTTTGTGTGGGCCAATATTGTGATCCAACTGGACAGGCGCAACAGCTCTATCGCCGCTTGGCACAAAAATTGGGCGACCTCGGCCGCTACGACAATCCGCTGCGTGTCAAACGAGGCATTACTCCTTGCCTGGGCGTCTGCTATAACGGCCCGCTCTTGGTCGTGTATCCCGACGGCATCTGGTATCACCACGTGGATGAAGCGCTGTTGGATCGCATCATCCAAGAGCATTTGCTCGAAAATCGTCCAGTTCGCGAGTACATTTTTCATCAACTAGAAAATTCCTGCCCTCAGCAGAATACCTTGGGTAGTGACGGAATCGCTTGCCAGGCGGCATGTGTCGAGTCCACAAGCGAATAATAAAGGAGAAAGCTTATGCGTTCATTCATCAGTGTGAGCCTGACCATTTTATTTCTATTAGTAGCTTGCCAACCGGTGGGCACGCCCCCCGAGGGGGCGAGTGAATCCACGTCAACCAGTAGCAGCAATGCGGCATCCACCCCACCAACAGCCAATCTGACCGACGGCTGCGTTACGGACTATGATGCCAACATCAACTATTTCCCCGAACAGGTGAATCCGAGCTATACCGCTGGCTTTAGCGTTGAGTATCACAATCATTACAAAGTCGTCACCTTGCACACGCCCTGGCAAGGGGCGACTGAACCGATCCAGTATGTGCTGGTCCAATGTGGCACGCCTACGCCGACCGGCTTCACTGAAGAGCAGATTTTCGAGGTGCCGGTCCAGCGCTTTATCGGTATGTCGACCACTTATCTACCAGTGCTGGAACAGCTCGGTGTACTGGATCGACTGGTTGGCCTGGACGATCTCACGTATGTCAACAACGAAGCCGTGCGGGCCATGGGCGAAGCAGGTCAGCTGGGCTATATCGGCTACGGAGCGAATGTCAATGTTGAGGAGGCGCTCAACCTGGAGCCGGATCTGATCCTGACCTACGCCGTGGGTGGGGCGGAACTGGATCCCCATCCCAAGCTGCTAGAAGCTGGCCTCAAGGTAGCACTCGAGGGTAGTTGGCTCGAATCTTCCCCACTGGGGCGGGCCGAATGGAGCAAATTTATTGCGCTCTTCTTTAATCAAGAAGCCCAAGCGGAAGCAACGTTTACTCAGATTGCCGAGCGCTATGAAGCACTAAAAGCGCAGACTGCACAGGTGGTCGAAAGACCCACGGTCTTTAGCGACACGGTTTTTCAAGGCACCTGGTATATGCCAGGTGGGCAAAGTTATACGGCTCGCTATCTAGCGGATGCGGGGGCCGATTATCTGTGGGCTGATGATTCAACCAGTGGCAGTATTCCCCTCGCCTTTGAAGAGGTTTTTGATCACGCCAAGGATGCCGAGTATTGGCTCAATCTCAATTACACCAACAGCTTGGATGAATTACTGGCCGCAGACGCCCGCTATGCTGAGTTTGCAGCCTTTCAGCAGGGTAATGTCTGGAACAACAATGTGCGGCTCAACCCCAATGGCGGCAACGACTATTACGAAAGTGGCAGTGCCAATCCCGACTTGGTCTTGGCTGATTTGATCAAAATCTTCCATCCCGAGTTAGTGCCAGACCACGAGTTTGTCTACTATCAACAATTACAATAGGTTTGTATGAGCCATTCACCTTCTATCGCTGTCGAAACGGTTTGGCCGCGTCTGGGGCTGCGTCGCCTCACGCTGGGTGCATTGATCGGCCTATTGTTGCTGGCCTTTTTGCTCAGCTTGGCCATCGGTTCGGTGACCATTCCATTAGACAATGTAGTACGCATTCTGCTCGGCGGGACACCAGACCGCGCTACCTGGGCCGATATTATTTTCAAATTTCGCTTGCCCAAAGCGATAACTGCGATGTTAAGTGGCGCGGCTTTGGCCATCAGCGGATTGCAGATGCAGACACTCTTCCGCAATCCGCTGGCCGATCCCTTTACGCTGGGGGTTAGTTCAGGTGCCAGCCTTGGCGTGGCGATCGTCATACTGACGGTGGGATCTGCCGGCAGCGCATTGATAGCCAATCTAGGCTTACTGGGTGATCTTGGCTTGGCAACGGCCGCAGGCATGGGGGCCGCAGCAACGATGCTGACCATCTTGTTGATTGCGCGCCGGGTACAGAGCAGCATTACATTACTGATTCTAGGGCTGATGTTTGGCTATCTGACCAGCGCCTTGGTCAATCTTTTAATCTACTTCAGCCTGCCCGAACGCATCCAATCCTTTACCTTGTGGGCTGCAGGCAGCTTTGGGGGCGTCACTTGGAGCCAGATGCGGATCTTTGTGCCCTTGCTGCTGGTGGGCCTGGGCATTGCCAGCTTCTTGCCCAAATCGCTCAACGCCCTGCTCCTAGGCGAGAATTATGCGCGCACACTCGGTCTCAATGTTCAGCGTACCCGCATTGGCGTCATTCTTAGTGCGTCGCTGTTAGCCGGTGTGGTGACTGCCTTTTGTGGTCCTATCGGCTTTTTGGGTGTGGCCGTTCCTCACCTCTGCCGCAGCATCTTCAATAGCGCGGATCACCGTATTTTGATCCCAACCAGCCTCTTGCTTGGTGCCATCTTGGCCTTGCTCGCCGACTTGATCGCTCAGATGCCGGGTAGCCAATATGTATTGCCACTCAATGTGATCACCGCGCTCTTTGGCGTGCCGGTGATCATCTGGGTGATTTTGCGCCAGCGCCAAATGAAAGCGACATTTGGCGAATGAATAAGTCACAAATAGCACCACGCTTGCGCACCCAAGGCTTGGCCATTGGCTACCGCCGCGGTCGCCAGCAAGCCATTGTCACGGATGAAATCAACGTCGAACTGCGCGCCGGGGAACTAGTTGCCTTGATCGGGCCAAATGGTGCGGGCAAATCCACCCTAATGCGCACCTTGGCTGGTCTACAACCGCCGCTCGCGGGTCAAATCTATCTCGAAGGGGATGAGCTAGCCCAATTATCGCCTGCTGAAGTGGCCCGGCGCTTGGCGGTGGTCCTCACCGATCGGGTGGATGTTGGCAACCTCTCGGCCTATGGATTGGTGGCGCTCGGTCGCCATCCCTACACGAATTGGCAGGGCAAATTAACCGCCCACGATGAGGCAATCGTCCGGCAAGCACTCATCGATGTGGATGGCGTGGCCCTGGCCCACCGCCCAATCATTGAATTAAGTGATGGCGAACGTCAGAAGATTATGGTCGCCCGTGCGCTGGCACAAGAAGCGCCGGTTTTACTACTGGATGAGCCGACTGCCTTTTTGGATTTGCCCCGGCGTGTGGAGTTGATGCGCCTACTGGGGACTTTGTCTGAACGCACCGGGCGGGCCATTCTGCTCTCGACGCATGACCTCGAATTGGCCCTGCGCGTTGCCGATCGGCTCTGGCTGCTGCCACCGGGCGGGCCGCTCACCGTGGGCATTCCTGAAGCATTGGCCCTGGACGGTTCCCTGCACGACACCTTCCAGAGCGAGGGCGTAGAGTTTGATGCGGAACTCGGCAGTTTCCGCCTCAATCGCACGCCACTGGGTAACATTGCGGTCGAAGGCGAAGGGCTGCTAGCCCATTGGACACGGCGCGCCTTGGAGCGAATCGGTTACGCCATCGTGCCGGATGGGCACTCTGCTCGGACACGTGTGATAGTGGAAGCAGCAGCGTGGCGGCTGAATACCGCGGACTCGAGCGAGGAATTTACTTCCCTTGAAGCGCTGGTGGAGCGACTCCGCCGTCCATCTCATGAACACGCGGCTTTCGCTGAGCGCTATTCGATCGAGGCGAGATAACAATGGCTCGACGACCAATCATGGTAATGGGGTGCACGAGTGATGCGGGCAAATCCTTTTTGGTGACCGCACTCTGTCGCTATTTTGCCAATCGCGGCCTGCAGGTGGCGCCGTTCAAAGCCCAGAACATGAGCAACAACGCCGCGGTCACACCAGATGGCGGCGAGATCGGCCGTGCCCAATATCTGCAGGCCCTAGCTGCCCGCGTCACGCCCGATGTCCGCATGAATCCGGTACTCCTGAAGCCAAGCGCCGACACCTACAGCCAAGTGATTGTGCTGGGCCGCTACGATGCGGAGATCAGCGCATTGCCCTGGTTGGCACGCAAGCCACGGCTCTGGCCGATTGTGGAGCATGTCCTCCACGATCTTTTGGCCGAGTATGACCAGCTGATCATCGAAGGAGCGGGCAGCCCCGCCGAGATCAATCTGCGGCAGAGCGACATTGTCAACATGCGCGTTGCCCTAGCATGTGAAGCCGATGTCTATCTAGTGGCGGATATCGATCGGGGTGGGGCATTTGCCCATTTGCTGGGCACCTGGCATTGTCTCGAACCCGAAGAGCGGCAGCGGGTCAAAGGGTTTGTGCTCAACAAATTCCGAGGGGATCCCGCGCTTTTGGGCAATGCCATGGAATGGCTGCAAGAACAAACAGGCATCCCCACCGTGGCCATTGTACCGATGCAGCGGCACCGCCTACCCGACGAAGATGCCTTCCACCATCACGCCGAACCGCAGCCCGGCACCATCAACCTGGCGCTGATCCTCTACCCGTATGCCAGCAACCTCGACGAGTTTGATGCGCTGATCCACACGCCAGGTGTGACGGTGGTACCTATTCGCAGGGGTCAATCGCTCGCCAACTATGCGGGCATCATCTTGCCGGGCAGCAAAAATACCGCCGAGAGCTTGCGCTATTTGCGCCAAGAAGGGCTGGATCGGGAAATTCAGCAGGCCGCGGCGCGCCAAACGCCGATTCTCGGGGTCTGTGGAGGATTGCAGATGCTCGGCCAGCAGTTGCTCGATCCAGCCGGATTGGAAAGCGGCGACATTGCCGGACTCGGCTTATTGGATCTCACTACGACGCTACTGCCGCATAAGATCACCCGCCAGTGCACCGTCGAGTGGGCTGGTCACCAGCTACACGGCTACGAAATCCACCATGGCCGCACTGACGCGGGTCCAGCCGTACAGCCTCATCTACCCGCTGGCTTAGGGTGGCAGCATCAATCGGCGTATGGCGTCTATGCGCATGGGTTGCTCGAGAATCAAGCTTATCGGCAGTGGTTTTTGGAACTTGTGGGGTGGCGCGGCCAAGCCGAAGATTGGGAAGCGATTATCGAGGCCGAATTAGAGCGGGCAGCTCAGCTGATTCCCAAAAGCGGCTGGGCGGATGCGCTTGCATAATTCAACCATAGGCTGCAGGATAGGCAACCAAGAAAATCATCGGAATCCATAAGTTAACCAACTGCGGGTTTCAGTTTAAGCAAAGGAATATTTCGATGCCACGATTAACCAAAATCTACACCAAGCGGGGTGATGACGGCAGCACAGCCCTCGGCGGCGGCCAGCGCGTAAGCAAAGATTCTCTGCGCGTGGAGGGGTATGGCACCATCGACGAACTTAATTCGCTGCTGGGCGTCGCCTTGGCCACGGGGCTGAGCGAACGGCTGCAGAGTGTCTTGCCGATCATCCAAAATCAATTGTTCGATCTCGGTTCAGATCTTTGTTTCTATGAAGAAGACAAACAGAAATATCAAATCCCGCAGATCGAGGCTCACCACGTCACTCAGCTCGAAACATTGATCGACGAGCTGTTGGAAATCGTCGGCCCGCTGAAAAATTTTATTCTGCCCGGCG
>CAZMRA010000287.1:0-6220 GCA_964568485.1 uncultured Caldilineaceae bacterium | reverse complement strand
ACGAAATGGCCCTATCTGCTGGGCTGAAGACAAAATTTTCGTTAGAAACTAGAAACTTCTCAAAGTCGCTGGTAGCTCAGTGATATAATCTGCGAGAGCAGCAAATTTGAGATACATCTTGAGATGGATGAGGAGGATTGTCATCCCCGGTGGCAGCCATTGCAAATAGAACCATGGCCTACGCAGTGTCGAATGAACTTCAGGAGAAGTAGCTAGATCTCTGAGTAGAGTTTCAGTCAAGGCTTGCGTATGTCCACTAGATACATGGACACGGAGTGACAAGACTTATGAGGACTCGACGAACTACACCATTGCTTCCTTTTCTAGGTATGATCATCCTGGTGTTGAGTGGTTGTGTAATGCCTGCCGCTCAGCCGCCGGAGCCGACTCGTACGCCCCCACCAACATTTACGCCAACTGTGGAGCAAGCGCCGCCTCAGGTCGACCCCAACGCGGTCGCTACCGCCCAAGCATTGGCGACTACGCAAGCGGTCGAACCGCCACCTCAACCGCCGGCTGAGGGTCAACCGCCAGCAGAAGGGGGCGAAGTCGTACCGCCTGCGAATGAGGTGGTCCCCGATGCACAACCTACCGACACGCCAACGCCTGAACCCACCCCGACACCGCAAGCCGCGGAAGTGGTGATCAACAGCGACATCAACATTCGCCAAGGGCCGGGCACGAATTATAACGTTATCGGGAGCGCCCAACAGGGACAGCGGTTCGCCGTGACGGGCAAAAACCCAGCAGGTGACTGGTGGCAGATCAACTATAATGGACAGGCTGGTTGGGTCTTTGGGCAATTGGTAACGGCCCAAAATACGGGTGCGGTAGCTGTGGCCCAGAATATTCCGCCAGCACCAGTTGCACCACCACCGACCAATACACCAGTTCCGCCACCTCCGCCGGCCGAACAACCGCCAGCGGAACAGCCACCGGCCGAGCAGCCGCCAGCAGAACAGCCTGCGCCGCCACCGGCAGATAACCAGAATTATCCGTTCCAATTGGTCAATACCGAGCGGTGCGATCCGAATGAAGGCTTCACTTACTTCAATGGGTTCGTGCGTCACACGGATAATTCTCCACGCAATGGCGTTTGTGTGCATATCGCCTATTATGGCCCGCGCAACACCAAGTGTTCAGGTTGTGATGGGGTTGGAGATGGCGTTTGGGGCTTTTCGCCCTTTGGGGGGCCAGCGCCACCAGGAACCACGGTAGAAATTTTTGTGGTCACCTGCCCTGGTCCGATGCCGATCGGTGGTCAGACCGAAGCTTCTGGTTTTGGTGATCTAACGCCACAATCACCGAAGTGGGTACACACGGTGCAACAGAGCGAGCAGTGTACCGGTATTACCTTTGTGGGAGACTAACGTCGGCCTCAATCTATGTCTGGTCGTTTTGGTTTAGCGCTCCGCCAAACTTTGATTCTCTGGCTCAGCCTGCTCATTGTGAGTGGGCTGGCTTTTTTGGTACTCCAATTGTCCGGGGTGCGTACTTGGTTATGGCAACAAACGGGTGAAGAAGCGTTTTTCGCCCAAGTGAAAGGCCTGACCGATCTGGCTTCGGATCAAGTACGCCCCCGGCTCTCCTTGGCCGCAACGACGCCTATGGCGCATGTTGAACTGAATCCGTTTGCGGTCAATGTCTTCCTAGAGCAAGAGGCCGATCCGAGCAAACGTGAACTCGCCGTGCGCATGGTAGCCGAGGCCGGTTTTGGCTGGCTACGGCAGGAGTTCCCTTGGGAAGATATCGAAATCCATGCCAAGGGCGATTTTGAGGACCGCCGTCACGAACCGTACCGCTCGGCTTGGGACAAGTACGATCACCTCGTTGACGTGGCCGACCCCTACCACCTCAACCTGATCGTGCGGCTGAGCACCCCCCCGGAATGGACACGGGCCCTGACCGATCCGGTTGGTCCCTACGCTCCGCCTGATGATCCCCAGGATTTTGCCGACTTTGCCGCGGCGGTGGCCCGCCGGTATGGGAATCGCGTCCGCTATTACCAATTATGGAACGAGCCCAATGTCTATCCCGAGTGGGGCACTTATCCAATCAGTCCGGAAGAGTACGCCGAGTTGTTGCATGCTGGTGCCCAAGCCGTGCGTGCCGCTGACCCCGATGCGGTGATCCTGTTGGGCGCGCTGGCCGGGACCATCGATCTGCAACCGAGTGCGCCGCCGCCCACCAATAGCCTGAACGATCTGCTCTTCTTGCAGCGCCTCTATGATACTGGCGCGGCCGCGGATTTTGACATCGTCACGGTGCAAGGCTATGGACTCTACAGCGGTCCCACCGATCGACGCATGCACCCGCGCGTGATCAATATCAGCCGTCACCTCTTTATCCGCGATCTGATGGTGAAGAATGGGGATGCCCACAAGCCGATTTGGATCGCGGAAATGAATTGGAACGCCGCTCCGGAGAATGTGGAACCGCGCTATGGCCGAGTTTCGCTGGAGCAACAGGCTTATTACCTGCCGCTTGCCTATGAGCGCATTCAGCATGAATGGCCATGGATTGGGGTGGCTGCAACTTGGTATCTCAAACGCGCCACCGATGAATGGCTTGTGAATCGCCAGCCCGAAGCCTACTTTCAATTGCTGGCGCCTGACTTCACACCACAACCAGCCTACGAATCCATCAAGGCCTATATTGCCCAACAGTCGACCCCATGAGCAGACGCCTTGCAACCTTGCCGTCCCTGGGCTTGATCGCCCTGTTGTGTCTGGCAGCTTGGCTGCGTTTCTATCGGCTGGATGGCTCCAGCCTCTGGAGTGATGAGGGCAATACCTGGGCGCTGCTTGCCCGCAGTTGGGGCGAGATCGCCGCTGCTGCCGCCGCTGATATCCATCCTCCAGGCTATTATTGGCTGCTCAAAGCGTGGAGTAGCGTGGTAGGCAGCGATGCCTGGGGGATGCGCAGTTTTTCGGCGCTGCTGGGGGTCGCGCTGGTGGGGCTTCTCTATCTGCTAGGTCTCGAGTATGAACGCCTCGCCGTTGGCACGCAGTACGGCTGGGTCGCCTTCACTGCCGGATTGGTGGCTGCTCTCAACCCGTTTCAGATCTACTACAGCCAAGAAGCGCGCATGTATCTGCTGCTGGCGCTGGCGAGCGCAGGGCTGGCCTGGGCCACGCTCCGGTTGACTTACCAGACGCGCTGGGGCTGGGCCGCGTGGTTCTACCTGCTCTCTGGCCTCATCGGGCTGTGGACACATTACAGCTTCCCCATCATGATTGGGGCTTGTGGCATCAGCTACTTGGCGGTCTTGGGGCTGCAGCGACAGTTGACTTGGCCGCGGCTGCGCTCGTTTGTGCTACTCAATGGGGTGCTGCTGCTCGGTTTTTTGCCCTGGCTGCCCACTGCGATAACCCGTGTGCTGGCTTGGCCCAAAGGCGGTCTTGCGGTCGATGCCCTCTCTG
Organism: uncultured Caldilineaceae bacterium; assembly: GCA_964568485.1. Lineage (GTDB taxonomy): Bacteria > Chloroflexota > Anaerolineae > Caldilineales > Caldilineaceae > CFX5. The sequence goes on along the minus strand of CAZMRA010000287.1, from coordinate 2,798 downwards.
CGCTGACCATCACCGGGCAGATGTTGCTCTTTGGTCCAGTGCGCACGTTGCCTGATCCTCTGTGGCCGTGGCTATTGATCGGTGGTGTATGGCCGCTGGTCGGTTTATGGCTGACCCGACGCACGCCGCAAGCGCTCATCTTGCTCTGCTGGTTGGTCGCGCCGGTTGGGTTGATGCTTGGGCTGGGACTCTTCAGCGATGCCTTTCTGAAGTTTCTCTTGATCGCTTCGCCGGCTTGGTGTCTGGCTGTGGCTCTGCCCATCCAGCGGTTCAGCAGCAAGCTGCGCCCGGTAGGGATGATTGCCGTCGCTGGCGCAGCTGTGGCATTGGCGATGAGCGTATTGCCCGCGTATTATCGCGACCCGGCCACGCGTGATAATTATGCCGGCGTGGCGCGTTACATCCAGGCTGTCGGCGATCCTGCTCAAGATCTCGTAATCTTGGATGCGCCTGGCCAGCAGGAAGTTTGGGCCTATTATGATCCGGGCTTGCCGGTGCTGGCGCTGCCGCAACAACGCCCGCCCGATCCGGACGCGACTTTGGCGTTACTCGCCGATCAGGTGGCTGATCGGCGACAGATCTTTGCCCTCTTCTGGGCAACCGACGAGGCTGACCCCGAGCAGTTGGTCGAGCGCTGGCTGGATCAACACACCTTCCAGGGCATCGAAAGCTGGCAGGGCAATTTGCGCTTTGTGATCTATCGTCAGCCGCCAGCTATGACTTGCCAGCCCATGGACCCAGCCCCGCGCTTCGGCGAAGCGATCCGCTTGCTCGAACGCTGCCAAGCAGCCATCTCAGAGCCGCTCATCCCCGGTGAAGCAGCGGTGATTGGCCTGCGCTGGCAGACGGATCAACCCTTGACGGCGCGTTATCGAGTCACAGTACAGCTATTGGATCAGCGCAGCCAAGTGATCGCCCAGCGCGATAGCGAACCCAGCGGCGGGGCGTCCCCTTCTGATAGCTGGGTGGTGGGTGCGTCTGTAGTTGACCATCACGCGCTGTGGATTCCGTTTGGCACGCCGCCCGGCGAGTATCGCCTGATCGTTGCGCTGTATGATTCGCTCAGTGGGGAACGGCTGTGGGTCGATCAAGCCGATTATCTCGAGCTGGGCAGCCTCACGGTGGAACCAGCGCTTAGCCCACCACCGCTAGCCATTTTGCCTCTTCAACAGCAGGTGGCTCGCTGGTTTGGTCCAGTCCGCTTGCTCGGTTATACACAGCATCGCAAGGACTTTGCCCATGCACCAGAGACGCCCTTGACGCCGGGTGCGCTCGTACATTGGACTTTTTACTGGCAAGCGCCAGATCCGCTGCCAGCGGATTGGCCATCTGATCTCCCCATGACCTTGCGCTTGGGCGAGCAAGTGCTGACTGCGCCGCTGGCTGGTGGTAGTTACCCTACAGAAGCGTGGCGCGCCGGCGAAATTGTGCGCGCTGAATTTGATTTGCTCTACGATGATTCCTCGGCTGTCCCTCAACTCACGGTCGGTAACGAGACCCTCCGCTTGGCGCGCCTACCCCGCTAGTGCTCCTTAGGGGATGGTCGCTTAGTTTGACATAGTGCTACAATTCATATAGTATAAGGCTAGAATAGAGGCATTGGGATGAATAGCCTAGTGCCTCTCTGGCTCACTGTTATATTTAAAACCTATCCATAAGCTGATTGTGGTATTGATCGTGCGCTTGTCCGACGAGGTGGGCGCAGAATTTATGGAGGGCTAGGTAAGGTAGCTCTATGGAAACCATGCGACAGAGTACGGTAGAGGATTATGTGTCCGTCGACCCGCGCTGTCCCGTAGAGTTGGCTGCCCAGATCATCGGTCAGAAGTGGACGTTACAGATCGTCAATAAGCTGATAGATCGTTCAGCGTTGCGCTTTTGCGAAATTCAAGAAGAACTGGGCGGAGTCAACCCGGGCACGTTGAGCAGTCGATTAAAAATGCTCGAGGAGGCAGGAATTATCCGCCGGGTCCAGGTCAGCGCGATTCCCCCGCACGTCGAATACAGCTTAACTGAAATGGGTGCAGAACTGCAGTCAGTGATCCAAGAGATCACACGCTGGAGCAAATCTTGGTTGTGCACGGATAAGCGCTCGCGCATCCCGGTATAAGGTGCGTGTGTAGATTCAGCGCTGACGCTTCGGTTGCCACAGATGAATATGAATTTGAGATATTTGGGGAATTGATACCAGCTTATGCTCGTTAAAGGTCTTGCCGTTGGCCTCTTGCAGGCGAATTGTTACATCTTGGGTTGTGAAGCAACTGGCCGCGGCGTTATTATCGACCCCGGTGATAGTGCACGGGCTATTTTACGGGTAGTGACCCAACATGGGTTGACCATCGAGAAAATTTTGCTCACCCATGCCCATTTCGACCACGTCATGGCGGTGGAGCCGGTACAGGCGGCGACACAAGCGCCGTTCTTCCTCCATGCAGCCGATCTGCCCATCTTGCATGATGTGCCGGAACGAGTCAGTCTCTGGCTTGATACCGAAGTTGACCCCTTGCCTGATCCAGATGGGTTCCTAGAGCATGGTCAGGTGATCCAATTCGGTAACGAGCAGCTAGAAGTGCGGTATACACCCGGCCATGCGCCGGGACACGTGGTTTTTATCCATCATGCCAGCCGTCAAGTCTTTGGTGGGGATACACTTTTCCAAGGCAGCGTCGGGCGGTATGATCTGCCCTTGGCTGATGGGCCCACCCTGTTCCGCAGTATCCAAAACGAATTGTTCACCCTGCCCGACGATTATGTGGTCTATCCCGGTCACGGGGGCGCCACCACCATCGGTGAGGAGC
>CAZMRA010000286.1:0-6225 GCA_964568485.1 uncultured Caldilineaceae bacterium | reverse complement strand
AAGTAACTTAGTGGGTAGCTTACTAATCGCTGGTCGTCACGGCCGATAGGTTGCCCGGCTCATCCGGCGGATTTGAATCAACAAGACAATGATCAAGAGGATCAGGATGGGGATGGCACAGAGGATGGACAACGTCCCGAATTGGCGCTGCCACCATGGGCGACTATCTTGGCCAGAAGTAGAGAACGAGATCGACGGCGAGCGGAGCAGGTCCTCTGCTTCATCTGTGGTCGGCGTGGTGAGGATGGCCACAACTGCACCGACTGCCCCAGTGGTGGTGGCCGCGGGTGCTACCGCCACTGGCGTTGACGATGGGAGCGCTGTTGGCGGTGGCAGTGTTGGAGATGGGAATGGCGCCAACGTCGCGGCTGGCGCGGCCAGTGCGGCAGGTTGGTCGAAGGGCAAGTGCGCTGGATCAACCTCCTCGGCTGGCGGGTAGAAATCTGCGGCCTCTGCCTCGCTTTCGGAATAGACAGCGGCTCCGCAAGCCCATAATTCCACATCATCGAGGATCATCCAGGTGCGTGCCTCATCAGCGTGGTTAAAGACATTGAAGTAGATATACAGTCGCTTGCCGCGATAGTCGGTCAGATCAATCGAGCGCTGCTGCCAACTGCCCGCATTGCTGCGTTCGCGCGCCAAAATATCGATCACCGTGAGGTCCGGCGTGAGCAAGATCACCTCTTGGCGATCATCGTACGGCCCAGCGTAGGGCAAATTGCCTTCCTGGCTATAGGGTAGCTGCCACCAGCGCAGTTCAATGAAATTCGCATCATAGGGTAAGGTAACGCGCTGGCGAATGGATGAGTAGGTTTCAACACTGGGGCCGCCGCCGGGTGGATTACCCAGCAAAACAGCTCGCCCTCCGCTCCGCACGGGCTCGTTGACATAGCGCGGCGGGATAGGATCTTCGCCAAAATACCAATACCGGTGTTCCTCGAAGCTGCCATTATCGAGCAGGTTGATGCAGCCGGGCGGCGGTGGGGGCAACGTCGGCCAGACGGTGGTTCCCACTGGAGTTGATGTCGCGGTCGGCCACCCGGGCGAATCGGTAGCGGTGGGCGTGTTGCTCGGTGCAGCAAGTAGCGTCGGCGTCGATGTCGCCGTAGCTTGCGGTGTGTGCGTCGGCGTGATTGGGGTGTCGGAGCAGAATTCAATCTCGACATTGTCGATGTACATCCACGACCGCCCCTGTGCGCCATCGTTGCGCACGCGGAAGCGCAGGCCGATCAACTGACCGCGGAATTGCGTCAAATCTTTCTCGACCAACTTCCAAGTCGGGTCATTCTCTTGGGTATTGAGCAAGGAAAGCGCCAATTGATCGATCTGCTCATAATAGAGATCGACTTGTTGCAGATCGGCCCCGGGGGCGGCATCGTAGCGCGGTTGATAGCGAAAGCGCAGGATGATGCGAGTGGCATTGAGCGGGAATTGGATCGGAACGTAGCGGACTTCGCTCACGCTCTCGATATCTGGCAGATCAACCACATTGCCGATCCGCATCGATTGCAAGCTGTTGTTGAAGGTGAGCTCGTTGGTGTACATGGGCGGGCGCGGGCCCGTCTGAATCTGCCAGTGCGGGCTGATCAGCTCGAAGCCGCCATTTTCCACCAAATTGATACAGCCCGGCGCAATATCCGGCTGTGGGGCAGCCTGGAGGGACGGCATCGGCAACGTGGTCAGCAGCAGGAACAGCACACACCATTGCACAAACGACCTGAACTTGCGTTGGCGCAGGAAAGAGATATGTCGTTGGGATAGTGGGTGGTTCCGGCCAAACAACCGCTTCAAGGTAGGCTGTCCTTGCAGATTGCGAGTTGGTTGATTTGCTTGCATCTTGCTGCGTGATTCTAACACAGAGCCGACTGGCCTGCAACGGTACAAGTGTGGGGACAATAACCGTGGATAACGACGCAGGATGCACTAGCCTCCATCTGCTTCGGTCCCTGCTATCCACTCGTCACAAGGTTGTGGATAGGCGGCAAAGGCACACCAGCCGGGCTTGGGCGTGACTCGGTCCCCGCGATAGAGGCCAAACCACCAATCCACGGGTTGTTGATTCGAGCGTGTCACTCTCGGGCGGCAAGGATCCGTAGTACCGACATCCATGTATTGATACCAGAAGACTTTGGCGATGGCAGCGTTACCCGGCTGTTGCCAATGCTCAACCTGCTGAAAGAGAATGTCGAAAGCCGCGGTCAAATACCGTGCTTGTTCATATTCTTGGACGAGCACACCAGTGTAGCACCAGGGTGGGCTCGCGCCCTGCTGAGCGCTATTCCAACCAATCTCGGTGATCCAAAGCGGTTTCTCGCCATCCCCGTATTCGGCCATCGTCTGCAGAAATTTATCCAAAATGGTCACATATCCAGCAGCTTGGTCGGCAAAGAGATAGACCGTGGGGTCGGGGCCCTCCAATGTGCGCGGATAGGGATGGATCGCTACCACATCAAAGGGACGAGCGCCTTGCAGTTCACTATCCAACGTTGTATAGACCGCCCGCAGATATTCATGCGAATCGGCCCAGGCACTGGCCAGCCCGCCCAAGAGTATCTGCGCCGAGGGATTGACGCGGCGAATGGCTTGCTGGGTGCGCAGCAGGAGATGGGCATACCGGCTCGGCGATAAATAGGCCCCTTCAGCCAAATTGGGCTCATTCCAGATCTCCCAATGTTCGATGCGCCCCGCAAAATGCTCGGCAAGTAGCCCGGTCAATGCCGCAAATTCGGTACGATAGCTTGCCTCGCTTGCTTCGTCTGGGGAGGCATAATCTTGCCGACTCAACATCTCCTGGTTGACCAAGCCTAAAACGGCGATGCCCTGCGCACACAGCGTATCAACCGTGCGATCATAATCCGCCAGGTTGAGGATGCCGTCGTGCGTCTGAAAGCCAAGCCGCACCCAATGCACATCGGCAGCGGCTAGACGTTCAGCCACCACCGTATCATCGGCGTGGATCATCGGGATATTGCCAGGTTTGGTTGGGTCATAAGGTGGCAAAACAACGCCTTTGTTGCCGAGATCAACCATGCGACAGGCGGTGGCTGGTGGGGCGTATTGCCACAGTTCAAGCTGGGTCAAGGCCAGAGAAGGCGCTTGATACGCCCACCCTACCCAAAAACGTTCAGTCGTGGGCGGTTCTAGCCAAATTTCCTGGTTGAGCGCTCGCTGATCGGGCAAGATGATGCTCACACCTTGGAAGGTACGTCGATCGGTGGAGATGCCAAAGAAGAGATCGGTATTGCCTACTTTATTCTCGTGGCGATATTGGACGAGCAACCGTTGGGCTTCGTCGGCCGCAAACGGGCCGCAGATCAGCCAAGTGCGCGGCGAAAGTGTCTGGATCTGGCTGTGGCAAGGGGTATCATTTGTCTCGCCAGCGGAGGGTACTAACAACAGCGGCACCCAGTAATCAACAAATTGTTCGTGGCTCGGTGCCACAGGCGGCAGCTGCCATAGCTCAGTTGACCACCATGGTGGGGCGCTGGTTCGGCTCGCCCGTGATGTGACCGTCACTTCAGGATCGTTCAAGGTGATTTTGTTGACGATCGGGAGCGACTCTCCGGGGCTGAGGCCGAGAGTGATCAAACTGTAGACTTCGGTCGGTGGGGGCTCTGTCTCTGCTGCTAACAGCGGTTGACCCCAGCTTGGCACTAAGAGCCAACTCATCAACCCGGCAACGAACCCACATACAAGTGACTGCCAGGACAAGCGCCCCGGGGAAAACGAAAGTCCATCCATTAGAGAAACAAATCGATACTGCAGAAGCGAAGGTGGGATAAACCGCCCCTACGTTTGTGCAACTTGACGCTGAGTGCTGGCTAAGGTTACCGGCCGGATGCAGGGTCAGCCAGCTAGGGTCATGGTCAGAATGCCCAGCACCACGATGATCGCGCCTAGGGTGCGCATCAAACCGAATGGCTCGCCGAGCCACAACCAGCCGGTCAGTGCTGCAAAGACAATACTCAAGCCCCGTACGGCCCCCACATAGCTGATTGGGGCTATTTTCGAGGCAACCAGAACCAGACTATAGGCAGCATAGGTGCCTAAACTGATCAGGCCAATGCGCCACCAATCGCTGCGCCCGACTGTAAGGATACGTTGCCAACCATATTGCCGATAGATCAACGGTGCCATCAAAAGTGAGCTTAAACCGAAGTTGAGCACCGTGTAGGCCAGTGGATCTGTCTGTTGAACAATGGCCCCATCAAGTACCGAGTAGGCGGCAATAGTCAGGGCGATGGCCAACGGGGCAATCAGCGCCGAGCCAGCGCGCAAGGTGGAAAGGCTGCTACCCTGCAAAACACCAAGACCAATCAGGCTAATCCCCGTTACGACGATCAACAAGCCCAAGATCCCTGTCCAGGGTAAGCGCTCGCCTAAAAAGAGGATTGACCCCAAAGCGATGAAAAGCGGTGCAGCGCCGCGCGCAATCGGGTAGACGAGCGAAAAATCACCACGATTGTAGGCGTAGCCTAAGATCAGATAATAGAGCAGCTGGAAGAATGCACTGATAATGGCATACCCCAAAATGGGCTGCAATTCATGCCAATCTGCGAGTGACAAGGGCAGAAAAGCGATTCCTCCGACTGCCAGGGCCCACCACGCGACCAGATGGCCGTCGCTGGCTTGTTTCATCAACAAGTTCCAGCCCATGTGGAAGAAGGCCGAAAGCACCAAGAGCCCGAGGGCAAGCCAAGACATAAATGCGTGTAACCTTATGCTTGGCTTTCAGCTTGTTCAGTGCGAATCTTGTGCAAGACTTCTAGGCCATCCCAGGCCGCGGCAAACCCCGCGTAGATAGCGACTTGGAAAAAAGCTTCGACCAATTCGCTTTCCGTTGCGCCATTGTTGAGCGCCATGCGCAGATTGAGCTCCAGCGCGTTGACTCGCCCTTGGGCGGCCAGGACCGCCACGCTCACTAGGCTACGCGTCCGCAGATCCAACCCGGGCCGCGACCAAATTTCGCCGCCGATGATGCTCATCACCGCGCGTTCAAATTCGGGCGAAACCTGGCGGAAACGCTCCCGCAATGATTCGATCTGCGTCTCGCCGACCATCTGGGTAAATTGTTCGATACCGCGCTGATATTGCTCGTCTGTCATAAGTTGGGATCAATGGAAGTCAGGCAATGCACCACCTGACTTCCTCTATAGCACGTTTCGGTTATTGGGCTACCCCTGCGGGTTGTTGTTCCAGCCCAGGAACTTTGAACATGCGCTTATCCATCATCATCTGGGTTTCGTAGAGCGAGCCGCCTCGTTCCCCAGTGGGCACAGGCATCCGCACCGGCACATCCGTGACCCGGGCGACGGGAGAAGGTTCCCCGCGCACAATGGTCGCGTTAAAATCATCCCAGCTCTTGAAGCCCATCAACGGCCAAGCATCGATGGCGCAATATTGATAGAGCAACAGGCGCCGCGGTTGAGGCGACAGATTGGGCGCGGAGCCATGCAAGATGCGTACATGATGGATCGAGATCCCACCTGCTTCGAGGAGGATCGGCACCGCACCTTCGGCGGTAAAGTCCTCATCGGTTACGGCGCCAACAAAAATACCGCGGCTTTTCGAGTGGTGATCCAACACGGGCCCGCGATGCGAACCTGGAATCACCAAAAGCGCACCATTCTCTTCCGTCATCGCATCGATGCAGACGCCAACCGCCAGCAGATCGTCATTCGTGTGCGGGTAGAAGGCCCAATCCTGGTGCCATTCAACCGGGCTGCCAAACTCAGCATATTTTAGGTTGAGTTTGTTGCCGTTGCAGCGCAATCCATAGCCGATCAGCTTGCTAACAGCATCCAAAATCTTGGGGTGATGCAACGTCTGATGATAGATCGGATGGTGCTTGTACGGATCTTTAAGGCGCCGCAAACGTGGATTCTCCGGTGTGTGACCCGGTTCTAAGTCAAAGACGGCATCGTTTGCTGTAACCTGGCGGGATTTCTCGACAAATTCGTCGGTAACGCGTCGGAGCTCGGCAACTTCATCCTTGCTCAATACACCTTCCAGGCCAAGATAACCATTCTCGTGATAAAAGTCGATCTGAGATTGGGAGAGCACGGTTCCTTCCTTTCCACTGCATTAGCCCGTTATCATGTTGTACGGAACGCACATTGCGCTCGGGAAGCCTGAATCTTGGGATAAGGTCAGTATACCATTCGTATAGAACCCTGCAAAACCTCAATCTAATACCCAGAGAGCAAGATTATCGAAGGCAACTTC
>CAZMRA010000285.1:4343-6257 GCA_964568485.1 uncultured Caldilineaceae bacterium | reverse complement strand
TCAAGACTTAGCCGAACAATTTATCTGGCATAATGCGCGCCTGCTCGAACGCCAGCGCTACGCCTATCACTTTCGCGCTGGGACGAGTGCCGATGTCCTCGAGGCCTTGCGTGCCTATCAGAATACGGATGGCGGCTTTGGCCATGCCCTCGAACCGGACATTCGTTGCCCCGATAGCCAGCCTGTGCCCACCCAGCACGCTTTGGAGATCCTGAGCGAAGTTGGCTTTGATGCCGAACTCGGCGTCCAGATTTGCGATTATCTGGTTACGATCACCACGGCAGAAGGGGGAGTCCCGTGGCTGTTGCCCTCGGCGCATCGTTATCCACGCGCTCCCTGGTGGAATACGGTAGAAGAGCCCCCAGCATCGATCAACCCGACCGCGGCCATTGTTGGGCTGCTATACAAAAACCAGGTGGATCATCCCTGGTTAGAGCGAGCAACTGACTATTGTTGGGCGCAGATCGCCCAGCTGGAGCCCAAAGATTTTCACGCCTTCAAGGTGGCTTTTACTTTTCTCGAATTTGTGCCGGAACGGGCGCATGCGGAGCGCGAGACTGAACGGCTGGTGAAGGTGATGGTGGCTGGCGGACTCGTGGCGGATAGTGGGGCAACGGGCTACGTGCGCAAAGCATTGGACTGGGCCCCCACGCCCGATCATCCGCTGCGCCGGTATTTTAGCGAGGCGGCCATTCAAAGCGATCTTGATGCGTTGGTTAGTGCTCAGATGGCCGATGGTGGTTGGCCCGTTCCCTGGCCCACGGTTAGCCCGGCTTGCGAACTCGAGTGGCGCGGGTGGCTGACTGTGGATACACTGTTGACGTTGAGAGCAAATGGCCGGCTGGCTGCCGCTGCGTAACTTCCTGGCTGCTCATTGCGGGGGCACGCGGGAGCGCCGTGACCGTAGCCAATTCCGCACTGTGCGCAGACGTAGCCCAACTTGCACTAAGGCACTTTGCCAAAGTGGCAACAGTTGTGTGCGTTTTACGGGTTCTTGGAGGTTGCTTCGGGCATCCTCCAAGATCTCGCGCACAAATGGGACTAGTGGTTGCGGTAGCGCATTTAGATCAAACCACTGGACTGCCAGCGCTTCCTCATCGTGGTGGCTACTATCCCCGCCGATAATGCGCCCCACATAACAGTAGTTCAAGGAGCCGCCCTTAGCGAGCTGTGGGCGCCAATATTCGCCCACGAATCGCTCGATCGCAACAACGTAGCCAGTCTCTTCGAGCACTTCTCGGCAGCCCGTCTCCTCGAGCGTTTCGCCCGGTTCTGCGCGACCGCCCGGAATGGTCCAGACTCGGAAATCCTCGCGTTTGATCAGTAATACCTGGCTGCGCTCCTCGTTAAAGATGACTACTTGCACGCCTCTGGTTGGCATTGGCCCGATCCTCCCTGTTCCTCGCACTTTCCCCTTGAGTCAATCGCGTGGTTGGCTGCCTAACTATACCGCCCAGCAAGGAATAGAGCAATCACACCTTTAGTACTTTAAGACTAATAGAAAATCGTTGATAACCAAGGGGGCTGTTATACTGCTGAGCGGGGGCCAAGTTGGCTTGCCCAATCTGCAGCCGGTACCACGGACAATGCCAAACGGGCTGTCCGAAACTCATCTACCGCTTAATAAGGATTTTGATCATACATGACGCTCAATTCCCACAACATTCTGTCTAGCAACTGGCGTGCTCTAGTTGCTCAATATCAGCAACCAGATGTACGAATCAGTATCTGGCAGATTGTGAATTCGTTTGGTGGTTTGTTTTTGTGCTGGGTACTGATGTATCTCAGCTTATCCGTTAGCTATTGGCTGACCTTGTTGTTGGCTCTCCCGGCAGCTGGTTTTTTGGTGCGCATCTTTATCATTCAACATGATTGCGGTCATGCCTCATTCTTTAAATCGCGTCGCGCGAATGA
>CAZMRA010000285.1:0-4243 GCA_964568485.1 uncultured Caldilineaceae bacterium | reverse complement strand
GTGGTGGACCAATCTTGGGATTGCCCTGTGGATAGCGGCTGGGTCTCTGCTGATCGGTTTTGGCGATGTCATGAAAATTATATTGCCTGTGATGATCATCGCTGGCAGTGTCGGGACGTGGCTCTTTTATGTGCAGCATCAATTCGAGCGCACCTACTGGGAACATACCCCCGAGTGGAACTATACACTGGCTGCCCTAGCCGGCAGCACATACTACAAGTTGCCCAAGGTGCTGCAGTGGTTCACCGGCAATATCGGCTTTCACCACATCCATCATCTCAGCCCACGCATTCCAAACTATCGTTTACAGGAATGCCACGAGCAAAATCCGCTCTTCCAGCAATCTGTTCAACTGACGCTTAAGAGTAGTTTGCAAACGGTCTGGTTGTCTTTGTGGGATGAAGATCGTCGAGTTCTGGTTGGTTTTCGTGACGTTGCGCAACTCAAAGCAGAGCTGGTCTTGGAGAGCTAAGAGTCTATCCGTAAAACCTGCGTCATGGGAGTGGCAAACCCACTGCGCATGGCGCAGCCACTTTACGGATAGCTCTCGATTGGGCTACTTGCGGGGGATAATAATCCACAACACGATATACGGCAGAACGCCGGGCAAGCCACCGGGCAACATTAATAGAATAAATAGAAGACGGAACCAGAACGCATCGATTCCGAAAAAGGCCGCAAGCCCACCACAAACTCCGGCTACAATGCCATTTTGGCGACGGAGCTCATTTTGCGTTTGAAAGGTCATTGTTTCTCACTCTCCTTGTGCGTACCCTAAAACTATTTACAGGATTTGATTAACTCTACGTTGATACGCCCGAAGAGTTTCAGGGTAAGCCAAGCGTTGCTACTTGACCTCCGGTCATGGCAACCAGTTCAGCGGGAGTGAGTTTGAAGACAGCATGCGGATGCCCCGCCGCTGCCCAAATTTCCTCATATTGTAGAAGATCTTCGTCAATCAAAGTGCTCAAAGGCTGATTATGGCCAATCGGAGGCACCCCGCCGATGACAAAGCCGGTCTGCTCGCGCACAAAATCGGCTTTGGGCTTGTGTAGTGGCTCGCCAAACAGGGCCGCGGCTCGTTGCTCATCCACCCGATTACTGCCACTGGCGATAACCAAGAGCGCGCGGCCACTGGTCGCTCCTTGAAAGAGCAGGGATTTGGCAATTTGGCTGACCGTACAGCCAATTGCTGCGGCAGCCTCGGCGGCGCTACGAGTCGAGCCCGGCAGTTCGATCACTTGATTGGTAAAACCGCGCTCGTGCAAAGCTGCTTGAACACGCTGCGCGCTTGCTTTTAATTCGGTGGACATCATCCCCTCTACTTGCGGTTGTTCGAGTGATTCGCTTTAGCGCTCTCCGCGCAATTCCCGCCAGCGCCCAATCAAGCGCTTCTCTTCATCACTTAGGTTGGTAGGTAGGGTCACCGAGACCTCGGCCAACAGATCGCCCCGCTGATCAGGTTGTTTCAATTTTGGCATCCCCTGTCCGCGCAGGCGGAAGACTTTGCCATTCTGCGTGCCTGCAGGAATCGTCAGCGCCAAAGGCCGTTCCAAGGTCGACACAACCGCTTCACCCCCCAAGAGGGCGGTGTACAGATCCAATGGGAGCTTGATGCGGAGATCGTCGCCCTCGCGGGTGAATTCGGCATGCGGCAGCACTTCGATCCGCAGCACGATGTCGCCTTGTCCGCTGGCGCCGCGCATCCTCACTTTGGAGCCAGTTTTGACCCCGCGGGGGATATTCGCTTCTAACCGTGTGCCATCCATCAATTGCACCATGCGGGTGGTCCCATGAAACGCCTCTTCGAGGGTCACCTGAGCAGCCACTTCATTGGTGGCCTCTTGCGCCCCAGCAAAAGGATCATAGCCTGCCCGTTGGCGGTATTGTTGACCAGGGCGCGCCCCGGCACCTGGCATACCCCCCCCGAAAAGTGTTTCGAAGAAGCTAGAAAAGCCGCTGTTCCCACCAAACATCTGCTGGAACTCTTCGGGCGAAACAGTGCGCGTGCGTCCGCCAAAGCCGCCCCAATTCATATCTTCAGGTCGAACGCCGGCACGCTCATATTGCTCCCACTGCGCACCAAACTTGTCATATTTTGAGCGCTTATCCGCGTCACCCAAGACCGTGTAAGCCTCATTGACTTCTTTAAATTTGCGCTCCGCCTCTTGATTCCCCGGATTTTTGTCCGGATGATATTGTTGGGCCAGCTTGCGAAACGCCTTTTTGATCTCTTTCTCATCGGCGTTGCGGCTCACACCGAGAATCTTATAATAATCTTTGTATTCCATAGTCACCTTACCTACAAATGTTATGCAAGCCCGGATTGAGATTCACAACTGAATCGCTGTTCATACACTTAGAAGGTGAGTCAGGCACTGCATAACATAAGCTGCTCAATCAGCTCGGCATCCTCTCTTACTAGGCTATTCGCTGCCCTTGCTGACGACCACGCGCGCAGCACGCAAAACCCGCTCGCCGTCCAAATAACCGGCGCGTGTCATCTGGATCACATGATCGGCAGGCGTTTGGGCATCGACAACATAGCCAATCGCTTCATGCAAATTGGGATCAAAGAGTTGGCCCGCTGCCTCCAACCGTTCCACGCCATACCGTTTCAAGGTCTCAAGAAAAGCTTGCCGGGTCGCCTCGATATTGGCGACAAACGAACGAAAGCCTTCTGGTTCGAGTGTGGCCGCATGTTGCAAGGCCATATCCAGATGATCAGCCAACGGGAGCATATCCTCCAGAATGCGGTTACGTGCTTCGTTGACCTCAAACGCATGCCGCTGTTCCCAGCGCTTGCGCACACTTTCCATCTCGGCTTGTAGAAGGGCATATTTCTCTTGCCAATTTTCCGCTTGAGCCTTTTCTTGGGCCTGTTGTGCCTGCTCCAAGGCGGCGCGCGTCCAGAGTAGATTGCTCTCTGTTTGTTTCAAATCCTCCCCTTGGCGCTGGAGCGCTTCGGTTTTGATGGCAAGCTCATTTTTGTACTCTTCTAACAACTTGGCTTGTTCGCTCAGCGTTTTGCTTTGCTGCTCAAATTGTCGTTTTAACTCTTGATAATGCGCGGCCAGCTTTTCATAATCTTCAACCGTCAAGCGCGGCTCTTGCGCAGGCCTGCGGTTGGGCCGGTATCCACGGCGTGGATCGTTGGGATAGAAAATATTCGACATCCCATTTCTCCGTTCGATAAAACGGGCGGAGCTACTCGCCCCGCCCGTTCTCGTACTGATTCTCTGCTTGGCCCCGCAGCTTGGGCCACGGGGCTTCTTGTGCTAGTGGCTAATTCTCCGCTTAGACTTGGCGGAACTCACCTTCGACCACATCATCCTCGCTTGAAGGGTTGCCATTGGGCGAGCCATCGGTTGCGGGACCCGTTGGACCAGCGCCATTCTCGCCTTGCTGATACATTTGCTGGGTCAGCGCATGGCTGGCCTGTTGCAATTGCTCCGTCAGCGAGCGAATGCGGGCAACATCGCTGCCCTCTTTGGCCTGCTTCAACTCTTCGATCACATTCTCGATCTGGCCACGGTCATTGGCCGGCACCTTATCGCCCAATTCATTGAGCGACTTTTCGGTCACATAGATTAGGTTGTCGGCAGTGTTGCGGACCTCGACCAGTTCACGGGCTTGGCGGTCTGCAGCTTCATTCGCTTTCGCTTCGTTGACCAGGCGCTCGACTTCGTCTTGCGACAGGTTGGTAGAAGCGGTGATCTTGACACTCTGCTCTTTGTTGGTCGCCTTGTCTTTGGCGGTCACATTGAGGATGCCATTGGCATCAATGTCAAAGGTCACTTCGATCTGCGGCACACCACGCGGGGCAGCGGGAATTCCATCCAAGCGGAAGTTACCCAGCGTCTTGTTGTCTCGCGCCATTGGCCGTTCGCCCTGCAAAATATGGATATCGACTGCTGTCTGGTTATCGGCCGCGGTGCTGAAGATTTCCGTCTTCTTGGTCGGAATCGTCGTGTTGCGCGGGATGAGCACGGTCATCACTGCGCCCATCGTCTCCAGACCCAGGCTCAACGGGGTGACATCCAACAGGAGCAAGTCGCTTACTTCGCCACCCAACACGCCAGCTTGTAGCGCAGCGCCCACGGCTACGACCTCATCCGGGTTCACGCCCTTGTGTGCGTCTTTGCCGGTCAGACTGCGGACCAATTCTTGGATCATCGGCATGCGGGTGGAACCACCGACCAGCACGACCTCGTCCAAATCTTGGGCCTTAATCCCTGCATCT